>JAAZBN010000020.1 GCA_012513795.1 Bacteroidales bacterium | reverse complement strand
CCTACCCCAACAGGGCGATGCTGACATACAGCACCGGCCTGATGAATAATAACTGGGCGTTCACCGGAAGCTACTCCAGGCGATGGGGTGAACAGGGATATAAAGAGGGAACCTTCTATGACGCCAACTCCTTCTTCTTGTCCGCAGAGAAGAAGCTTAACAGTCGCCACAGCCTAAATTTCACTGCCCTTGATGCCGTCTACCGACGTGGCGTGGGCGGCGGAGCCACACAGGAAGTATATGATCTGGCCAGCAATAACTATTATAATCCATACTGGGGCTACCAGGACGGTGAGGTTCGCAGTGCGCGCGTCAGAAGCAATAATAAGCCTTTGCTGACCCTGGCACACATCTGGGAACCGTCAGACAGACTCGATATCCAGACAACAGCAGGCTACTGGTTCGGGAAAAGCGGCTATACAGCCCTGAACTGGTATGATGTGCTCGATCCCAGGCCGGACTATTATCGCAAACTGCCCGGATATTTTTATGATGAGACAGATATTTCCCGCATCACAGAAGCCTGGCATTCCGACCCGGCAGTGAGCCAGATAGACTGGGATCATTTCTATTTCGCCAACAGGAAGAATATCTATACCGTCAGTAATGAAGGAGGTATAGAAGGCAATACTGTCTCCGGCAACAGGTCAAAGTACATTATTGAAGACAGACGCAACGACCTGTCGCAGTTTCAGTTCAACACCCGCGCATCATGGGATATAGATGAGCACCTCAACCTCACGGGAGGCCTTCTGGTGGATATCTATCGCGGCCATAACTTCAACGTTATCAGCGATCTCCTCGGAGGCGACTACTGGCTTGATGTGGACCAGTTTGCTGAGAGGGATTATCCGAATAATCCTGATGCATTCCAGAATGATCTGAACAATCCTGATAACACTGTCACCGAGGGTGAGATATTCGGAAACAGCTATTATGCCTATCAGCGCGGCGCCACACTCTGGGGAACAGGCACATGGTCAGGCAACCGCTACAAGCTGTACCTGAGTGCACACGCAAGATACACGGCCATGTGGCGCGAGGGACTTATGCGTAAGGGCCTCTTCCCCGACAACTCCTTCGGGGAGTCAGAGAGACTCAATTACCCAACATGGGGAGTGAAGGCTGGCGGCGACTATCGCATCACAGGCCGGCACATGATACTCTTCAATACCCTTGTCACTACCAATCCTCCCCTCTTCAGGAACAGTTTTTTGTCGCCCCGCACCCGTAACTCGGTTACACCTGAGCTTCGGGAGGAAACAATCCTTTCGGGAGATCTGAGCTACGTGCTCCGCTCGCCGGCAATAACAGGCAGGCTAACAGCATATTACACACGATTTATGAACCAGACAGAGGTGACAAGCTTCTATCATGACGAATGGCGGACACTGGTAAACTATGCCATGACAGGCATCGATAAAGAAAACTACGGCATCGAAGCCGGAGCAGAAGTCAGCCTTACATCAGAACTGTCCGTCAACGCCGTGGCATCACTCGGACAGTTCCTCTGGATCACCAACCCTGACATCACAATCACCCAGGACAACAACAGCCAGGTCCTCAGCAACGAAGAGGTCTGGATTCAGTACTTCCGGCAGAGCGGCACACCGCAGACAGCCCTGGCACTGGGAGTTGAATACAACTCATCACGGTTCTGGTGGGCAGGTGTCACCGGGAGCTATTATGACAATGTCTACCTGGATTTCAACCCGGTGACGCGAACCAAAGACGAGAGCGGTTACTATCCTTACTGGGACTACCAGCAGAAAACCGACCCGGGATTCCTGGTTGACATCTTCGTGGGCAAATCATGGAGGATAGACGACCTCTATATCTACCTCAGCGCCAACCTGAGCAATGTTCTGAACAATAAGACACTGATCACTGGCGGATATGAGCAGTACCGCTATGACCCTGAAAGACCAGACCTGTTCAAGCCCAGGGTCTACTATGCCAATGGCTTTAACTACTTCATTAACTTAAGCATCAGGTACTAACGATGAGGAAGGAACAGATCATGAAGAGATCAGAAAAATTATTCAGACTGATAGCAGTCGTTGCCATTATGCTTTTTGCGGTCTCATGCACAGACAATAATGAAACACCTCCTCCGGAAATGCCATTCGTTGCCGGGGAGATAGTAACCGTTCAGCAGGTCAGGGCTCTTTACGCTGACCAGCTGGCCATCTCTGACTACACCCAGCGTCATCCCGTGGAGATTGAACACGACTGGGCGCTGCGGGGCATCATCACTGCCAGCGACAAGAAGGATGGCAACTTCTACAAGGAGGCATATATAGAAGATGCCACCGGTGGTCTCAGGCTTATCTTTGAGGCTAATAGCGGACTATATATCGGTGATTCAGTGATTGTTAACCTTAAAGGCCTCTGGCTGGGCGATTACGGTAACTTCTGGCAGCTCGGCGGCACGCCGTATTATCAGGAGGACGGCACAATACGCGTAGGAGGCATGAATATGGACAAACAGTGCCTCAAACTCTCTATCGGCAATCCCACCTACCCTGCCAGTGTAACCATCACCCAGGCAAGGAACAACTCATACCTGGGCAGGCTGGTAAAGCTTGACGGCGTACAGTTCACTGATGCCATGATGGGGCTGACATGGGCCGATGCTATTGAGAAGGTAACTGAGAACAGAACACTCCAGGACTGTGATGAGAAGACGATAATAGTGCGTACCAGCGGTTACTCGTCGGCAGCCGGAGAAGTGCTTCCGGCAGGCAACGGATCTATCACCGGCATAGTAACAATATTCAACGGGACCTACCAGTTCCTCGTGCGCGATTTTGATGAGGTAGACATGTCCGGAACGAGATGCGGAGTGGTTGAACAGCCACTGGGAACACCTGTTGAAACCCTCAGCGAGGACTTCGAGAGCTTCGGCGATGATGATGACATCTATATCAATGGATGGCAGAATCTTGCCACAGCCGGCAGTCGTATCTGGCTCGCCCAGGTCTATAGCGGCAACAGCTATGCACAGGCAACAGGATATTATTCCAACCTGTCATCTATGGTCACATGGCTCATCACCAGGCCTGTGAACATATCCACACAGAAGGTACTATCCTTCCAGACAGCCAAGGCTTACTGGGCACACACCGGGACAAATGTGCCCATGGAAGTGCTCATCTCAACGGACTATAACGGGAACAACCTGGCCACAGCCACCTGGACTCCCATTAATGCCGTACTGGCACAGGAGAGTGATCCGGACCATACATTTATCAGCTCAGGTGATGTGAATCTTCCGGTTGCAGCCGGCCAGTCGGCCGTGCTCGCCTTCCGCTACACGGGCAGCAACACTGAGAGTACCTCATACCGAATAGATAATATCACTGTTTCAGCAGCAAAGTAAATTTAGATGAATATGACACTTAAATCCATTATAAAACTGTCCGTTGCAACAGCCATCATCCTGATGGCATCATGCAGTCGTGAGCCGATGCCCCCGCCGGAACCGGAAGTGGATTACATCACTATTGAACAGCTCCGGGCCATGAACGCACAGGGCATTACCACAGTTGATACCCTTGTTTATATCCAGGGCATAATCACTCTGACACCTGAGCTGGGTAACATACCGGCCTTCGTGGCATATATCCAGGACTCCACCGCAGGAATCTGCCTGACAGTTACCGGGAACAACACCTTCTCGCGCGATTCAGAGGTAAAGATCCTGTGTCGCGGCGTCTCCTTCACCACCTACAACGGACTGCTGCAGTTCGGTGACATCAGCATAGCTGACCAGACCACACTCGTCAGCCTCACCCCGCAGGCACTGGAACCTGAGACTGTTACAATCTCAGATATTCTCTCAGGAGACTTTCAGGCTGAATATGTAAAAATTGAAGCTGTACAATTTGATGATCCTGGCACCTATTCAGGAGAAAACATACTGACCGACTGCAGTGACGAACTTG
>JAAZBN010000160.1 GCA_012513795.1 Bacteroidales bacterium | reverse complement strand
GCTCCCGCTCCCATGGCTGAGATCCTGATAAATTGCCTGCGTGTTGCCATATTGCGTTTAGTTATTGTATTCCTGACATATTCATGCGGAGAGCCGCCTGACACTAAACATGCCTTTCCGCTAAAGAGTAGCGAAGTTACTGTTTATAGAGTAACAGTAAAGGTAAGATGATTTTTATTATACCTGAATGTATCAGCGAAATGATCTGTCTGCCGCATTATGCCTCCGGAAGTGTGAGCCATCAGGTCTCTGGCATTATTCTGAGAACTACGCCAATTTTTTGTACCTGAACCTCACCGGACCGGTATTACCGGTACGTTTGCGGTAGTTATCATCATACTCTGAAAAGCTGCCCTCAAACCACACCACCCGTGACTCACCCTCAAAAGCCAGGATATGCGTTGCCACACGGTCAAGGAACCATCGGTCGTGCGAGATGATGACAGCGCATCCGGCGAAGTTCTCCAGACCCTCTTCCAGAGAACGCAGTGTGTTGACGTCAATGTCGTTTGTAGGCTCGTCGAGGAGCAGCACGTTGGCTCCGCTCTTGAGTGTCAGTGCCAGGTGGAGCCGGTTGCGTTCGCCGCCGGAGAGAACGCCGCATTTCTTTTCCTGGTCAGCGCCGGTGAAGTTGAAGCGTGCGGCATAAGCCCTGGCATTGACTGGTCTGTTGCCAACCATTATCTCATCCTGTCCGCCGGAGATAACCTCATAGACGCTCTTTGCGGGGTCAATGGCAGCATGAGCCTGGTCAACATACCCGAGTGTGACTGTATTGCCAACCTCGAAGGTGCCCCTGTCAATCTTCTCCTGGCCCATGATCATGCGGAAGAGGGTGGTCTTGCCGGCACCGTTTGGACCGATTACACCCACTATGCCGTTTGGCGGCAGATCAAAGTCAAGCTCCTCAAAAAGAATTTTGTCACCGAAGGCTTTGGTGACGCCGCAGGCAGTAATCACCCTGTCTCCCAGTCTTGGCCCGTTTGGGATAAATATCTCCAGTTTCTCCTCCTTCTGTTTCACATCCTGGTTGAGGAGGTTCTCATAAGCGCTCAGTCGTGCCTTCGACTTTGCGTGTCTGGCCTTTGGTGACATGCGCACCCATTCCAGCTCGCGCTCGAGTGTCTTGCGCCGTCTGACATTCCCCTTCTCCTCCATCTCAAGACGTTTGGCTTTCTGTTCAAGCCATGAAGAATAGTTTCCTTTCCAGGGTATCCCTTCTCCGCGGTCAAGCTCCAGTATCCAGCCGGCAACGTTGTCAAGGAAGTATCTGTCATGGGTGATGCAAATGACCGTCCCCCTGTACTGGCGGAGGTGCGTCTCGAGCCACTGAACGCTCTCGGCATCAAGGTGGTTGGTGGGCTCGTCGAGCAGCAGCACGTCAGGCTCCAGCAGCAGCAGGCGACATAGTGCCACGCGGCGGCGTTCGCCTCCCGAGAGTATATTCACCGGGGTGGAGGGATCAGGACAGTTGAGGGCATCCATTGCCCGTTCGAGCTTATGCTCAAGATTCCACCCGTCAAGAGCCTCAACCTTCTCCTGCAATTCGGCCTGCCTGGCCATCAGTTTTTCCATGACCTCCGGGTTTTCGTATACTTCGGGCTCACCAAAGCGTAGATTGATCTCCTCGTATTCCTTAAGCACAGCCACAACCTCAGCGGCTCCTTCCTCAACAATCTCGCGCACCGTGCGACTCTCGTCAATCAGCGGGTCCTGGGCAAGATGTCCGACAGTGTAACCGGGAGAGAAGACAACCTCGCCCTGGTACTCTTTTTCAATGCCTGCAATGATCTTCAGCAACGTCGATTTGCCGGAGCCGTTAAGCCCAATGATGCCAATCTTGGCTCCAAGAAAGAAAGAAAGGGATATGTCCCTGATGACCTGTTTGTGGGGAGGGTAGCTCTTGCTTACCCTGTACATTGAAAAAATGATCTTCTTATCGTCTGCCATGACCTGAATGGTTAGACAACAAAAATAATCATTTTGTCTGCCTGTTCAGACTGTGAGATTGAGACCCGGTGAAAGAGTGACCTCAGCCGCGATGCTCCATAGGTGCCGGGAAGGCATCTGGCTGTAATTTGCAGCAAGGACCGAATGACCGTCCCGACCTTCCTGTCGGGATCTCCGCTACGCTCCGACACGACTGCAAGACGGAGCGAAGCTACTGACCCTCAGACTTTCCCCGAAGGACAACCCTTTTCAAACAGGGAGATTGTCTCCGACTGTACCAGCACCCAAATGATATAGACTCCCTTGAGTGTCCCTACCGGCACGTTGAGCAGTCCCAGCGCTGCCATCACCAGGGTCAGTATCCTGGCCCACGGCTTGCAGTAGAACAGGCCTATTCCGCCTGCTATCAT
>JAAZBN010000159.1 GCA_012513795.1 Bacteroidales bacterium | reverse complement strand
GAGAAGGTCAAAATACGGAGCAAAAAGACCAAAGAAGTAACAGCTAAAGGATTCAGATTATGAGAAAGGCAAAACCAAAGAAGAGGATCCTCTTACCGGACCCCAAGTTCAATGATCCGTACGTTACACGTTTCGTGAATAACCTGATGTATGATGGTAAAAAGACCGTTGCCTACAGGATTTTTTACGATTCACTTGAGATAGTAGCCGAGAAGATGAAGAATGCGGAGAAGACTCCGCTCGAGATCTGGAAACAGGCACTTGACAATATTACTCCTCATGTTGAGGTAAAAAGCCGCAGGGTTGGAGGTGCAACCTTCCAGGTACCTCTTGAGATCCGTCCTGACCGTAAGGTGAGCATAAGCATGAAGAATCTCATCCTGTTCGCGCGCAAGCGCACGGGGCACAGCATGGCTGAAAAGCTGGCTGCTGAGGTGATGGCTGCTTACAACAGTGAGGGCGGAGCTTACAAGAGGAAGGAAGATACTCACCGTATGGCAGAGGCCAACAAGGCCTTCGCCCACTTCCGGTTCTGATTATAACAGCATGTGGTTATCCGTCAGCCAGAAATGAACAGCGATCTGAGACATACCAGGAACATAGGCATTATGGCCCATATTGATGCCGGGAAGACTACCACTTCCGAGCGCATCCTCTATTATACCGGCCGTACACACCGCATCGGCGAAGTCGATTCAGGCAATGCCACTATGGACTGGATGGTACAGGAGCAGGAAAGAGGGATCACCATCACATCGGCTGCCACCACCACATTCTGGAAACACAGGGATCAGATTTACAAGATCAACCTTATTGACACTCCGGGGCATGTTGATTTCACCGTGGAGGTGGAGAGATCACTCCGGGTGCTTGACGGTGCCGTGGCTGTATTCTGTGCCGTCGGTGGCGTAGAGCCGCAGAGCGAAACGGTCTGGAGGCAGGCCAACAAATACAATGTGCCACGGATTGCGTTCGTCAACAAGATGGACCGCCCGGGCGCTGACTTCCTTGGCGTGGTTCAGCAGATGGAAGAGAAACTGGGTGCTCACCCGGTACCTGTTCAGATACCTATCGGCGCCGAGGAGAATTTCTCAGGCCTCATTGACCTGATAGAGATGAATGCCATCATCTTCGAGGATGGCGATGATCCTCTCCAGAACTACGCTATAAAGCCTATCCCGGATTTTATGAAAGAGGAGGCAGATGAGTGGAGGATGAAACTGGTTGAGGCATGCGCCGAGATGGATGACTCCATCCTCGAGCGCTATCTTGAGGATCATGAGAGCATTGACTCAGAAGAACTGATCAAGGTGCTTCGCCGTGAGACTGTTGAGGGAGTGATTGTCCCTGTCTTCTGCGGAGCCGCATTCAAAAACAAGGGCATTCAGCGACTGCTTAACGGGGTGGTTGCCTTCCTCCCCTCCCCGGTGGATGTGGGGGCTGTCAAAGGCCATGACCCGCGCGATGAGAAGGAAGTGCTGCGCAATCCTGACCCCGATGAGCCTTTCGCTGCACTGGCCTTTAAAATAGCAACCGATTCATACATGGGAAGGCTGGTCTTCATGAGGATCTATTCAGGAACCCTCAG
>JAAZBN010000158.1 GCA_012513795.1 Bacteroidales bacterium | reverse complement strand
ATCAACCTTTCCTGTTCAGTATTATCCGCATGCAACTTCCATTGCCCGGCTCTGACCGAAGCACGAAGATCTTTCCCCTGTGATACTGCTCAATGATTCTCTTTGACAACGAGAGGCCAAGACCCCATCCCCGCTCCCGGGTAGTATAACCCGGTTTGAAAATAGTCTTGAAATCCTTTCGCGGTATTCCCCTGCCTGTGTCTTCAACATCAATCACAGCCTCGCTGCTGTTCTCCGTGAGCCTGATTGTTATCACACCGCTGCCTTTCATGGCGTCAGCAGAATTCTTTACCAGGTTTTCGATTACCCATCCCAGCAGAACAGGGTTGAAGGGTATGCCAGTGCATCCCGTGGTTTGATCCTCCACCCTGAGATCAATCGTTGAAGCTATCCTCTTCCTGAGGTAAGAGGCAGTTGACTCTGCAAGTTCCGGCAGATTCTCAGGCTGAAGCTTTGGCTTTGATCCTATCAGGGAAAAGCGTTCTGCCACACGGCTCAGACGCTCAACATCGGCAGGCAACTCCTCGGCAATGTCTGTACCGGGGTACCTGCTGCTTATTATCTCACTCCATGCTGATAGCGAAGAGGTGGGGGTTCCAAGCTGGTGAGCCGTCTCCCTGGAGAGTCCCACCCATACCTGGTTCTGCTCCGCCATTCGTGATGCACTGAACGCCACATAGGCCACTCCTATAAACAACAGGATCACTCCCAGCTGAATGTAGGGATATACCCTGAGCTGACGCAACAACGTGCTCTCACGGTAGTAAAGGTGGTTGACGATCCCGTTTGGCAATTCAATGGATATGGGGGCATTTCTCTTGGCCATGCGTTTGAGCTCTCTCACCATGGCAAGGGTATCAGTGGCAATGGATGCCGGAAGATTCCTCTGTGAAAGAATGCTCTCTTCCTCATCTATCAGGATTACGGGGACGGTGGTATTGTCTTCGATGATACTGAAGAGAAACTCGAAATCGTCCGAGGTTACCAGCCTGCGGGTTGCTTCTGCCCATTGCTCCGCCTTCTTTCGCTCTTCTTCCTTGAGCTTGTTCACCAGGTCATTGGTATAAAAAAGCGATCCGAGGCCTATGACCACGGCGAAGATGAGAAGAAGCACCTTCCAGAGAAGTCGTTTACGGTATATATCCATCGGTTATCTTTTCTTTTTAAGCAGTATCCTGATCGGGCTCTCCCTGACCTCCTCCTCCGGCTTATCTGTGTCAACACTCTGCTCCTTGCCCTCTTCCCAGGTGATGTCGAATCTGGGCTTGTTTTCCTGAGGCTTTATCCGCGTGGTGTCTGTCTCATACCAGCCATACTCTTCATTGAGTATGCCCTTCAATGTCTGCTTTTCTGTGGCTATATCGCTCTTTATGTTATCCTGTGCCTGACCGAGATCATAACCAACAGATGTTTTGCCGTTTATGCATTCTATCTTAAGCGGAACCGTAGCCTTTCCGCTACCGTCAACCTTCACCTGTCCCATGGCGCTTGCCCCCCTGTTGCGCTCCCTGGCTTTGCGGCTAAGCACCTCGGACAGAAGCAGGCGAACATGATATGAATAATCGCCTTCGAATTCATGAGTTCCGTACACGGTGAAATTCACTGCCGAGGAGTTTATCAGCATTTTGGGTATTGATACGATACCATTGTTGATGAACAGATCGTTCTCCATTCTTGAGAAGCTGATGTTTCTGAGTTCATCCAGGTCAAGGTATGACGAGAGGCTTTCTGCGGGAGCAAAGCTTAACAGTTTTCCTTCTGTTATTACCAGGTGAGCCTCGGCAACAATCCCTTTACGTACTGTGGCAAAGACGCTGTCAAGTGGCGAGAGCACGGTCACGGTGCCGGAGAGGTCTCCCTGCAGATTGTCGCTCACTATGAAATCCTGCCCGAAATTATTGAATGAGGCGAATGTTTTGTTTATATCAATCTCCTTTACGTCAAGAATAGCCCTGGAAATGTATCCGCCCTCCTTCTGCCTTCCCAGCATGAACTCCCCTGTAAGGAGTCCGTCAAGCCCTTCTGCCTTCACCCTGTCAAAAGTGTAGACATAGGGTCTGTAGGTTAAACCGGCACTTAAGCCGGCAGCCCTGAAATTATTGAATATCAGGCTGTCAACCCGAAGGTTGATACTTGCTGTTACATCTCCGGGGAACAGGTCGGGAGATTTCCCGGCAGTCACCAGGGTATCACTCTTTTCAGCTATGAAGGAGGAGGTTACTATCCTGTCTGCATGCAGGTCGCCGGTAATGTCAAGCATATCCGATCTGCCTGATATCCATGGAATGAAATTCTTCATTACTGCGTTCAGTGTGATATGTTGTTCCCTGAAGGTCAATGACAGGTTCTCCGCCACAAGGTCATTCTTCACGCTTAATGACCCGTTCACTTGTGAGAATGCCAGTCCGCTCCTGCCCGCGGAAGCCCCGAAATCCTTAAAGAGAAAAGAGATATCAGGCTTAAGGTGGGGCAGTGCAGCAATAATACTCATATCCCCGGGGATGGTTCCTGCAAGGCGTATGGTTCCCGAGACCGTTCCGCTCTGGTCACTTATATATCCTGATCTGAATATCCTGCCCAGGTCATCAAAGTCGAGATCCCCGTCAAGTGTCAGTGTCACATGGGGCCTGGTGAGGTTGTTAAGCATGAACGAGCCCTTCACGGAGGCCGAGCCATACCTGGCAGAGAGGTTGTCAACCGTTATGCGGAATGTCTCCGCGGAGTTATGATCACCATTGGTAATGCCTCCGCTGAACTCGAGGTTATTCACCCTGAATCCGCTGGCTGAATGGCTCATCTTACCGTTTGTGAGTCCGCATGTAACATCAATATGAGGTTTGCCGGCTTCGCCGTATGGCCCTGAGATATTACATGTCAGGTCAAGTATGCCGGCGGGGGAGAAGGTGCCGGTGAACGACTTCAGTTTATCAGGCAGCCGGGAGATCAATGACGCAATGCTGATTTTCTTTCCGTCAATGGACAGATTCAATGTTGAGGCGGAATAGTTGATATTGCCGCTGATGTCAAAATTAAGGTCAGCCACAGAGAGTGATCCTTTGGCCACGGAGAGTGAGCTGGCTGATTTACGGAGTTTGACTGCGGCGGTTACGGGGATCTCCCTGATGGTGTTGCCGTTCAGGCTCACGGAGTCCAGCCGGGCATTCAGTATAGTATTGAGATAAATACCTGTCCGGAAGATCTCGCCGCCGAGGATAGCCTGCCCTATGATCCCTGATAACCGCATTTCCGAGCTGCGGTCATTATATACTGCTCTGATATTTACCGCGCTGATATTCTTCAGCCTCACATTCTTTCCGTTCCCTTTCTTTTCGGGCATTACCCGGTAGTTGATATCCCCCCTCTTGTCGGTCAGCAGGTTAACCTCTCCATCCCTGGCAGTTATTGACCGTACTGCCACCGTCCCTGTGAGCAGGGAGGGTGTAGACACTGTCAGAGAGAAAGATGATGCATACAGCAGGGTGTCATTGTCCTCATGCCTTAGCTGTGTCCTGTCATAAAAAGGCGATGGCTCAACCAGCAGGTCGCTGAACCTGACCGTGATATTTGGGAAAGACTCAAAGATAGTAAGGCGCAGGTCGCCATATGAAATCCTGGTATCAACGCTCTCATTCACTTTGCGCACAAGTGTGCCGGTCACCTTCTCCTGCCATATGACGGCAGCTATACCGGGCACCAGTATGGCCAGCAGCAGGATACCTCCGGCAAAAAGCGCTATTTTTTTTACCAGTTTCATGGTGCCGGGTGGCTATGTGGTCTATTTTTTCCTCTTCTTCAGCAGGAAGCCCGGGTCACTGCCAGGGGCTGCTTCCACAGGTGTACTTCCATACCTGAATATGCGTGCGTTGCGCGGGCCTATCAGTGAGAGCTTCCTGCCCTCAAGCAGGAACATGGTCCCTTCGCGCAGCCCGGCAACGTAGATATCCCTGTTGACCTCAATAAATTCCTCTATCCTCTGTTCTCTTGTTTCGCCGGCATGGCCGGCGGGATTGGCATCTAGATAGTGGGGATTGATCTGGAAGGGGATAAGCCCGAACGCCCTGAATGATGAAGGAGTAGTGACTGGCATGTCATTGGTGGTCATGATGGTGGGACAGGCAACGTTTGATCCGGCGCTCCAGCCTATATAGGGTGTGCCGCCCAGGACCTTCTTTCTCACCGGCGCAATCAGCTTTTTTTCCCTTAGACACCTGAGCAGCATCCATGTGTTCCCGCCGCCGACAACTATCGCCGGAGCATCCATCACTGCCTTCACCGGATCCTTGAAACGGTGAATGGATATTACATCATGCCCCACCTCATTGAAGCGTTCCCTCACCTTTTTTTCGTAATCATCATAGGAGAAGGTAACAGCTGCATACGGGATGAAAAGTGCCTTCACCTTTTTGCTCCCCAGGAACTCCCTGATGTTGTTTTTCGGATAATCAAGATATGCCTCCCCGGCATTGGTTGAATTGCTGATAAGAAGTAGTCTCATTTCTAACTTTTTTGCAGGTTTTGCAGGGTCAGCGCACTGATTCACTGTCCTCTGCGTCAATGGCTCAAACTTACATAAAATCACCCGGTTTTGAATACACAAAACACCGGACTAATTTCAGGCGGAAAGATATATAAAAAAAAGAGAGGGCATCTGACTGAATGCCCTCTCCGGTTATTCGTGCGTTCTTACCTGTCAGTCGTTTATGGTAAGTGCAAGCCCTATTTCGAAAGGATATAGTTCGGGACCCCTGTTATCCTCGAACATTGGTGAGAGATAGAAGGTGCCGTACACCTGGATCATCTCATATCCCGCCCTTGCGGTAACACCATACCTCAATACATTGAGGTTAAAGTCGTCATGGTTTTTAT
>JAAZBN010000019.1 GCA_012513795.1 Bacteroidales bacterium | reverse complement strand
TGACAAATGCTTTGGAGCTGATGCAGGTTGAGTACAACAACAAGCTTGACCAGTATGTAAAGGACAGCAAGACCCTGACTGACCTTGTCAAGGCAAACAAGGAGCAGGAACTGGCTGACATGCAGACACGCATCAACAACTTCCAGCAGCAGGCACAGGTACAGCTGCAGGACAAGCAGGCTGAGCTTCTTAACCCGATCATTGAGAAGGCCACCAATGCCATCAATGAAGTGGCAAAAGAGGGCGGTTACACATATATATATGATGTCCGCACACTCGTATATGTTGATACAGTTAAAAGTACTGACATCGGTCCGCTGGTGAAGAACAAGCTGGGAATCAAGGACTAACTATTAACAGAATGAATAACAGTGCTGCCCGCCTTCAGGCGGGCAGTCTCACATTACAGCATTATGGAAGCAGGCAACCGTCCGATAGGAGTGTTTGACTCAGGTGTGGGAGGGCTCACGGTGGCGCATGCCATCCGCCAGCTCCTGCCGGGAGAACGCATCATTTACTTTGGTGACACAGCACATCTGCCGTACGGAGACAAATCAGAAGAAGCAATCAGGAACTACTCACGGCGTATAACCGAGTTCCTGCTGGGATACGATGCCAAGCTGGTGCTCATAGCCTGCAACTCGGCCTCAGCGTCAGCCTACGAGCATCTGCTTGCAGAATTCGGCGAAAGGGTAATCATTCTTGATGTGATCAACCCGGTGGTTGAGTACTGCGCTTCCATGAACTACCCCAGACTTGGGGTTATAGGCACCAAACGGACCATCAGCTCAGGCGAGTATGAGAAGAAACTGCGCGTGGCCGCTCCTTCCACCACCCTTGTCTCCCTGGCAACACCACTGCTGGTTCCGATGATAGAGGAGGGTTTCATCTTTGATGACATCAGCAATGCCATCATACGCACTTACCTCTCTGATCCGAAGCTGAGTGACATCAGCGCCCTTATCCTGGGCTGTACTCACTATCCCATTATCCGCAACCAGATAAGCAAATTCTTCAATTTTAACGTTGAGGTGGTTGACTCGGCACGCATAGTTGCCGCCAGGCTGAAGGAGACACTCGAAAAGCATGATATGATCAACGGGGGTGAAGCTGGAGAAGACATCTTCTTCGTCTCTGACTTCACTGATTATTTTGAGAAAATAGCCAGGATGTTCTTTGAGAAATCAATTAACCTGCAAAAGGCTGATATCTGGTCGTGAAGATATATTGATCCATTGCGCAACCATCTGACTGCAATCCGGCACGGCAATAACTGACTGCCATGATGTTGCCTGACCGGTCACGGTAAACATGACCAAAATCATACACATATATCTGTGTAATGGTGAACTTAGCATCATCAAACAGGTTACTCCTTTCAAAGGGACTTTCTAAATCAAATACGCTACAATAATCATGGGAAAAAGATCAAAGGTCATTGAGAAGGATGCTGTGGTGATCAGGTTCTCAGGCGACTCGGGAGACGGGATGCAGCTTACGGGCACTCTCTTTTCCAACACGTCAGCCCTGTTCGGACATGATATCTCCACTTTCCCCGATTATCCGGCGGAGATAAGGGCTCCGCAGGGAACCGTAGGAGGCGTATCCGGCTTCCAGGTACACATCGGGCATAAGCTTATTAATACTCCGGGCGATTTTACTGACATCCTGGTGGCAATGAATCCGGCCGCCATACGAGCCAATGCCCGGTGGCTCAGGCAGGGATCAACCATTATTTATGATTCTGACAATTTTACGGAAAAACATATACAGCGGGCAGGCTACAAGTCTGATCCTTTCGTTGAGGACAAGCTTGACTCAATGAACCTCATTGCTGCCCCCATCACCACCCTGATAAAGGAGGCGCTGAAGGATATGGATCTTGATCCCAAGACAGTACTCAGGACCAAGAACATGTTTGCCCTCGGGATGGTTTACTGGCTCTTTGACAGCAAACTCAAGTACACTGAGGATTTCATTGAGGAGAAGTTTGGCAAGAAGCCTCTTGTTGCAGAAGCCAACAGCAAGGTACTGAGGGCAGGTTACTACTATGGTGAGACCATAGAGGCCCTGACGCCCTCCTACAGGGTTGGCCCTGCACCCATAAAAAAAGGCATCTACCGGAACATCAACGGAAACCAGGCAACAGCCTGGGGCATACTGGCCGCAGGTGAAAAAGCGGGTCTCAAGATCTTTATAGGTTCTTATCCCATCACTCCGGCTACCGGCATTCTTGAGGAACTGGCACTGAGGAAGGATATGGGTGTCAAGAGCCTTCAGGCAGAGGATGAGATTGCAGGCATATGCACTGCCATTGGAGCCAGTTTCGCCGGCCGCCTGGCAGTGACCTCAACCTCCGGCCCCGGGCTGGCACTTAAGTCCGAAGCCCTCAACCTGGCAGTAATGACAGAGCTGCCTCTGGTGGTGATAGATGTGCAGCGTGGCGGTCCCTCAACAGGGCTTCCCACGAAGACGGAACAGGCAGACCTCTGGCAGGCCCTCTACGGCCGTAATGGAGAAAGCCCCGTACCGGTGCTGGCTGCAGGAACACCTTCAGATTGCTTCTATTACGCTTTCGAAGCCGCAAAAATTGCCATCGAACATATGACCCCGGTGCTTTTGCTTACTGACAGCTACCTGGCCAACGGCTCTGAACCGTGGAGAATACCTTCAATGAAGGATATGCCGTCAATAACGGTACCCTATGCTGTTAAGGACGATAAGGATTATCTGGCTTATGAGAGAGATCCTGAGACGCTGGCACGCAGATGGGCCATCCCCGGTACTCCGGGACTAGAACACCGTGTAGGGGGACTGGAGAAAACCATCAAGGGAAGCGTCTCTTACACTCCTGAGAATCATGAATACATGGTCAGAGCACGTGAAGAAAAGGTTGAAAAGATAAAGGTCCCTGACCTCAAAGTGGCAGGCAAAAACAACGGTGACCTCCTCGTAATAGGTTGGGGTAGTACCTTCGGACAGGTCACCACCGCTGTCAGCGAGTTGCGGGAAGAAGGATACAAAGTTTCTGCTGCCCACTTCAACTATATCAGACCCCTGCCCGGGAATACGGATAAGGTGTTCGCAGGCTTCAAGAAACTGGTCGTATGTGAACTGAATACGGGCCAGTTTGCC
>JAAZBN010000157.1 GCA_012513795.1 Bacteroidales bacterium | reverse complement strand
GCGGCCTTCATCCTCTCAAAGAAGCAGTCCGGCATAAATACTGAGCCAATGTTGCGACTTTCATCTTCAAGCCATATATGGTTCTTCTCATCATGTAACGAGAGATCATCAAAGAGAAGGTTTGCAAAGTGTTCGGAGGATGGCTGCGGTGGCTGTCCCAGTGCTCCAAAGGCGGAGCCCCTGTGTGAGGCCAGCTCCTCGAGGTCTGTCACCTGCGCGCCGGCGGATTTCAAATGACCAAGTATACCGGTCTTGCCGCTGCCGGTAAGGCCTCCCAGTATGATGTAATTTCTTTTCCCGGCCAGGAATGTCAGAATATGATTACGGTAGGCTTTATATCCACCCTCAAGGAGCACCGGCTCAAGGTCTCCGACTGAGCACAGCCATGCGATGGCGGCGGAACGCATGCCCCCTCTCCAGCAGTAAAGAAGCAGCTGACCGCCTGAAGCAATATCCATAGCTTTCCGAAGCTTTTCTGACATTGCAGGTGCTGCGAGGTCAATACCGTGCAGCAGTGCCCTGGTGCGGCCCTCTTTCTTGTAGAGGGTGCCCACCTCAGCTCTCTGGGCATCGTCAAAAAGAGGGATGTTGACAGCTCCCGGGATATGCCCCGCAGCATATTCGCCTGGTGATCTCACATCAGCAACGGGAAGGGTCTTCCTGAAATGCAGAAATTCGCCGGCAGGGATCTTGCTAAAGTTCAGAATCATAGATCAACGGGGCTTGTGATACCTGTCAATGACCCGCCTGAGTTCCTCAACGGTAACCGGCTTGGCAAGCAGTTCCTTCATGCCTGTCTTTTCTGCCTTAAGCCTTGTCTCCGGCATGTTGTCAGCAGAGAGAGCAACTATCTGTGTATCACCCGCAAATCCCAGTATGGTCCGGGCGGCCTCAAACCCGTCTTTCTCAGGCATTATGAGATCCATCAGTATCAGGTCATAGGATGTGTTGCGGGCTTTGTCTATAGCTTCATCAGCGTCTGCAGCATATTCGGCATTGACGCCAAGCACCCTCAGGAGCGAGCCAACTACCTTACGGTTAAGATAGTTGTCGTCCACAACCAGGATTACCGGCACCTCTGACCTGTCAGATCTCAGTCGTGCGCTGCTGCCGCCCAGAGCGTGGAAGTGCTCCTTGAGCACATTCATCAGGTCTTCTGCTGCAAACGGTTTGACGAGGAGATGGTCAATGCCCATGTCAACGCACCTGGCGTAATGTCCCCTGGGATCCCTGGAGGTAAACATAAGCACGATATGTTCGGAGGTGAGGCCTTCCTTCATCAGGGCTTCAGCCACCTCAAAGCCGTCAGATTCAGGCTCGTCGAAGATAACCAGGAGGATATACCTTGCCGTTTCGCTCTGCAGGCTGGTTTTTATCTGTGAGACAGTATGCTTCTGGAAGCTGGTAACGGAGACGGGCAGGCCTACCCGGTGCATGATGCTCAGGAAATCATCATCACGGCCCCGGGTGCCTGTCAATACGAGGGTACGTATCTCTGCCGGATCAACATATCTGCTGAGGTCAATCTTTTTGGATATCTTTTCATTGAGATGAACAGTGATTGTAAAGGTAACCTTAAGTCCCTTCTCGGCTCCTGATGCATCTTTCACCGCAGGACTCTCTGCCTGCAGTTCTCCGCCCATAAGCTCTGTGAGCTGCCTTGCAAGGATAGGCCCCAGTCTCAGATCCTCGGCCCATTCGGAGCGTTCGCTCAGTGAGGAAATATAGTCGCCGAACAGCTTTTTGATCTCAGCCCTGGTATATGTATTGCCGGTATCAGTGAGCGTGAATGCCAGGGTATATCTGTTGCCTTCTGATTGTTTCACGCGGCATTCAAGCCTGATCTCTCCTGTCTGTGTTCCCGCTACCGAGTTGCTCATCAGGTTGGTGATCACCTGTCGCAGCCTGTATGGATCACCTATCAGGTTTTCCGGCACGGCCTGGTCAATCTTCGATTCAAAACTGACAAAAGATTCGGGGTTCTGACGCCTGATGAAATTCATGCAGTAGGCCACCTCTTCCCTTAGACGGAAAGGTATCTCGTCAAGGATCATCTTGCCTGTCTCCATTTTTGACACGTCAAAGATGTCATTGATGATGTTCAGCAGCAGATCGGCCGAGCGTCTGAGCAATCCGGCAATCTCTTTTGATTCCGCGGGCAGATCGTCTGCCCTGTTTAGCATCTCCGTCATCCCCAGGATACCGTTCAGGGGCGTGCGTATCTCGAAGCTCATGCGGGCCAGAAGTTCTGATTTGGCAATGTTTGCGTCAGCCTCCTGCCGGCGTGCCAGCTCAAGGGATGTGATGTCTATCAGCGCTTCCAGTGTCTGGCTGCCTCCCTCCCATATAACGGGAATGGAGTTGATAAACACTATCTTATCGCCCCCTGGGGCGGGAAGCCTGATGACCCTCCCCTGGCTGAACTCTCCTGCAATGTCACATGCATATTCATTGCGTGACAGATCGGGCATCAGCCTGCCTTTCATGCCGGCTTCGCTCTCCAGTGAAAAGAGTGCAGCGGCTTTTTTATTAGCCCTGAGTATCTCCCTGGACTCATTGTAAATGATGAACCCCACGGGCATCTGGTCAAGAATTGAGAGAAGGCTGCTTTCAGAACTTCTCTTCTCTTCCAGGCTGCGTGATTGTTTCCGGATAAAACCGCGGAACAGGAGTATTATGGAAAGTATGGTTAAGAAGGTCAGGAGACCCAGGATGAGAGAGTTACGAATAAGATACTTGCGGAAGAACTCCTTGGGTGCCGAGAAAACCAGCCCGAAGTCAAGGCCAAAAATGTTCACCGGATAGTATGAAGAGAGTATCTCCACCTCCTCTTCCTCTCCCTTGATGGAGTGGTCCAGCCGTCCCGCCATTCCTTCTGCAAGAGACCGGGTGAGGCGGTCAAGATGTGAGTAACCGGAACCTGAGCCATGGTTGTCAAACACAACGTTACCGATATCATCAACCACCCATTGCCATTGGTACTGTTCGAGGTTGTACTTATTGAAAGTGCCCGAAAAGAAACGATTAAAGTCTATGGTTATCACCAGGTTGCCAAGCACCATTCCATCCTTGAGAACAGGTTGGTAGTACTTGTACCTGTCACGCTCGCTCTCGAGCCTCTCTGTCTCATATATGGCTGGCACGGTTTGCGCCCGGTAGGAACCGTCGAGCCACGAATTTCTCTCCTCGTCCTTGAAAAGGGTATAAACATCACCGTCAATGTTGTACAGCATAAGCCCCACTACAATCTCATCATACCTGGAATAATAGAGCTTCATCTTTTCCTTGGCCCTTTCGTTTATTTCAGGATTAGTAAAAAAGAGGGCTATATCATCAGAGAAATCAATCTCGGCCAGGTCGCTGACAATATACATGCTTACATTGTCAATGTCGGACCCTGCTATCATTACCTGCCTGTCAAGCAGTCTGTTGGCATACTCAACCTGGTTCCTGTAAAGGCTCAGGTAGAACAATACCGTGATTATCATCAGCAGTACAAATGCGATATATGCAGCCAGGAAGGTTCTTTTCATTCCGGATATGTGCCTTAAGGATAACGCTTATCTGTACTTTTCATTGTCCTCAAGCAGCATGCTCAGATAGCTTTTGTATCGCCACCACTCCACTTCATTTCTGGACACTGCCTCGCGCACGGCACACCCCGGTTCATCCAGGTGAAGGCAGTTATGGAACTTGCATCCTGCTGACAAGCTGAAAATCTCAGGGAAGAAATGGTAAATTTCGCGTCGGTCAAAGTCGATGACACCGAATCCTCTTATACCCGGAGTATCAATTATATAACCCCCTCCGGGAAGGGGGTGCATTTCAGGAAAAGTGGTAATATGCTTCCCCTGTTCATGATAATCGGACAGAGGGGCAGTCTTGAGTGAGAGAGAGGGATTGAGCCGGTTGAGAAGAGTGGTTTTGCCAACCCCTGAATTGCCGGAGATGAGGGTTGTCTTGTCTCTCAGCATCTCCTCAAGTAGGGTCAGATCAGTATCTTCTGTTGCTGATATCATAATAACCCGGTAGCCTATCTCCCCATAGACGCTTTTAATGCGGAGGGCCTGTTCCATATCCGCATTATCATAAAGGTCCGTCTTGTTAATAATAAGCACTGAAGGAATCCGGTATGCTTCTGCGGTGGCCAGAAAACGGTCAATGAACTCTACGTGGGTGACGGGCATCCTTATCGTAATCACCAGAAGTGCCTGGTCAATGTTTGCCGCTATGATCTGTGATTCCCTGGAGAGATTTGACGCCT
>JAAZBN010000156.1 GCA_012513795.1 Bacteroidales bacterium | reverse complement strand
TTGTAGCGGAGGGAGGATTCGAACCTCCGACCTTTGGGTTATGAGCCCAACGAGCTGCCACTGCTCCACCCCGCAATGTGGGTGCAAAGATAATAACTATTTGCGTAATATCAAAAACCAGACGAACTATTAAAGAATTTACCGGTTATTATTGCCTTACATACCTGATGGTATCCAGGTCTACCTTCACCTCCAGAAGACTCTCAGTAAGGCCCAATACCTCCCATGTTACCGGTATATACTCAGCGTTGACAGCTATCCCTTCATTAATACCTGTAACGAACTGGATATTGTTCTGGCCCCCATAAAAACTTCCGAGTGATATCCCTTCTGTGATATCAATGCCTTCATAGGGAAAATCTCCCGGATCAGGCTCTTCATCCATACTCTGAACCTCTGCCGTAACAAGGGTAACATTGTAACCGTCAACCTCGAACTCACCGGTGATTGTCAACCTGTAAACAGTAGCTCCACCCGTCGGCACGCTCTGATAACCAACCATGCAATAGTTACCGCCGATATTGAACTCTATCGTGGGTCTGGGATGACCCGTATCGGGTAACCTGATCCAGCTGCCATACAACAGATCCATGTCAAACCTCTCATTCCTGCATGAGATCAGTGAACACGTGATCAGTACAGCCAAAATGAAAAACCTTCTCATAAACAGTAAATGAAGACGCAAGTTAAAAAAATGACCGATCCTTTCCAAACAAGCTGACTGTTAGTTTTTTGGAAATTTAAATGTGACATGACATTCCTTGCAGTTAATGATCCGGGCGGGTCCGGCATAATAAATGCTAACTTTCGGGATAATATGCAAAAGTGACAAGCAACAATGAAAAGCCATCTTAAAGCCCTTCTTACCGCTGTTGTGTTTTATTCGGCTGCAATAATTCCGGGCGGCTCTCAAACGAAATCCGCCATGAACATGGATCAGTACCTGTTCCCTGAATTCACGGCGTGCATTATTAAATCCAAAACGGGTACTGAAACAACCGAGGCCGGCAACTACAATACAATCACCGGGAAGATGGCCTTCCTGAAGGGAAACACCTTATACGGATTAGCCCTTGCCAGTCAGGCAGATACAATCACATTCGGCAACAGGAGCTTCGTCCCCTTCGGCGAGGTTTTCCATGAAGTGGTGGCAAACGGTCCCATCACTCTCTTCATACAGCACGAGAGCCACCTCATCCCTCCCGGCCAGCCGGTGGGTTATGGCGGTACCTCAAGGACATCAAAGGTTGACACCTATTCAAATATAAGCACGCAGGGAGCCATCTACGGCCTCGAAGTACCACCGGATTTTGAGATAAGATATATGCCAGTATACTGGATCCGCCTCAACGGCGAGATGCATAGATTTCTGGGACGAACCCAGTTCATGAAAATTTTTCCTGAACACAAAAAGCAGATCAGCACCTTCATCAAATCGAACAGCATAAAGATGGAAAACCGTGAGGACCTGGTAAGGCTTATCGGCTACTGTAACGAATTGTATAACAAATAATAACAGAGAAAACAAATATGGAATATAAAAAACTTGGAGCCCGGGGCCCGGTTGTCTCAACAGTAGGCTTCGGCGCCTGGGGCATCAGTGGACGCGACTGGGGAACAACAGATGATGATAAGTCGCGCAAAGCGATAGAAACCGCTCTCGACTCCGGTGTGACATTCATTGACACAGCCGACGTCTACGGCTTCGGCCACTCCGAGGAACTCATCCGCGAAGTTCTTGACCACCGTCCCGACAGGGATAAGATTATCATAGCAACCAAGGCAGGTAACAACTTCTACCCGTTCCTTGGCCAGAAGCATAAAACAACACCCGCAAACATCGACTACTCGGTGAAGCACCTGGTCTTTGCCGCGGAACAGAGCCTCAAGAGACTGAACCTGGAGGTTCTTGACATCTTACAGTTGCACAGCCCGGATCTGGAGATCCTCGAAAAGGATGAGCCATGGCTTGCACTGGAAATACTTAAGAAGGACGGCAAGATCAAACATGCCGGCTGGAGTGTGCAATCGTTCAGGGAGACCGAACAGGCTCATATCCTTGAAAGGCACCATGGGTTACTCGATGTGATCCAGGTGCGGTATAACCTTCTGGAACGTGAGGCTGAAAAGGTGCTGTTTCCGATGGCCCTGAGGTACGGCACGGGAGTGATAGTACGAATCCCGCTGCTCTTCGGATTTCTCTCCGGTAAATTCAATAACGGTGCCCGGTTCGGCGACAATGATCACCGCAGGTTCAACCTCTCTCCGGAAAAACTGCAATCATACCTGAATGATCTTAAGAGATACCAGCCGCTGTTCGATGAATACAGAGATCACTCTATGGCTCAGATCAGCCTGCGTTTCTGCATAGCACACCCGGCGTGTCACACGGTGATCCCCGGAGGCAAGACCCCGGAACAGGTAAGGGAGAACGTTGTGGCCTCAGACCTCAGCTTCATCCCGCATGAAAGATTCAATTTTTGAAAACTGACCGGAATTCTTTCTAAATTTACAACTGCGTGACTGATCATTCAGTTGCGAAAGTTGTTACTAAAAACAAAAAGCCATGCCAAGAGTATTCAAAGCACTTGAAATAGAGAAGGAAGAGAAGGAGATAATGCGAGATTATCTCGACCGCCACATGCCGCATGTAATCTGTCCCGACAGCGTCAAACGGGGAGACAGGTTCCAGGTTAAGGTACGCATGGGAGACCAGTACCCCCACCCTGATGAGGATGATCACTATATAAGCGTGATACAGCTCTGGAACCGCGAGACGCTGCTTGCCGAAGCTCGCTACTCGGCCGGCGCCAATGGCCACAGACCGTCTCATGTGGAGGTCGATTTCCACCTGGTAGCCCCTGATGTCTCAATGAATCTCAGCGCCCTGGCCGTCTGCACCAAGCATGGCCTCTGGCAGAGCGAGGACAAAGCGGTGAAGGTAAACGACTGATTGCATAGAAATCAAAAACGATCCGAATAATGGGAAGTTATGTCAACGGGCATCTTATCAAGGACGAGTCCGTAGCCTATGAGACCAAATACCACTGGGTGATCTTCTTTTCACTTAAATCGATTTTCACCCTGACAATTTACGCCTGGATGAAGCGCTGGCTCTCCGAGTTCGTTATTACTAACCGTCGTATAGTCATCAAGGAGGGTTTCATTGCCCGCCGGACTTTTGAGATGAATCTCTCAAAGATCGAGACGGTCAATGTTGACCAGACGGTCATGGGCCGCATCCTCAATTTCGGTTCCATAACCATCATCGGCACCGGCGGAACCACGGAGACGTTCCACAATATTGCCCGCCCGCTGGTTTTCAGACAGAGATTCCAGGAACTCTGCTAGAGGTCTGAAGGTCTGAAGGTCTGAAGGTCTGAAATGACCTTGAAGCTATATTTAATGATCTGAAACAATCACCATGAAACCTGGATCCATATACCTGCGCCTTCTGTCAGTTTTTGTGCTAATTGTGACAATTCTGTCGTCATGCAGCCGTGTGGACATAGAGGAATACACTGCCGAAGGAGTGTCAAAACTCCTCGCAACATACAGGTATGAGACTTTAGGTGATGTAAGGTACGGATTGACTTTCAGAATTGATACCGGGAAGAATACACCGGTGGAAGGAATTGCGGTGATTGAGTTCTTGCGAACGGCAGGCCGTGAACCGCTTGTACTGGATTTTAAGGTGCCCGGGGATTACCTTAAAACAGTAGCCGTAAACGGGAAGCCAACTGAGGCTGGACTCGTTAACGGCCATATAGTCATTGACAGGGAACTGTTATCGCGCCGTTACAATCGCGTGGAGGTCAGCTTCCGTGCAGGGGATCTCTCTCTGAACAGGAATGGTGAATACCTGTATACGCTTTTTGTGCCCGACAGGGCCTCAACCGCATTCCCCTGCTTTGATCAGCCGGATATCAAGGGGCGGTTCACACTCACCCTGGATATCCCGTCGTCATACCGGGCCATGTCAAACAATCCCGTCGTGTCGGCTGACACAACTGAAGGAAGGGTCACCCTTCGCTTCAGCGAGACAAAGCCTATAAGCACCTACCTGTTTGCCTTCGCCGCAGGCAAATTTGAGCTGGTGGAAAAGGAGATTGACGGAGTGAAGATGGAGATGCTGCACCGCGAGACCCGGCCGGGTTACGTTGAAAACAACTCGGAAGAGATCTTCAGGCTTCATTGCAGCGCGCTGAAGTGGCTGGAGGATTACATTCAGATACCTTATCCGTTTGACAAGTTTGGTTTTGTGCTTCTGCCACCGTTCCAATACAGTGGTATGGAGCATCCCGGGTCAATTTTCTACAGGGCCTCCTCGCTGATGCTCGAAGCTTCCCCCACCCTGAATGAGCAGCTCTCGCGGGCCTCGCTGATTGCCCATGAGACATCGCATATCTGGTTCGGCGACCTGGTTACCATGAAGTGGTTTGACGACGTCTGGCTTAAGGAGGTTTTTGCCGGGTACATGTCGGACAAGATTGCCGGGCCTGATTTTCCGGATATAAATCATGATCTGAGGTTTCTTCTCACGCGCTATCCGGATGCCTATGAGGTAGACCGCACGCGCGGCACTAACCCGATAGTACAGGAACTGGGCAACATGAAGGATGCCGGCTCGCTCTACGGGGGCATCATCTACAACAAGGCCCCTATAGTGATGCGGCAGCTTGAACAGCTGGCCGGAGAAGAGAACCTGAAGAGGGGGTTGCAGGTTTACCTGAACAAGTACACATGGGGCAATGCACGCTGGGATGACCTGGTTGCAATACTGGAGGAGACATCGCAAAAGCCTCTCGGGGAGTGGAGCAGGATGTGGGTCAGGGAGGCAGGCATGCCGATAATAAAACCGGTTATTGCAGAAGATGACGGATACAGGATCTCCCTCAGCGAGGATGACCCGGCAGGAATACTCCGGCACTGGCCGCAGACACTGAAAACGATGGTGATCACTGCTACCGACACTGTTACAGCGGAGTTGGCACCGGCAGAACGGGATTCCTATATCACAACCGCTGACAAGCCGTTGTGCGTTATCCCTGATATCTCAGGAAGGGCTTACGGCACCTTCCTGTTTGACAGCATCAGTGCCGCATACCTGGTGAACAACCTGCCCACATTTGAAGAACCTCTTCTGAAGGGGATTCTGTGGATCAATATGTACGAGAATGTCATCAGCAAGACGGTCAGTCCTGCTGATTTCTGTGAGACGGCAATGAGGGACCTGCAGGTTATCACTGACCTGCAGTTGCGTAACTACCTGGCAGAAAGGTTCACATCAGTATGGTGGAACCACATGACAGCCGGGGAACGGTCAGCCCGGGCGGCAGAGGCAGAGGCCATGCTGAAAGGCAGAATGCTATCAGCCGAAACACTGTCTGAGAAACGTTCATGGTTCGGCACACTGGAAAATGTGACCGTGAGCAGGCGGGGGATGGATTACCTGGCTGCCTTGTGGAAAAGGGGGGAGCTGCCGGGTGCGGCCTTGCGGGGTACCGTGCAGCCGGGCGGGAGACTTTCCGGTCCCGTCAGACTGAGCGAGGATGAGCTATGCACCCTCGCACTGACGCTGGCTCTGAAGGGTCTTCCCGGGGCTCAAGGCATCATTGCGGAGCAGCGCGAACGAATTGCAGGAAAGGAGAGGCTGGAGCGGTTTGATTTTGTGATACCGGCAGTGTCTGCTGACGCCACAGTCCGCGATACTTTCTTTGAGAACCTCAGTGACCCGGCCAACCGTGAGCGTGAGCCATGGGTGCTGGAGGCACTGGAATATCTGCATCATCCTTCGGTTGCGGAGAGATCTGAAAAATATATTTTACCCTCCCTGGAAATGCTGGAAGAGATCAAGGCTACCGGTGACATTTTCTTCCCCGGAAGCTGGATCTCAACCACCCTTGAGGGCCACCGGACACCCGAGGCCAGGGAAACCGTCGAGAAATTCCTGGATGAGCACCCGGATTATCCGGCAGACCTGAGACTGAAAATCCTGCAGGCCGCGGATCATCTGTTCAGGTAGTCATTTATCATATGTCATTGAATTACAATTCTTTATGCTCTACGAGCATGGGAGTTATGCGGGAGTTCTGCTGTTACAATTCTTTATGCTCTACGAGCATAGGGATTGGCGGGGGCGACAGCCTACAATTCTTTATGCTCTACGAGCATGGGATTTATGGGGGGCTCCTGTTACAATTCTTGATGCGCTACGCGCATCAGATTGCAGGCAATAAGGATTGTAACTGGCAGTCGTCAGAACCAACAGATCGTCGTAGACGATCAAGAATTGTAACACGCAGGACACCACACCCAACAGATCGTCGTAGACGATCAAGAATTGTAACCGGCAAATACTCCCCACTAACCCATCGTCGTAGACGATGAAGAATTGTACAACAACACAGGAATTTCCTATCTTCGTAATCGCAAATAGCAAATAACAATGGGTTTCTGGCGTGTCCTCGTATGCATTCTCTTCCCTCCCCTGGCTGTGGTTGACAAGGGCTGCGGCTCAGTACTGATCATCTTCCTGCTCACCCTCTGCGGCTGGGTCCCCGGCGTCATTGGTGCACTCATTATCAACAACAAAAAGTAGTAACGCTAAGATTACCGGCCTCCCTGTCCATCATACATTTACATTCTTCTTCCATCTCGCCATTTTTGATTAATTTTGCAGGATTCTAAAACTTGCACAAACTTTAAACGGTGCCATTTGTTGAGTTGATGTACCGTTGAAGGAGAGAGATATGGAAAATAACCAGGATAAGCTGCTGGGTGAAGTAACATCGGGAGAATACAAGTACGGTTTCGTTACGGATATAGAGACCGAGGTTATCCCCAAAGGCCTCAGTGAAGATGTAATAAGGCTCATATCAGCCAAGAAGGAGGAGCCTGGATGGATGCTTGAGTTCCGCCTCAAGGCATTCCGTCACTGGCAGACAATGAAAATGCCCAGCTGGGCCCATCTGAACATTCCGGATATTGATTTCCAGGATATTATCTACTATGCCGCCCCAAAACAGCAAAAGGGACCGGACAGCCTTGATGATGTTGACCCGGAACTGCTGAAGACTTTTGACAAGCTCGGCATACCCCTCGAGGAGCAGAAACGCCTCACCGGAGTGGCCGTGGATGCAGTAATGGACTCTGTATCTGTGAAGACCACCTTCCGTGAGACCCTGGCCGAGATGGGCATAATCTTCTGCTCATTCTCCGAAGCAGTAAAGGAACACCCTTCGCTGGTGCAGAAATACCTGGCCTCGGTGG
>JAAZBN010000155.1 GCA_012513795.1 Bacteroidales bacterium | reverse complement strand
TTCAAAGTTGAGAAGAGAAGTGCAAGAGTTGTCCGTAACCCGCGCACCGGAGCCAAACTGAATGTCCCGGCTAAGAAAGTCGTTAAGTTCAAAGCTGCACCGGCTCTTACAAAAGGCCTGAAGTAAAAGTTTCAGGGGTGCAAGGGCACCCCTTTTTTTTTGCATATGGGAGCACTATCTGCCTGGTGTGCTCCCTGTTATTATTTTACACCTGTAAACCACCTTCCCGCTGATCCTGAAAATGGCTACATAAGTGCCGTTTATCAGGAGCCCTGTGTTTATTTCATCATTGTCTTCAACCCTGCTTGCAATAACAAGCCTGCCATTGGTGTCATAAATACTTAACTGGCAAGGCATCAGCGCTCTGACAGTAAGATGATCCCTGAATGGTAACGGATATAGCCCGTACTCACGGGTGTACTCAAGTTCATTGCCGGAGGAAGTGGAATATGTATCCGGCAGGTCAGGAAATTAATGCTTCATCAGGTAATCCAGCAAAACCCTCTTAAAATTGCTAACCGGTAATTTTTTCCCGTCGAATTTATTAGTATATTTACAAATAGTTTGTTGGCGAGAGGGTACGTTTTTTTGACCAGGTTCATTTTTTACAGTCAAACTATGATCAGGCTATCATTCAACCATTTATATCAGGAAATTATTTGCTGTTTCTGTAACCCTTTGCCAGCACCAACCGTATAAGATGTAATGAACTGTATTATTGTAGATGATGATCCCGTATGGCTCCGGACCCTTGAGGAATTCGTAGGAAAATCTTCCTCCCTCTCACTTGTCGGAAGCTTCTCCGATTCTCTTTCAGCACGTAACCTGCTGATGTCGAGAAGGGATATCGAGCTTATTTTCCTGGATATCCAGATGCCGGAGATGGATGGCTTTGACTTTCTTTCCAGCCTCGAAAATCCGCCTCACATTATCTTTGTCTCAGGAAGCGAGGAACATGCTTACAAAGCCTTTAATTACAACGGGATAGACTACCTTCTAAAGCCAATCACCTACCCGCGATTCTGTCGTGCCGTTGAAAAGATAATGAAATACTACGCTCCAAGGGCGGTCCCTTCGGCAGCAGGAGAAGAGGAGATATTCATCAAGAAGGCATCATCACTGGTTCGATTGAAACTCAAGGAGATACTCTATGTGGAGGCTCTTGAGAATTATGTCAGCGTCATCACCCGCGACGAGAAATATACAATTCACTTTACCATGAGGGCCATAGAACAGCAGTTGCCCTCAAGCCTGTTCGTAAGGATACACCGCTCATACCTGGTCAATAAAAGTGTTATCCGTTCAATAAGTGAGAATAGCCTCACCATTGCCATTGGCACCAACCAGAAAGTTCTGCCTGTCGGGAAATCATACCGTGAGGGGATCATGAACTATATCAATATAATGCAGCGCTGATGCCTTCACAGAGGCAACTCTTCCTTAATCATATCGGACAAACCTCCCCCTCACCCCTGATGCTTGAGATTGAGAGTGCGGAAGGTTCATTCCTGTATGACAGCCACGGGAGAGATTACCTTGATCTTATCTCCGGTGTGTCAGTTAGCAACACCGGCCACCGCCACCCTGCAGTGATGAGAGCACTGACTGAGCAGGCAGGCAGATACATGCACCTGATGGTTTATGGTGAGGTGATCCAGAGCCCCCAAGTGCAGTATGCCGCGCGGCTTGCTTCCCTGTTGCCGCCTCCGCTTGAGTCAGTCTTTTTTGTCAACTCGGGCAGTGAAGCCATCGAGGGTGCCATCAAACTGGCACGCAGATATACCGGAAGGAATGAGATCATCTATTTCCGGAACGCCTACCACGGCTCAACCACCGGGGCACTCAGCGTGCAGGGCTCAGAGGTGTACCGCAATGCCTTCAGACCCCTGATGCCGGCAACAACCATGGCTGAATTCAACAGCTCCGATGCAGTATCACTTATAAGCAAGGCCACCGCCGCTGTACTCGTGGAACCGGTACAGGCCGAAGCTGGTGTGATACAGCCTGCGGGCAGCTTCCTTGATGACCTGCGGGAGGCATGTAACAAACATGGCTCCCTGCTGATATTCGATGAGGTGCAGACCGGGTTCGGGCGTACCGGCCACCTGTTCTCCCTCTCCCGGTACAATGTCATCCCTGACATACTGGTGCTGGCAAAGGCCCTGGGAGGGGGATTGCCGCTGGGCGCATTCATTGCTTCACGCGACATCATGTCATCACTCACCCATGACCCTGCCCTGGGACATATAACCACCTTTGGAGGTCACCCCCTCTGCTGCGCAACAGGAATGGCATCGCTGGAGGTCATTGTCAGGGAGAAACTTGCGGAGAAAGCCCTGGAGAAGGAAAAGATACTGCGAGCTGAGCTTGCCGGGTTGCCGTTAAGGGAGATAAGAGGCGAAGGCCTCCTGCTTGCAGTTGTGCCGAAAAAACCGGAGATAATCCCGGCTCTGATAACACACGCCCCGGACCATGGCCTGCTGCTTGATTATTTTCTCTTCTGCCCAACCGCATTCCGCATAGCACCACCACTGACAATCTCAGAGGAAGAGATACATCTTGCCAGCCGGCGTCTGGGAACGCTGATCAAGGCAGTAGCCAGTGATTGAGGTCTGAAGGTCTGAAGGTCTGAGGTCTGAGGTCTGAAGGTCCTGGAACTGCATGTGCGGGATTGTGACCCTGCCGGCCTCATTCTGAAAACCGGAAGGTTAATCGCAAATCGCAAATCGCAAATCCTTCAGACCTGCAATGGCCCGACTGCCACTCTGTCATACTTCCTGGCACGGCACGCCCTTTGAAGAAAGGGGGGCAGAATAATCAGTAAATCAAATATCATGGAAAAGGGTAAAATAGGCGTAACTACTGAAAACATCTTCCCAATTATCAAGAAGTTCCTCTATTCGGATCACGAGATCTTTCTTAGGGAACTGGTGTCAAATGCCACTGACGCTATCCAGAAAGTCAGGGCACTCTCCTCTGCCGGAGAATTCAAGGGCGAACTTGGCGAACTGCGCGTTAACATAACACTTGATACAAAAAAGAAAACCCTCACCGTATCCGATAATGGTATAGGGATGAGCGCCGAGGAGATAGACAAATACCTCAACCAGATAGCTTTCTCCAGCGCCAATGATTTCCTTGACAAATACAAGGACCAGGCTTCAGGACTGATAGGTCAGTTCGGACTTGGCTTCTATTCAGCCTTTATGGTGTCTGACAGGGTGGAGGTCATTTCCAGATCATACCGTGAAAACGTCCCTGCTGTGAAGTGGATATGCGACGGCAGCCCGGAATATACCATTGAGGAGGCAAAGAGAGAAGAGCGCGGTACCGACATTGTCCTCCATATAGACAAGGAGTCAAAGGAGTTCCTTGATGAGCACAGGATTGAATCACTGCTGAAGAAATACTGCAGCTTCCTCCCGGTGCCCGTGCACTTCGGCAATGAGAAGGAATGGAAAGACGGTAAGATGGTTGATACCGGCAAGCCAAAGGTGATAAACAATACCCAGCCCGCATGGACACGCAAACCAACAGAACTGAAGGATGAGGATTATACCAGCTTCTACAGGGAACTTTACCCCATGGGCGAGGAACCTCTCTTCCATATTCACCTGAACGTTGATTACCCCTTTAAACTAACAGGTATACTCTATTTCCCGAAGATCAGAAACAACTTTGAGATTCAGAAAAACAAGATACAGCTCTATTGCAACCAGGTTTTTGTCACTGACTCCGTTGAGGGGATCGTGCCTGACTTCCTCACACTGCTCCACGGAGTGATTGATTCACCCGACATACCGCTCAACGTCTCCAGAAGCTACCTGCAGAGCGACACCAACGTTAAGAAAATATCAGGGCACATAACCAAAAAGGTAGCCGACCGGCTCTCTGACATCTTCAAAAAGGATCGTGAGACTTTTGAAAAGAAATGGGATGATCTCAAACTGTTCATTGAGTATGGTATGATCACTGAGGAAAAATTCTTTGAAAAAGCTTCAAAGTTTGCCCTTTACAAGAACACATCTGACAAATATTTCACCCTGGAAGAGTACGATAAAATCATTAAGGAGAACCAGACTGACAAGGATAAGTCGCTTGTCCATCTCTACACCACAGACCCGGTGGCACAGCACACCTATGTAGCCAAGGCAGCTGAAAAGGGTTATGATGTACTTGTGCTTGATGGTCAGCTTGATACGCACCTGATTAATACCCTTGAATCGAAAGAGCCCTCCTCAAAGTATGTCAGGGTTGACAGTGATGTGATTGAGAAACTTATCAGGAAAGATGAAAGCCATGCCTCAAAGCTCACGCAGGCACAGTCTGATGATCTTGCAGAGGTATTCCGCAGCCAGGTATCTGATACTGATAAGGCACGTTTTAATGTCAGGGCAGAGAGCCTGGATGAGAATGACCTTCCTATAATCATTACCCAGAGCGAGTTCATGCGCAGGATGAAGGATATGGCACAGTTTGGGGGCGGATACTCCTTCTATGGTGAGATGCCTGACAGCTTTGACCTGGTGCTGAACACCAACCATCCGCTGGTGATTTCACTGGCAGGCGACCTCGACAAGGAGCATGCTGATGAGCTGAAAAAGAACAGCACAGGTATTGAGAAGACTAAGCTCGAGATTGATTTCATGGAGAAAGAGCACGGCAAGAAGAAGCCCGAGGAGATACCTTCAGTTGAGAAGGATGACATTGAGAGGATGAAAGGCGAACTGCGTCAGCTTGAGGAGAAGAGAAAGGGCATACTGGAAGGTTTTGGCGCTGAGCACAAGGCTGTCAAACAGCTTGTTGACCTCGCTATGCTGGCCAATAACATGCTTAAGGGAGAGGCTCTCAGCGCATTCGTCAAGCGAAGTATCAGCCTGCTATAAAGGCACACCATATTATTAGTTCAACAGATCAGGGGACGCCATCCGGGCATGTCCCCTTTTTTGTCGGTGCCGTAACCTGTCATCAGCCCTGACAATGGTTTATCCCATTATTCGGGCGAGCTCTGACTTGATATAGGCAATGGCTGTTCTTGTTGGTTCGGTATCCATTTCCACAACCTCCTCCAGGAGCATCCTGGAGAGCTCTTCGCCGGTGGCGGTTGGAGGAAGCTGAGAGGCCACGCTGTTTATCAGCCTGACAATGGTGCCGCGCGCATTTTTTACCATTTCCCAGGCTTCGCTGCTCATGTATATCTGTTGTGAAAGGTTGTGTTCATACTCGCTCCTGACTGCTGTGACCAGTGCCGACTGTAGCTGCTGCGCCGTCATCTCCGTCCTGGCAGTACGGATTATCAGTGATTCAGGGGAGATGCGTTCAAGGAAAAGCACCACCCTCTCGTAAGCCTGCAGCCTGACCGGGGTGATGGTCTTAACCGTCTGCAGCAACAGATCCTGCCTCCGGCGCTCCTGGTCGTCATGCAGCATGTTCTTTATTACCAGCCAGGCAGTGAGCATTACCAGCAGGGCCGGAATTGTTATTTTGAGTATCTCCATGAAGGTTCCCATGATTTCAGTTGTTTAAGGTCTTTGTGCGATGCAAATTAATCATTTTTCATCCTTGTTGCATTATTGCACCATGATTTGAAACGATTATTAATTTGTTCTGATTTAAGTCTGCAAGGGTGTTCCTCCCCACTATCCGCCATGTTTTCTCTCCTTTTCTTTTTCACTTTTAACAATTACATTTGGCCTTTCCGTTTGAGAAACAATAATAAATCTGACATAATGGAGCATATCAGCAGGAGGGTGCAGGCACTCTCAGTATCACAGACACTGGCCATGGCACAAAAGAGCCGCGAGATGAAGGAACAGGGTATTGACGTAATAAGCCTCAGCCTTGGCGAGCCTGACTTTAACACCCCTGATGATATCAAGGAGGCGGCAAAGAAAGCTATAGATGACAATTACTCTTTCTACCCTCCGGTACCGGGATACGGTGATCTCCGTGAAGCCATATCACGCAAGTTCAGGGAAGAGAACGGACTGGAATATTCACCAGACCAGATAATAGTCTCGGCAGGAGGGAAGCACAGCCTCATCAATGTCATGCTTTCGGTTGTCGACCCTGGTGAAGAGGTGATACTGCTTGCTCCATACTGGGTCAGCTATCTTGACCATATCACTTTCGCTGAGGGCAAGCCGGTGATCATAAAAACCAACATCGAGAGCAACTTCAAGGTGACTCCGGCACAGCTGGAGGAGGCTCTCAGCCCCCGAACAAGGGTGTTGATCTTCAATTCACCCTCCAATCCTACGGGCATGGTATACACCCGCGATGAGATGGCAGCCCTGGTCAGGGTGCTGGAGAAATTTCCGCAGGTGATCATCATTTCTGATGAGATATATGAACATATCATATTTTCCGGGAAGCATATAAGCCTGGCATCATTCAGCAGCATATATGACAGGGTGGTGACAATTAACGGTGTATCCAAGGGATACGCTATGACCGGATGGAGGATAGGATACATGGGTGCCCCACTCTGGCTGGCGAAAGCATGCAATAAGTTACAGGGCCAGTTCACCTCCGGGGTCTCCTCGATAGCCCAGAGGGCAGCACTGGCAGCAGTCACCTCGAAGAGCGACTCGAAGGAGAGAATGCGCGAAGCATTCCTCCGGCGAAGAGACCTCATTTGCAGCCTTCTTAAAGAGATCCCCGGATTGAAGGTCAGGGTGCCGCAGGGCGCTTTCTATGTCATGCCTGACATAAGCAACTTTATTGGCAGGAGCTATAACGGCAAGGTGATGAAAAATTCGGATGATCTCACCTTCTTCCTGCTGGAGGAGGCAAGGGTGGCCATGGTTAGCGGTACGGCATTCGGCGCAGACAACTGCATAAGGATCTCCTACGCCACATCCGACGACCGCATCACCGAGGCTGTGCGCCGGATTAAGGAGGCCCTGGCAAAATTGGTCTGATTATTTCCAGAATAGTTATCTGCATGGGTGAGAGTAATGACGGGTCTGAGACTCGACGCTACCTGCCTGTAATGCAGATGATTGTTGTGACATGTGCCGGCACCTGCCTGTGATGCAGATAACATTCATAATTGTCAATACCTGTTGTAGCTAATCACCTCCCCCGGTGGCTTGCGCAATTTTTCCCTCAGCCGGTTGTCTGTGTAACCTGCACAGATGACAAGCTCCACCTTCCCGGATGCCGGGATGCCCAGGACCTTTCTTATCCTCCTGTCATCAACCCAGCCTATGATACAGGTGCCAAGCCCTTCAGCAGTAGCCTGGTATACCATGGATGCCGTGGCTATCCCGATATCAATAAGGGAATAATCCTTTTGCTTGATAAGATCACCTGCGCGTGAAGTAAAATTGGATTTTTCCCGGACAACAACTATCAATACCGGAGCTTCCCTGACAAACGCATTCATCCGGAGAATGACCGATTCGGTGGCCGCTGCCACCTGATCACGCAATGCCGGATCATCAACCACAACAAAGTGCCATGGCTGGCCATTGCAGGCTGAAGGCGACATCCTGCCTGCCTCGGTGATCCTTTCTATCTTATCCCGCTCAACCGGTTTGCTGAGATATCTCCTGTCACTCTGCCTGCCTTTCATCAGGCTGAGCATGCTTTCAGCATCAATCATCTCCTGAGCGCCCTTTTTCTAATAGTTCTGAGCGAATACCTCCGAGTAGTTGAACGGATGGAGGCATGCCGGACAGTTCTTCAGAGGCTTTGTGCCGAAGTGTACATATCCGCATTTGCGGCAGTACCAGAAGACCTTTTCATCACGCTCGAACACCTTGTTGCCCATCACGCTGGCAAGCAGCTTCCTGTATCTCTCCTCATGTACCTTCTCGGCTGCGGAGATAGCCTTGAAACAGGTGGCAATCTCCTTGAAACCCTCTTCTTCGGCTACTTTTGCGAACTCAGGATAAAGCTCTGCCCACTCCTCGTGCTCACCATCGGCGGCTGCCTCGAGATTCTCACTGGTGGTGGTTGTGCCGCCGGCAGGATAAGTTGCCGTTATCTCCACCATGCCACCTTCGAGGTATCCGAAGAATCGTTTGGCATGCTGCTGCTCCTGCATCGCAGTCTCAAGAAAGATGCCGGCAATCTGCTCATATCCCTCTTCCTTCGCCACCTTGGCCGCAAATTCATATCGGTTCTTTGCCTGTGATTCGCCTGCAAAAGCTTTGAGGAGATTCTGCTCCGTACGGGTTCCTTTTATTCCTTTCATGGTTGTCTGTTTAGGTTATGGTTTTTAATATTTGACTGTTAAAAATAAAACAAAAATTCATTGTTCAGATTTGCACTGACAAGTATCATGCAGTGCGATTATAATACCATGGTCAGCCTGAGGGGACCAACGTGGCTTTACTCTTTTCTTCGCCTGATGAACCTCTTTTCTTCTCCCCTGAGAAGCCTTTTGATATTTTTTTTATGGGTGATAATTACTGCCACTGCCACTATGGTTGAGAAGACTATCAGCCATACTGACGGAGTCCGGAAGAGAGTAACGAGAAGGATTGGGAACATTGCCACGGCGGTCATGGAGCCCAGTGAGACGTATCCGCTCGCCAGCAGCACCAGAAGGAAAATCCCTGCACATGTCAGGGTCAGCAACGGGTGAAGGGCCAGCAGCACACCGAAAGTGGTGGCAACACCCTTGCCGCCACGAAAGCCTGCGAAGAGAGGAAAAACATGACCAATAATGGCAGCAAGCCCGCAGGCAATCTGAAGTATCATCAGGGTCTCGGATCCCTCCGGGGCAGCCTGGAGGAACTCAGGCAGCATAGCTGCCAGCCAGCCCTTGAAGAGGTCAAATATTAGAACGGGTATCCCGGTCTTCCAGCCAAGGACCCTCACTGTATTTGTGGCGCCGGCGTTGCCGCTGCCATGCTCCCTGACATCAATGCCGTGAAACAGCTTTCCTGCCCAGACGGCACTGGGTATGGAGCCTGCCAAATATGCCAGCACTAATGCTATAACTGCTGAAGAGATGACCATAGATTAAGTATCAGGGTTTTGGTCCCGAAGATATCAGCTTTGCTGTCTCGGGATTTGATGTAAACTTGCTAAAGTTCTTAACGAACTTCTCTGCCAGTTCCCTGGCAGCTTTGAGCCATGCACCATACTCGGGCCACTTCTTCCCCGGATCAAGCAGATCAGCGGGCACTCCCGGTACGGTTGTCGGGATGCTCAGGTTAAAGACCGGGATGGTTGTATATGGTACATCATTGATAGTCTTGTTCAATATGGCGTCAATGATCCTGCGGGTTGAGGGCAGGTCAATACGCTTCCCTGTGCCGTAGGGACCGCCCATCCAACCTGTGTTTACAAGCCAGGCGTCAGCGTTGTGTGCCTCCATCTTGCGGGTGAGCTCATGTGCATATATTATCGGATCCAGCAAAAGGAAAGCCGCCCCGAAACATGCTGAGAAGGAGGGAACAGGCTCCTTGATGCCCCGTTCGGTACCTGCCACCTTGGCGGTATAGCCGCTGAGGAAGTAATACTGAGTCTGCTCTTCCGTCAGCCTGGCAACCGGGGGCAACACCCCGAAGGCGTCGGCGGTAAGAAAAATCACAGTGGTGGCATGCCCTCCCTTTGATATAGGTTTTACAATATTGTCAATATGATAAATGGGGTAGGAGACCCTCGTATTCTCTGTCTTGGCTGCACTGCTGAAGTCTATCTCTCCCCTCTCATCCACCACCACGTTCTCAAGCAGCGCATCACGCCTGATGGCCCGGTAGATGTCCGGCTCATTCTCCTTGCTTAAATTGATGGTCTTGGCATAACACCCTCCTTCGAAGTTGAAGATGCCGTCATCGTCCCAGCCATGCTCATCATCGCCTATCAATGCCCTCTCAGGATCAGTGGAAAGGGTGGTCTTGCCTGTGCCGGAAAGACCGAAAAATATTGCCACATCACCCTTCCTGCCTACATTGGCCGAGCAGTGCATGGCTGCTATCCCTTTGAGCGGAAGATAATAGTTCATCACCGAGAAAATACCCTTCTTCATCTCACCGCCGTACCATGAGCCTCCTACAAGCATCATCCTCTCGGTCAGATTAAACAGGACAAAATTCTCGGAATTCATGCCAAAACTCTGATATTCAGGATTAACAGCCTTGGAGGCCATAAGTACCACCAGATCGGGACTGAAATTCTCCAACTCTTCTTCCGAAGGACGAATAAACATGTTTTTAACGAAATGCGCCTGCCAGGCCACCTCAACTATGAAACGCACACACAGCCTGGTATCCCTGTTGGCGCCACTGTAACAGTCCATAACATAGAGCTTCTTACCTGACAGCTGCTCCCGGGCAATAGCTTTACAATGATTCCATGCCTCTATGGTCAGGGCCTTGTTGTCAGAAACAGGAGACTCCTCTGATTTCCACCAGATGGTGTTTTCCGTGGTGCTGTCCCTGACAATGTACTTGTCCTTTGGCGAGCGTCCGGTAAAGACACCGGTATCAACAGCAACGGCACCGGTAGTAGTAAGAACCCCTTTCTCAAAACCTTTCAGCTCTGGTGATAACTCATCCTCGTAAAGACTATCATATGAAGGATTATAAACAATTTGCCGGACATTGGTGATTCCGTACTGCCTGAGGATTTCTTCTGACATCATAGTTATGGATTAATTGATGTCCATCAAAGTTAATAATATAAAGCAATCAAACACCCTGATAAAAATCAATGACCTCTCATTGAAAAATCTTGCCCTGATAATTTGCGAATAACTATCTTTAGACTGCAATACCAGAAGAAATGAGAACAGTTTGTCTTTTTTTTGTATTGCTCCTCACCCTTGAGGCATGGCCTCAGACAATCAGGGTCAGGAGCGTGAAGCGGATTACTCCGGAGAACAAAGAATCATACCTGCTTACGGGTGTTGTACCCGGATCAGGTCATCTGCTTGTGGCCGGCGAGGGATACAACGGGCTGTCTATTCTGGAACCCCGCAGAGGCAGATTGACGGTGATAAGTACTGAGCCGGGCTCAGGGTATGAGCCATCAACTACAGCCGATGGTAAAAAGGTGTTCTACCGTAGCGATGCCATGAATGATAACAGGAAGTATTCCTCGGTATGGTGCTATGATATTACCACCGGCGGAAAAGAGCTGATGATTGACAAAGGCAGAGGGGTTGTCCCGCCTGCTGTGGCAGGCAACTCCGTGCTTCTTAAAACGGATAACGAGATGCGTGTTGAACAGAAAGGCCTCAGCCTGAAGTCGGGAAACGAAGAAACTTTCGTGGTGATAGAGGAGATGATGCCGGTTCTGTATCGTGGCGATGAGAGAAGAGAGATCATGCCAAACGGCAACGGATTTTATATATGGGCTTCACTCTCTCCTGACGGGACGATGATCCTCTATAATTACCAGGGCCGGGGCAGCTATATCTGTGATACCGATGGCACAATACTCCATGAACTGGGAAGGATGAACGCCCCGAAATGGTTTAATGACAGGCTGGTGATTGGGATGGATGACAAGGATGACGGGCACAGGATAACCTCCTCGGACCTGGTCTGTTATTCACTGGAAGAGAAAAGAAGAACCGTGCTGACCAATACACCCGACAGGTCAGAGATGTTCCCCTTCGCATCCGGCAACAGGAAGATCGCTTTCTGTACTGAGAAAGGGGAGATCTATATTATGAAGGTGCGGATAAGATGAAACGCTTCAGGACTGTTTTGTTGCCGGCAGTGATGATATTGCTGCCTGTACTGCTGAATGGTCAGACATCTGACTTCAGCGGGATAAAGATATTTATCAATCCCGGCCACGGGGGCCATGACGGCGACGACAGGCATATGATAGCAACCGACTTCTGGGAGTCTGAAGGTAATCTCACAAAAGGTCTTTTCCTGAGAGATCTTCTCGAAGCCCGCAATGCCACAGTCTATATGTCACGCATTACCAACTATACGGAGGATGACCTGTCCCTTGCCACTATTGCCACAATGGCCAACACTGCCAACGCAGATTTCTTCCTCTCAATCCACAGCAACGGCTTTGATGGTACCCGCAACCAGCCCCTGACACTCTTCCGGGGCTATGATAACTCTCCTGTCTTCCCGGCAGCGAAATCCTTTGCCCGTATCCTCTGGGAAAAGCTATATGAGAAGAGTAACTGCTGGACCCATTCCTTTGAATGGGTCAAGGGTGACTGGACCTTTTACCCTGAATGGGGAACGGAAGTGGGCTTGGGTGTGCTCAGGACCCTCAATATGCCCGGCGTACTATCCGAAGGATCTTATCATGATTACATACCCGAGGGGTGGCGTTTGCGTAACGGGAACCATCTTCATCATGAGGCATGGGCAATGCTCAGGGCACTGCAGCAACATTTCGATGTAGCCGTTGAGCCGTCAGGAATCATCGCCGGAACGGTAAGGGACGAACTCACCGCACCGCCATACTATTTCGGTGCTGGCACAAGGGATCAGCATATGCCGATAAACGGTGCAACCGTTACCCTCATGCCGCTGAACAGGACAATCATTACTGATGACCTGAACAACGGATTCTTCATGTTTGACTCACTGCCCCCAGGCAATTATGAGGTCATTGTCAGCGGTATGGACGATTTTTACAATGATACTCTTTCAGCTGCGGTTACCGCAGGAAAGACAACCCTTGCAGATTTTCTTCCCTCCTTTGACACTGCCCGGGTGCCTGTGGTGGTGGAGCATATGCCGGTAACCAGTGACAGTCTGCCATTCAACCAGTCATTTACCTTTACCTTCAACGTCCCCATGGACAGATTAGCTGTGCAGACGGCACTCATATTTGAGCCGGCAGCAGATGTGATATATGAGTGGGATGACAAGAGCAGGGTGCTTACGGTCAGCCCGCAAACCGGCTTTGCCTCCAAAACGCCCTATCTCCTCAGGCTTACCACTGATGCAACCTCGTTATGGGATGTGCACCTTCAGGAGGAGTACCAGGTCAGCTTCGTCACAAAGTCGCGGCCGAAACTGGTAATTGAACAGGTGTGGCCCGCTGCCGGTGCCACGGAAATTACCCTTTTTCCCAGAATCACAGTACGGTTTGATGCCCCGCTTGACCAGGAATCTGCATCTTCCGGCATCAGGCTCCTCGACAGCCAGTCGGCTCCCGTAACCAAACAGCGTGAACTCTTTACCTCTGTTGGAGGCAAGGGCAGCTACAGCTTTGAACTCACGGCTCCCCTGCAGATTAACAGCAGCTATCGCATTGAGATAGATGCATCGGTAAAGGACGTGGTGGGGGTTGCCACGGGAGAGGCAGTAAATGCCACCTTCACCACGCGCACAAAGGCCTACCAGACTGGTTACGTCGTTGAGACATTCGATAATATCGGCGCTTTCTGGGACCCGGAAGCCAGCGGCAGCACCACGGGTACCGATAATCCCATGACCACCTTCACAGCATCAAATACAATATATAAGACAAACCCCCCAGCCGGTCGGCTCAATTATCTCTTCACCGGCAGCGGAGGCGGAGTGTGCCGTGTATTTGACACCAGCAAACCACTAATAGGCAGTAGCACCAGCCTTCTGTTTGCCATGTGGGTTTATGGTGACCTGAGCAACAACTATCTCGAGTATTGGTTTTACTCACCCGGATCGGTTAACCAGATTGTTTCTGCAGCAACCATTGACTGGGCCGGATGGGATCTGATAGCCATACCCTTCAGCAGCATAGGCGGAAGCGGCGACTGGCAGTATCACAGCCTGGTGGTGGTACAGCACCCGGACGGTCTCCGTTCAGGCACTATGTACTTTGATGATGCCATGGTCATCTCGCCTACCGGTATTGAAGAGCAGGAAGATGATTACATGGAACTGGCACTCTATCCTAACCCGTTGACGGATGAGGGCAGAATCTCATTTTTTCTCCAGTCGGGCTGTGAGGTGGATATCGACCTCTTCTCCTCCGATGGCAACCTGACGGCGAACCTGTTCACCGGTACTATGGAGGCGGGTGCACATACAATACCCTGGCATCCGTCACCTGCCATCACTCCGGGTGCCTATACCTTGCGACTGAGCTATCGGCCAGCCGGAGAAGGAGTATGGAGACAGGAGGCACGGAGGTGGGTGGTGGTGAGATAAAGTCGACTGCCGACTGCCAACTGCCAACTGCCGACTGAACTGCCAACTGCCGACTGCCAACTGCCGACTGAACTGCCGACTGCCGACTAAAAGAAAAGGAGGTTCCTGATGAGCCTCCTTTTCCTTATTGTCATGGGTAAGTCTTACTTCCTGGCTGCCCTGATGGCTGACTGTGCTGCTGCCAGTCTTGCTATCGGAACCCTGAAGGGTGAGCAGCTGACATAGGTGAGTCCGTTCCTGAAACAGAACTCAACCGATGCCGGATCACCGCCCTGCTCGCCACAGATACCTATCTTCAGGTTCGGACGGGTTGCACGGCCCTTCTCGCATGCCATGGTTATCAGCTGTCCTACGCCGTCCTGATCAATAGTCTGGAACGGGTCAGCTGCAAGCATCTTCTTGTCGAGATAATCATGGAGGAATCCACCAATGTCATCCCGGCTGAAACCGAAGGTCATCTGGGTAAGGTCATTGGTGCCGAACGAGAAGAATTCCGCGGTCTTTGCCATGCGGTCTGCCAGCAGTGTGGCACGCGGGATCTCGATCATTGTTCCGTACTTATGATCTATCTTGCTCAGGTTGAATTTCTTCAATACTTCAGCATAAACCCTGTCAAAGATCTTCTTGGTAACGTCCAGTTCTGAAACATCGCAGGTAACCGGCACCATCAGTTCGGGAAGGGGATTTTTGCCCTCTTTAATCAGTTCTGCAGTGGCCTCGAACATTGCCCTGACCTGCATCTCGGTGATCTCCGGATAGGTTATGCCGAGGCGTACGCCGCGGTGCCCCATCATTGGGTTCGACTCGTGGAGAGCTTCACCTCTCTTGGCTATGGCCTCAACTGATATTCCCAGTGCTTTGGCCAGCTCAGCCTGCTTGTCTGCTCCCTGTGGAACGAACTCGTGCAGCGGCGGATCGAGCAGCCGGAAGGTCACCGGCAGTCCGTCCATAGCATCCAGGGTGCCTTTCATATCCTTCTTGACAAAGGGGAAGAGCTCGTTAACCGCCTGCCTGCGTTCCTGCTCATTATCACTGAGTATCATCTTACGGAGAATGAAGAGGGGCTGTTCTGAGCCCTTTCCATAGAACATATGCTCTGTGCGGAAGAGACCGATGCCTTCAGCTCCGAATTCACGTGCCATACGTGCATCTTCGGGGTTGTCACAGTTGGTGCGTACACCCATAGTACGGTTCTTGTCTACCAGCTTCATGAAAGTCTGGAACCTGGGGTTCTCAGTGGCGTCCATCAGCTTCAGCGAGCCGGCGTAGACATTACCCTTCGTTCCGTTGAGAGTAATGACATCACCTTCTCTGAGAACCAGTTCTGATCCTGCAACTTTTGCTTTCTTGCCTGCCACGTCAACGTGCAGACCACCTGCACCCACTATGCAGCATTTGCCCCATCCGCGTGCCACAAGCGCAGCGTGTGAGGTCATACCGCCACGTGCGGTGAGGATACCCTCGGCAGCGCGCATGCCTTCAACATCTTCCGGGTTGGTCTCCTCACGGACGAGGATCACCTTCTCACCCTTGCGGTTCCATGCTACAGCATCTTCGGCTGTGAAGACTATCTTACCCACGGCGGCGCCGGGGCCGGCGGGGAGACCCTTGACCAGGGGAGTAGCGCTCTTTTCTGCTTCCGGATCAGTGATTGGGTGCAGGAGTTCGTCAAGCTGTGACGGATCAACACGCATGACTGCCGTCTGCTCATCTATCAGACCTTCCTGGAGCATATCCATCGCCATGTTCAGGGCTGCGGTACCGGTACGCTTGCCGGCACGGCACTGAAGCATGTAAAGCTTGCCTTCCTGGATGGTGAACTCTATGTCAAGCATGTCATGAAATGAATGTTCCAGTATGTTCCTGATATCTACAAGCTCCTTATAGGTGCCGGGCATAGACTCCTGCATGCTGTGCAGGTGCATATTCTGTTCGTTCTTGGTGTCATCATTGAGAGGATTCGGGGTGCGGATGCCGGCCACAACGTCTTCTCCCTGTGCGTTGACAAGCCACTCTCCATAGAACAGGTTGTCACCTGTTGCCGGGTTACGGGTGAAGGCAACACCGGTGGCCGATGTGTCACCCATGTTGCCGAACACCATGGCCTGAACGTTGACAGCTGTACCCCACTCATCAGGAATTCCTTCAATGCGGCGGTATGATACAGCCTTCTTTCCATTCCAGCTCTTGAACACGGCCTTGATGCCTCCCTCCAGCTGCTCACGCGCGTCATCGGGGAACTCTTTGCCAAGTGACTGTCTGATCTTCTTCTTGAACTCCTCAGCCAGTTGCTGCAGCTCAACGGCCGTAAGCTCGGTATCTGACTTGTATCCTTTGCTCTGCTTGAACTCTTCAAGCATCTCGTCAAGCTGCTTGCGGATGCCCTTGCCGTCGGCAGGCTCAATACCCTCAGCCTTCTCCATAACCACATCGGCATACATCATGATGAGACGGCGGTATGAATCCCAAACGAAACGGGGATTACCCGTCTTTTTGATAAGACCGGGGATGGTTGCCGAGCAGAGGCCAATATTGAGAACAGTATCCATCATTCCCGGCATTGAACTGCGGGCACCCGACCGGCATGAGACAAGAAGAGCATTCTCACTGTCGCCGTACCTGAGACCCATGGCCTCTTCAGTCTTCGTCATTGCTTCCCATACCTCAGGCATGAGCTCAGCCGGCAGCTGATGGTTGTTTTCATAATACTCAGTACATACTTCCGTGGTGATGGTGAAACCGGCAGGAACCGGAAGACCAAGAAGGCACATCTCGGCCAGATTGGCTCCCTTACCGCCCAGCAGATTCTTCATATCTGCTCTGCCCTCGGCTGTCTTGTTACCGAAGGAATAAACGCGCTTAACTTTTGACATATTCGATCTGATTATTGATTAAAAATCTCTGTTTTTTTGAACCGCAAAGGTAATAAAAAGGAGTATATTATGAAATACCCCTTTCTTCGTTTACTTATGGTCCCTTTTCAGTGTGGAAATGCCGTCACTCAGCACCGGGCCGCTTTTGGTCACGTTTGCTTCGGGCCCTGGGATGGTACATCAATACTGTGTCCCTGAGATAACTCCTGTCAATATGGGTGTATATTTCGGTGGTTGTAATTGATTCGTGGCCCAGCATCTCCTGCACAGCACGCAGGTCGGCACCACCCTCCACCAGGTGTGTGGCGAAGGAGTGACGGAGAGTATGAGGACTGATTGTCTTTTCTATCCCGGCAGCGGCAGCCGCCTCCCTGACTATGTTGAATACCATTACCCTGGACAGCCGTTTTCCCCGGCGATTGAGAAAGAGAATATTCTGATCTGTTATCACCGGCATCGTTGCCCTGTAAGCCAGATAATTGTCAATCTCCTTCAGCGTGATTGACCCTATAGGCACAAGACGCTGTTTGTCGCCTTTCCCGGTTACGGTGACAAAACCCTCCGTGCGGTGGATGTCTGTAAGACGCATGTTCACCAGCTCTGACACCCTGAGCCCGCATCCGTACATGGTCTCAATAATGGCCCTGTTACGGTGTCCCTGGTCTGCCACAAGGTCAATGGATGACACCATCCGGTCTATCTCCTCCACGGATAGTACCTCAGGGAGGTGCCGGCCGGCCATGGGCGCCTCAAGCAGGGCTGAAGGATCATCCGTTATAAGATTTTCAACCAGCATATACTGACAGAAAGACCTTATCCCGGAGATGAGCCTTGCCTGCGTACGTACTGCAATCTCTTCCCCGGCAACACAGGAAACGAAGTCGCTCAGGTCACGGTATGTCAGAGCCTCAGGAGGAGTACCTTCCCTGTGCTTAGCCATATAGTCCCTCAGCCGGCGTGCATCATTCAGGTAAGCCGCCACACTGTTGGGAGAGAGAGATCTCTCAATCCTGAGATATCTCCCGAATCCCCTCAGGGTATCATTCCATGATGTTGTCATCTTCTCACCTTGACGGCTCTAAAGTTATGTTTTATTAAGGTCTTAAATCCGCACGTTTCGTTATTTTTGTACTCACAGCAAAAACAACGGCTGACAGCTCAGGGTATGAAACCCCCATGTCTTGACATTACAATCGATATTACCAACAGTTATCTGAACAGGAGGGTTTCGCCTGAACCGGAAAAACCAAATTGAGTACACATGAAGATAGAGATAATCAATGGACCTAACCTTAACCTTCTGGGGAAGAGGGAACCTGATATATATGGCCGGGAAGGATTCGAAGCAGTGATCAGCATACTCCGCTCACGCTATCCGCAGGTGACATTTACAGTTTCACAGTCAAATGTTGAGGGTGAACTTGTCAGCATGGTTCAGGCTGCAGCCACTCATGCTGACGGGGTGATCATCAATCCCGGCGGATACACTCACACCTCAGTGGCACTTGCTGACGCCATAGCTGCCATAAGCATACCGGTTATAGAGGTGCACATCTCCAACCTTCTTTCAAGGGAAGAATTCCGTCACACCAGCCTGACGGGAAGATATTGCAGGGGTAGTATCATGGGGCTGGGCACTGATGGTTACCGGCTGGCAGCCGATGCACTGATTGAACTAATGAAATAATCCTGAGTAACATGGTAAAGAGCCTTCTGAAGAAGAGAACCAAGATTGTTGCAACTATCTCAGACAAGAACTGTGAGCCCTCTTTTCTGCGCAAACTGCACGATGCAGGAATGGATGTTGTCAGAATAAATTCGGCACATCTCAATCCTGATGGTGTCAGAAAGATTGTTGACAATGTCCGGAGCGTTTCAGACACCATTGCCATTCTTATAGATACCAAGGGCCCGGAGATAAGGACCACCATCTGTGATGAACCGGTCAGGTTTGTCAAGGGCGAAACAATAAAGGTGGAAGGCAATCCGGACGCGAAGACCACGCATGAGACTATCAACGTCAACTATTCCGATATTGCCAGGCACGTTCCTAAAGGAGCAACCATCCTTATAGATGATGGTGAGCTGGAGATAAAGATCACCGGCCGGCAGGGAAAGAGTCTTATTGGCATCATTGAGAATGATGGCGTTCTTGGATCGCGCAAGACAGTAAACATACCACAGGTAAGGATCAACCTTCCCTCCGTCAGCGAACGGGATCTGGATTTTATTGATCTGGCAATAGAGCTCGATATAGAGTTTATAGCTCATTCCTTTGTCAGGTCAAAAGAGGACGTTCTGGCTGTTCAGAGGCTTCTTGACAGGAAATCAAGTGACATCAAGATCATAGCCAAGATCGAGAACCAGCAGGGGGTTGACAACATGGAAGAGATTATGGACTACTCCTATGGTATTATGGTTGCAAGGGGTGATCTGGCCATTGAGGTGCCCTTTGAACGTATCCCGGGAATACAGCGAAACATTATTGCCCGGTGCATTGAGAAACGCAAACCGGTAATCGTTGCCACACAGATGCTCCATTCAATGATAGAGAATCCGAGGCCCACCAGGGCAGAGGTGAGTGATGTGGCCAATGCTGTATACAGTCAGACCGATGCGCTCATGCTCAGCGGTGAGACGGCAATGGGAAGGTATCCGGTGGAGGCGGTTAAGACCATGGCCAGGATAGCCGCGGAGGTGGAGCAGGAAAAGGAGCAGTATATTGAGATGCCGGCAGGTTCACTCAGCGGCCCGGTATCGGCTTACCTCGCCAAGGTGGCAGTAAAAACCTCCATCAGAATCAGAGCAAGAGCCATACTGGCAGATACAGTCAATGGCACCTCAATTAAAAACATGGCAGCATTCCGCGGCATTAACCCGGTCATCGCTCATTGCTACTCGCATAGCACGATGCGCGAACTGGCACTCTCATACGGAGTCATTCCCGTCTTTGTGGAAAAGAAGATGTCAGCTGACGAATTCATTCATACTGCAATAAAGGAGCTTCTGACAAGACATACCCTGAGAAAAAACGATATCGTGGTGGTCCTTGCCGGTAACTTCTCCAGGGGTACGGGATTCTCATTCATTGAGGTGGGAACAATTGATTACCTGCGTGAACGGTCAGGAATAACCGAGGTTGACCTGATGGCTTGATTTTTGATGCATTTATGTTAGTGCAGGCATGAAGATACTATTGCTTTCCATATTGATTTTTATGCATCCCGTTCACGTCTCACTGACAGGCATTGAGTATGATGCAGCGAACAGGGTATGGTCAGTATTTGTTAAGGTCTGGAGTGATGACCTTGAGGCTGACATGAAACTGGGTAAAAGCGGAGGCGGCGAGATAACAGGCGGCCCGGAGGAGAGTTTTTTTCAGTATATTTCAGACAGGTTAATTATACTGGAGGACGATGTGCCGGTGAAGATGCAACTGCTTGTAGCTGAGGTCGACGGACTGGAACACCGCTTTACTCTCACAGCCACCGGGAATGGGGAGGTCGGGAGCGTGACAGTACTGAACCGAATCATGACCAGGCTTTATGAAGATCAGGCAAACATGATGCTTATTAGCCTGGGTGACCATGAAGAGGGATACCGGTTCACCGTAACGGATACCATCAGGAGCTATAAAGTGAAATGAAAGGGAATGAGATGAGAAGACGACTTTTTTTTGTGGCTGCAATAATGCTGTCCACAGCCTCGCTGGTAACAGCAACACATAACCGTGCCGGGGAGATAACTTACAAACAGATATCAGATCTTACTTTTGAGGTCACCGTAACTACATTCACCTATACCCTCAGCAAGGCTGACAGACCTTCACTTGACGTTGAATGGGGCGATAACTCCATAACGAACGTGGCAAGAGTATCAGAGACTTTCCTGCCAAATGACTACAAAAAGAATGTCTATGTGGCCCAGCATACCTATCCCGGTCCGGGTGTATACAGGATAGTGGTGCAGGACCCGAACCGCAACCTGGGGGTGGAGAATATTCCCAACTCGGTAAATGTGGTTTTCTCAATTTCTACAATCCTGATTGTCAATACAGCAGTTGGACGAAACAGCACTCCCGTACTGCTAAACCCGCCCTATGACAAGGCCGCTCTTGGTCAGATTTTCATCCACAATCCAGCTGCCTTTGACCCTGACGGTGACAGCCTCTCGTATGAGCTTACTGTATGCACCAAGGAGGACGGCAAACCAATACTTAACTATTCCCTTCCTCCGGCATCACGGGCTTTTTATGTTGATTCAATTACGGGCGACCTTGTGTGGGATGCCCCTACAGCCCTGGGTATCTACAATGTAGCCATGGAGATACAGGAATGGCGCGCCGGCATCAAGATAGGTGTCGTTGTACGCGATATGCAGATAGAGGTTTACGAGACTGACAACAATCCGCCGGTGACATCACCGTTGCCGGATCTATGCGTGGAGGCCGGCGAGACAGTATCCCTTGACATCACCGCCACCGATACCGACCTTGATTCGGTGACCCTCCTTGCCACCTCCGGCATCTTTACAGCAACGGATTGCCCTGCCACCTTCACCACACTCTCCTCCGGACCCGGCGTGACAAGGGCAAGGCTCAGCTGGGTGCCCTGCCACAGCTCAATACGTCATCAGCCATATGATATAGTTGTTAAAGCAGAGGACTCCAATGACGACCTTCAGCTTGTTGACATAGACAATATGAGCATCAAGGTCCTCGGACCTTCTCCGGCTCTTCTCTCAGCTGTCCCCATAGGTAAGTTCGTGCAGCTCAGCTGGGCAGCCTACAATACTGATCAGATAGCAGGTTTCAGTGTCTACCGTCGTGATGGTGCTTCATCACTGGTTGCTGACACATGCTATGACGGCATCCCGCCGTCTGCCGGATTTGTCAAGGTGGGGTATGCCGAAGGCCATAACACAATAACCTTCACTGATACTGACAATGGCAATGGCCTCAACGCAGGTACGGAATATGCCTACAGGATTGTGGCTGTCTATCCTAACGGGACAGAGAGCAAACCCTCCAATGAGATTGTGACCTCACTCATATCAGGCATACCGCTGATAACCAATGTATCTGTCCGAAATACTCACCCTGTCAACGGCTCTCTCATGCTGGCCTGGCAGAAGCCCGGACAGCTTGATACCATCCCGGCCAACGGACCCTATGAGTATCTCATCTACCGCGCAAGGGGTGTAGCAGGAACTGACTGGGAACTGATCCATACCCTCCCCACGGCAGATCTTAATGACACGGTATATGTGGATACCCTCATCAATACCTTCGATACGGGCTGGATATACAGGGTTGAACTGTATAATAACGCAGCCGGAAACAGATTCATGATAGGAGACCCGGGAATAGCCTCATCACTCTTTATTACCGCACTGCCCGGTGACCGGAAGATGCGTTTTACCCTTGTCAGGAACGTGCCATGGATTAACACCAGTTATGATTTTTACCGGCAGGAAGGAGAAGACTGGCAACTGGCAGGGAGCACCAACCAGCTGGAGTTTACAGACCCGGATCTTGAAAATGGAACGGAGTATTGCTATTATGTGTCTTCCACCGGAGGATACCAGGGAGAAGGCACGCCGAAGAACCTGGTCAATCTCTCGCAACGCACCTGTGCCGTTCCGGTGGACAATGAGCCTCCCTGCATCCCGGCGCTCACAGTCTATTCACAGTGTGACAGTATGTACAACATGGTGCGCTGGACAATAGAAGATCCTCTCTGTTATGAAGATGTCGCCGGATACAATCTGTATTACAAGCAGACTACCGGGGAGGAGCTCGGGCTGCTGGTCTCCTTTGATGACAGGGATATCTTGAAGTACATACACTCACTGCCGGACTATGTAGCAGGCTGTTATGCAGTTTCCGCCTTTGACGCACTGGGAAATGAGAGTCCTCTGTCACCTATGATCTGTGTTGACTCATGCAACTTCTACGAGATACCCAACGTCTTCACCCCGAACGGTGACGGGGTCAATGACTGGCTACTGGCAAAGACCTCGGCGCTGGTGGAGCAGGTGGAGTTCAGACTTTTCAACAGGGCAGGCGTTCTTGTCTTCAGCACTACCGAACCAAGGCTTAACTGGGATGGCACCTATAAAGGCAAGGTGGTTCCGACAGGTGTCTACTATTACGACTGTGAAGTGTTTGAACGAAGATTAAGCGGATTGGAGCAGTTCCACCTGAGCGGTTTCATTCATGTAATTGCTGAAAAGGGTGCAGGACCCGGAATTATTGAGGAAAAGAAATGAGAGAAATGAAAAAGATATTCGTTTGCGTGGTCATAATGCTGTCTGCTCAGATCATCTCAGCACAACACTATTACGACAATCTGCTAAGGGCAGTTATACTTGCTGAGAGGGGTGAGGCTGAGCAGGCTGCCATCATTCTTGGTAGTCTCGGGGAGATTGATGCCGATGCCGGTCTGCTGGTCATAAGGGGAGATATTTACCTGAAGGCCGGTATGACAGGTGAGGCAAAAAGTGATTTCATGAAAGCTGAAAACCTGAGCCGGGGAGCAGGTCTCCACGGCCTGGCCAGATGTGCAGCCGCTACCGGCGATGTGAAGACGGCAGTCGCATTGCTTGAGTCACACCTTAAGTCATCCCTTCGCAAATCTGAACCAGAGATAATGCTTGATAACATCTTCGGGAAGATATCTGCAACCCCTGAATGGAGATCATTATGGAGAAAGGACTGGTACAGGATTGATGAGAGAAAGAGCTGGGAGATAGATCATTATCTCAGGGCAGAAAGGCCCGAACAGGCTTCTGCAGCCTATGCTGAACTCTCAGCCCTTTATCCGGGAATGCCTGTCACTGAGTACTGCAATGCCCGGATACTGATGAGCCAGGGAAAACACAGCCAAGCAGCAGCCATCCTGGCTGATCTTGTCTCAGAGGAAGATGCTTCCCCTGACTGGATCATGGCCCTTGCTGCTGCCCGGGAAGGTGAGGGGAACCACTATGCCGCGGCTGCCCTGTATGACAGGCTCATCAGATCTCATTATCCCGAACCTGATCTGCTGTTGCTGAGATCACGCATGCTGCTCAGGTCAGGTGACCGTGAGGCGGCCAAAAAGGAGTTGCAGAGATATTACTCCATTGATCCTGACAATACGGAGGCACTGGGGCTTATTGGAAAGACCTATGCCGAGGAGGGAGCCATTTATGAAGCTCTCCCTTACCTTAATGAGAATATTGAAAAACATCCGGGAGAACCGTCAGCATTCAGCCTGCGTGGTGATGCCTGGCTGGCTGCCCGCACATGGGACAGGGCAGCGGAAGATTATGCCATGAGCCTTGACCTTGATCCGGAGAACGGGCAGGTGAACCTTAACCTGGCTGTTGCTCTCATCAACAGCGGCAGGAGTGGCGATGCCTGCTACTATCTGCGCAGGGCGCGAAGTCTTGGTATAAGGGAAGCAAACGCTTACATTGCAAAACACTGCCTTAGATGAGGGTTGAATGAAACCCGCAAACCCTATTATCTCACATTTCTCGAGATCCTGTCATACAGGTCCCTGGGCTTAAAAGGCTTAAGCACATAGTCATTGATAGCCAGGTTCTCTATCTTGTCATGAGCTTCTGACATGACTGCGGCAGTGAGGGCCACTATAGGTATCTGGCTGATCTTCTTGTCGGCCGAGCTCCTGATAACCCGTGTGGCCTCAATGCCATCCATCACCGGCATATGGAGATCCATTAGTATCAGGTCAAATTCCTGCCTCTTTATCTCCTCCAGCGCCAGGGCGCCATTCTCAACATGGGTGACTATTACGCCCCAGCTCTCAAGGAATTTATTGGCAACAAAGAAGTTGATCTTATTGTCTTCAGCTACCAGGATCCTCTTTCCGGCAAGCCCTTTCATGCTGTCTGCCACAGCTGCCTGATCAGGCGATCTGGTTTCTGTTGCGGGTACGGTGTATTCAATTGAAAAGGTGAATACCGAACCCTTATCAGGCTCACTCTCAACACTGATGGCGCCTCCCTGAAGGTCAACCAGCCTCTTGCAGATAGCCAGTCCCAATCCTGTTCCGCCATATTTCCTGGTTGTGTCAGACGATGCCTGCGCGTAGCTCTCAAAGATCTCATCCTGCTTCTCGGCAGCTATGCCTATTCCGGTATCCGCCACAATAAACTCAATCAAAGCCTTGCCCTCCTGTCGCTCCTTCACCGAGGCCTTCAGAGTGACTCCGCCGCGGGAGGTGAATTTCATGGCATTCGAGAGAAGATTTGAAAGAATCTGGTTAAGTCTGATCGGGTCACCAATGAGTGTCACAGGCAGATCAGGACTCTTTTCCAGGGCGAAATAGATTCCTTTTTCCAGGGCCCTGTGGCTGTATGATCTCTTGATATCCTCGAGCATGCTGGCCAGGTCAAACTCCGTTTTCTCGAAGACGATCTTGCCGGCTTCCATCTTGTTATAGTCAAGTATGTCATTGACCAGTGAGAGGAGATGGTTGGCTGAAAAGCGAAGGGTGTTTATATAATCCATCTGATCCTCCCTCGGGTTGCTCTGGTGAAGGAGATTGGTGATGCCAATCACCTCATTGAGAGGGGTCCGGATCTCGTGGCTCATGGTTGACATGAACTGCTGTTTGGAAAAGGCAGCTTCCTCGGCTCTCTTACGGGCCGTGATCAGGTTGTCAAGCATGCGGCGCCTCTGCAGCGTCATTACAATCTGGTTTGCAATGAACTCAAAGACCTGCAGGTCATCATTGTTAAAGGCATCAATCTTTTTGTAGTCCTGCAGACAGATGGCCCCTATAACCTCGTCATCCATCCTGAGCGGCACCCCCATCCATATCTTGCAGGGGGAGCCAACAAGACTGATGGCGCCGGTCTTCTCAATCTTAAGGATATCATTCTCATCAAGCAGCACGGATTTGTTATTTCTGATTACCCACCCTGTGAGCGTATTCCTTGCAGCTGTCTCCTGGAAATGGTCACGCTCATCAGCAAAGAAGGGGAATGTCAGGGTGTCTTTCTCCCTGTTGTAGAGGGCGATGAAAAAATTGTTGACATTCCAGAGCTTTCCGATCTCCTTTACAATTGTCGGATAGATATCGAAGATATCACTGTCCTGCAGTGCCACAGTAGATATGTTATACTGTATTTCCTGCATCAGCCTGCTCTTTATCTCCCTTGAGATATCACGGTAGATGCCAAGGAAAGCTATGGTTTTTTCATTTGAGATGACAGAAGAGGCTATCAATGATACGTTTATCCTGTTCCCCTGTTTGTCCTTCCTGATGGTTTCCAGGTAACCGGTGCCATTGGCAAGGGCAACCTCATCTATCTTTACAGCCTCGTCGCGAAGCTCGTCCGGGACCACCAGATCATCAATCATCCGGTTGGCAGACTCATCGGCATCATAGCCGAAGAGTTCAGTGAATCCACGGTTGATTCGGATTATGCGCCCGTCAAAATCAGTAAGGACAATGGCCTCGGGAGCGGCGTCAATGAGGTGTTCCAGCAGGGCCTTCTCATTTGACAGCTTCTGCTCATACTCTTTGTGCTTACTGACGTCGGTAAGAACACAACGGTAACCGGTAACCCTCTCTCGGATGATAATGGGCCCGGCATGGAACAGTACCGAAACATTTCTTTGCAGCTTATTTGTTAGCACATATTCATCAAAGGTGATCTGGCCCGGCCTGGTCAGCCCTGACAGTTCTCTCATCAGCCTGTCAAGGTCATCTGGCAGAAACAGGTCGGATAACATCACCCCCCTGGCAAGGTCATTGTTGTCAAACCCCAGGGTCATCATTCCCTGAGTGTTCATGAAGGTGACATGACCCTGAGTGTCTATTTCAATGATCATCTCCGGCAGGAGTTCGGCAAAGGTTTCAAAAACAATCCCCTGCTTGAGTATCTCACTTTCCCTTTCCTTCTGGGCTTTCCCGGCCTCCCATGTGACAAGTATGTCGCCTGTTGAGAGCAGAAGACCGATGTAGTAACCAGCCTCGTCAGTCCCGTCGGGGGAGACGGGCAACTTGTAGGGACGGCGGCTCGACTCGAGGTTTTCGAGCAGGCTGATAAAGGCTTCGTTCGTCGCCAGCGGAGTCTCCATGATCTCCTTGCCCAGCATCTCCTTACGCTCGAGCTGTTCCACATCTTCAGCCCTGTAGTTGAAATCTATGATGAAGTGTCTGTTTTCTTCTTCCCGCCTCAGTATTATGGCATAGCTGCTCATTGAATCGAATATTTCCCTGAGGATCTTTTCAGATTCGGCCCTGGCATAACCTCCGTTGAGCGCGCTTATATCATTGTAGTATGTTATCAGATAAATATCCTCACCAACGAAAAAGGTACGGGCACTGAAGAGAAAAGCACGTTCCTCCCCGGAACGCATGCGCAGATTGATCTCGAGATCACTTACCCTCTTGAGCCTTGTGAGCAGTCTCATGTACTTTCGGTTCTGGATAAGGTCAACATAAAGCTGGATATCTTCGGAAGTTTTTCCGATAATATCTTCCCTGCTGTATCCGGTTGTCTCAAGGAAAGCCTGGTTTACCTCTATGTATTTCTGTGTCTCGAGGTTACTCAGGGTTATCAGCTGGTTGGTGGTGTTGAAGGCCAGCTCAGGAATGTCTGCAAGATGTTTGAGCGCAGTCAGGTAAGCCGGCGATTCTTCCGGGTCAGTGACTCTCTCTTTTCTCTTTTCCATCTGAGTGCTTGTGTTGTACATTGAATGCGGGGAATGACGGAATGGTGTTAATATTCTGATCTATGTAAGGAATATAACGCATTTTCCCGTCAACTTATTTTCCCGTCATGGCCCGCATACCATGCGCACCATTGTTTCAGTCCGCATGCCTGGCAACCGGGCTTGCGTGCCGTGCAGACATACCTGCCATGAAGAAGTAGCCAGTGATGAGCCTTTGCCCTGACATCAGGCGGTATCTCACGCGTAAGCCGGAGTTCCACTTCCAATGGCGTTCCTGCCCCCGGGGTGAGCCCCAGCCGCCGCGCCACCCTGAAAACATGGGTGTCAACAGCTATCACCGGACTGTTCCATACTACTGAAGCAATCACGTTCGCAGTCTTCCTGCCTACACCGGGAAGTTGCGTCAGCTCATCTCTCCCGGATGGAACATGACCATCGAAGCGATTGACTACCATCTCAGCCATCCCTTTAAGATGTTTTGCCTTACTGTTGGGATATGAGCAGCTCTTTATCAGCTCAAAAATCTCCTCCTGCGTGGCAGCAGCCATGGACAGTGGGTCCGGAAAACGCGAAAAGAGAACAGGAGTGATCATGTTGACCCGCTTGTCAGTGCACTGCGCCGAAAGGATCACCGCCACTATCAGCTGGAAAGGATCATTGTACCTGAGCTCTGTCTCAGCGACAGGCATGTTCGCAGCAAACCAGTCCAGCACATACCTGTACCTGTCACTTATCTTCACGCTCCCATCTTGGTTTCAGGAGTTGAATGTAGTATTTTTTTTAATTTTTTTTTGCCAAACATTCACTATGTGAATAAAATCATGGTAAGTGACGGTTCTGTTTGCTATTTTTCGCCTTGATGAAGAGCATAAAGATCAATACTGCAGGCGGAGAGTCAGTAATCTTAATGGGTGGTACCGTGGATGATCTCCGCGAAAGACTACCCGCAAAAGGCCTGTATATAATCACTGACACTAATGTTGGCAGGATTTACCGGGATATTTTCCCGAAGGGCGAGGTGCTGGAGATAGAAGCCGGCGAAAAAAGCAAGACACCGCAGGTGGTGATTGATCTCTGCAGAAGGATGCTTGATGCGGGAGCTGACCGTTCATCATTCGTACTGGGCTTTGGCGGAGGGGTCGTCTGTGACATTGCCGGCCTGACAGCATCACTGTTCATGCGTGGAGTGAGGCATGCGTTTGTGTCAACCAGCCTTCTCTCCCAGATAGATGCAAGCATCGGAGGAAAAAACGGTGTGAACCTGGGAGAATACAAGAATATTATAGGAACCATCCGGCAGCCGGAGTTTGTGTTGTGTGACCATAATATGCTGGCTACACTGCCTGAAGAGGAATTCCTGTCAGGGATGGGAGAGATGTACAAGCATGCAGCCATACGGGACCGAAACCTGTTCTTTGACCTCTCAGCTTCAGCTGACAGGATTGCAGCCCGTGATCCCGGCATTCTCGGTGATCTTATCCTCAGATCAGTAAGGATCAAGGCTGCAATAGTCAGACGTGATCCGATGGAGAATGGCATCAGGAGGTTACTGAATTTTGGTCATACCTTCGGACATGTTCTGGAGATTCACTACGGCATGCCTCATGGAGTGGCTGTTGCCCGGGGAATGGTAATAGCCGCGGAACTGTCAGCCTGGACCGGGGAGATGCCCCATGCTGAGTACAGGCTTCTCAGCGTGGAGATGGAGAAGGCAGGATTGATCCGTGAGGCAGAATTACCACCTAATGTAATCGGAAGAATAGCCAGGGATAAAAAGAGCGAGGCAGGGTCAGTGAATTTTGTGCTGCTGAGAGCTGTGGGAAAAGCAATTGTACGGCGGCTCTCCCTCACAGACCTGCAGGCATTTGTAAATTATTACAACGAAAGAAAAGATAACAGTCAGTCAATACAACAGGGAAAATGAATACAATAGGAACAATATTCAGGGTATCTATATTCGGAGAGTCACATGGCCCGTTTGTGGGTGTAATAATTGACGGCTGCCCGGCCGGCCTGCAATACTGGAAGGAAGAACTCATGGCCGACCTTTCAAGACGAAAGGGTTTACTGCCGGGTACCACTGCACGCAGGGAGAGTGATGAGCCTGAGGTGATCAGCGGGATCATTAATGACCATACAACAGGAGCCCCGCTCGTCCTCTGTACACGAAACCGTGATTTCCGGCCGGGCGATTACGAGCAGTTTACAAGCATTCCGCGCCCGGGTCATGCAGATTTTACGGCAGGATTCAAGTATAAAGGCTTTAGTGATATGCGGGGCGGAGGCCATTTCTCCGGACGCCTGACCTGGGGTATCGTGGCTGCCGGCTACTTCGCACGCCAGATTCTGTCACCCGCTATTATATCAGCCAGCCTGGTGGAAGCCGGTGGAGAAACGGATACAGCGGCTGCCATCGCCAGGGCAATGGAGACAAATGATACTGTTGGAGGAGTGGTTGAGTGCGTTGTAAAGAATGTCCCCAAAGGACTCGGCGAACCGGCATTCATGTCCGTAGAGGCAGCACTGGGTATGATAGCCTTCGGAATACCAGCAGTCAACGGAGTGGAGTTCGGGGCGGGATTTGCCTCCTCGCGAAGTTATGGCTCAGTGCATAATGACCCCTTCGTTGACGCAAGGGGCAAAACCTCCACAAACAACGCCGGCGGCATCAATGGCGGAATAACCAACGGCAATGATCTTGTCATGCGGGTCTCCGTGAAACCGGCTGCCAGCACGGGTGTGCCACAGAAAACATTTGACACCGCAACGGGTGAGATGACCGAGCTGGAGATAACCGGCAGACATGATACATGCATCGCAAGGCGAATACCGGTCATCCTCGAATCAGCAGTGGCAATAGGACTGGCAGACCTGCTAATGACAGACCGGGGAATAAACGGTATCAGGGAGAGATAATCTTTGTTATTCGCACAAGCGTCAATAATCAGACAGTCAGCACAAGAATCCTGACGGTCTGCTCCGTGACCCTGTACCTGTCATCAATCCTGTAACCCATAACCCACATCACCTCTCCAGCGGAAAGGAGCAACAGTACCTTTCCCTTTTCCGTAACTGGCACTTTGAGGTCAATAAGGAAGTCGCTGATCTTCTTCATCTTCCTCATTCCCAATGGCCTGAATCTGTCTCCCGGCTCCCAGGGCCTCACCGCTACGGGGAAGTTCACCAGGTCAAAATCAAGTGAGGCGATGAGGTGAGAGGCAGGCAGTGGCTCACCTGTTGGCTCCTCTATACGCAGGTCACTGAATGGTCCGGAAATCCGCATCTCATCAAGGGAGTTGAAACTGTACTCCGATGGCTCCTCCGCACTCCTCGGGGTGATGATGATCTTCCCCCTGTCATTAAGCAGCCTGTGAGTAGAGGTGCATAGGTACTTTCCTGTATCTGAATGCAACAGGGCCATCATCTCTGATGTCTGTCTGGAAGAGAGCCCGTACTGCCGGAATAACTCGAAGATGTGTGGCTCAGCCGGGGTCAGTTCCGTCAGACTGCCTATGTCTGCCTCGGTTCCTTCGCCCTTTGGCCTGAAGAGCTCCTGGCTCAGCCTGGATATGTGCCTGTCAACAATCTCTGAGGATGATGCAAGATGATGCATGGTGCCGGTTATGGCATCAAGCACTCCCGGATTCACCTTCTCCATATCCGGAATGACAGTGTGCCTTATCCTGTTCCGGGTATACTTCATCTGGCTGTTCGAACTGTCTTCACGGTACATGATTTTCTGCTCTTCGGCAAATGCAGTGATCTCAGCCCTTGTGGCAAAGAGGAGTGGCCTGATCACCTCCCCGGCGTGCTGTTTCATGCCGGTGAGCCCGTTCAGCCCGGTTCCCCTCATCAGGTTGATCAGAAAGGTCTCAACATTGTCATTAAGGTTGTGAGCCACTGCTACCGAATCAAATCCTTCACTCCTGAGCAGTGAACCGAACCATTCATAGCGCAGTTCCCTGGCAGCCATCTGCACCGATATCTTCCTCGAGGCTGCATGGCCCATGGTGTCAAACTTCTTCTGATAGAAGGGAATACTGTTGTCTGCCGCCCAGGAGGCAACCATCTCTTCATCGCCATCAGACTCCTCACCCCTGAGTGAGAAGTTGCAGTGTGCTATCGAGTGTTCTATACCTGACTGCCTGAAGAGCCAGGCCATCACCATTGAATCCACGCCACCGCTTACTGCCACCAGTATTCTGCTGCCGGTACCAAAAAGCCTTTCCTGCCTTGCGTATTCGATGAACCTGCTTAACATGCCACGTTGCTTAATACAAATATAAACAACGTTGACGGAACTGACCCGTTACCACTGCAAAAGAGTGAAACCTGTCATATCTGTTCATCATCAATAATCTGCATGAAAAAACGGACCCTTTCAGATAAAAGGAGCAACACCCGGAGGGGAAGGCTCAAAACGTGGTGGCTTGAGCCTCACCAGGCTGTTGGCAGTGATCCACGAATGAACCGAGTAGGGGGGAGAGTTGGGATACCAGGCAAGCCTTATCTGAAGAGTGTTTATTACAAGTTGATCATTCCTTATCCTGACACCTGCTCCCAATGCCGGCACGGTGTAGTATCCCCCATCCATGAATCCCTCCCTGACAAGCAATCCGGCATCAGCAAAGGCAAACAGCGCAAACCTGAATC
>JAAZBN010000154.1 GCA_012513795.1 Bacteroidales bacterium | reverse complement strand
CAATAACGGACCAGGGACCCGGGCATTGCTGCGGGGGTCCCTGGAAGCAGACAACTGTTAACCAACCTTAGAATTTCAGTCCAACCGTGACTGACAGGTACTTATCCTTTGTATTCAGATTAACCGGATCACTGGTATACTCGCGGAATGACCTCGGGTCATCAGGAAACATCATATATTGTTCCGAGCTGCTGAGCCATACCATAGCCACATCAATGTAGAACCTGCTCTGCCTGTAACCCAGGCCTGCACTGTAACTGTTTGATGATGCCTCCTCGTTCAGAGTGCCGTCAGCAAATGACGAGCCGTGATAACCATATCCGCCGCGAAGATAGAGAGGCCCTGTCCGCACTTCTGCCCCCAGCCTCAGGATATTGCTCCTTTCCAGCTCAGCAGCCAGATCCTCGTTCTCCTGGGCAAAGTCATAGCCGTCGGCTCCCTTGCTGAGCTTCGCGCTCCCGTAATCAACCATTTCATAATCTGCGCTTATCAGCGCGAAGTTACCTACCTGGTACGCGATACCGGCATTGAGATGATACGGGGTAGTCACCCGGTAACTGTAGGTCATGTCACCCTGATCGATGGTGGGATTTGCATCATCGGATGGATCCGAAGGAGTATCATTGTCAAGTTTTACCGAAAGACTGTTGTAGAAGATCTCGTCAATTTTGTAGATGGTCGGTGTGGTGAATCCCAGACCAAGACGAAGTGACTCAAATGGTCTGACGATAGCCCCGAGCTTAAAGTTCCATCCTGATCCGACCGCTTCGAAGTGGTCAGTAAAGGTGAAATTCACAAAATCAAAAGTCCTCTGTGCCTCATCCATCTCCCTGTGATCATAATGACCGGTATAGGAAATGCCCGTTATTCCGAATCCGGCGCCAATGTATACCTTGTCCCCGAGATTGGCCCCCAGAACCAGGGAATGTTCATTGCTGTAGCCGGCATTGTCAATGGTCCTTTTCATCTGCTGGCCGTATTGCGGATCCGTCTCCCCGTAGTATGAAAATATTGAGGCATATTCATCGAGGTAGTTCGGTAGTGTATCAATGAGGTAAGTATCATAAGCCATCCATGCTGTTCCTCCCAGTTCACCGGTACGGTATCCGGTAGCCTGCAAAGCCCAGAAGTCTGCCATCGATCCGTTGTTGCTGATACCGTCGATCACCGCATTCCTGAAGTAATTATTGGTTCTGTTGAAGGAATAGGCAAATGAAAGGTTTGTCAGCCCTGATCTGCTGCCCGTTTTTATTGATGAGACTACTCCTGCCTGCCCCAGGTTCAGTCCTGAATAGCTGTCGTCACTTCCAAATCCGTTGAAGTCAGTTGACATATCACGGAAGAATACCAGGGGGGTTATTGTCACCTCAGTTGAGCGAAACACTCCTGCTGCGGCAGGATTAAGGCTGATGGCTGAAATATCTCCTCCCAGTGCCGTAAATGCGCCGCTCATCCCGTTGAACCTGGCAGTACCCTGGTAGAACAGTCTCGAATACCTGAGGGCGTCATCCATGTTCTGTCCGGCAACCCATAAGGGAAGCATCAGGACTATTGCTGACATCAGTAATATTTTTCTTTTCATTTTCCTGGTTTTTAGATATACACTTCCTGTTGCTCCTGCTTAAGGTGCGGAACATGGATCAATCATCACAATAATTCTTGTTTATCGTCTTCCGCCTGATGAGCTTCTGCCGCCCGAGGAGGAGGAAGATGAGGATGAGGAGGAAGACCCGGATGAGGATGAACCTGAGCTACGACTTCCGCCTGATGAGTATGAACCGCCTGAGCTGTAGTTGCTTCTGCTGCCCGAGGAGTAGGATGAGCCGCTGCTTCTGCTGCCCGAGGAGTAGGATGAACCGCTGCTGCTGCGTGAAGGAGCTGAATACTGTACCCTGGTTGATGACGAGGACCTTGAAGGTGTATATGCCGGTGATGAACTGCTCCTTGATGTTGATGTGGCAGGTCGGTTGTAGTTTGTTGTTCCGTTACCAGTTGTGGTGGTGCCTGTGCTTCGGGTAGTGTTATATGCAGGCCTGCTGCTCACCCTGGGGTTATTGTAACTTGGGGTGTATGTTCTATCAACAGTCTGATACTGCGGCCTGTTCACGTTCTGGGTCCTGGTTGTGGCAGGAGCCAGCGTCTGTGTGCGGGTCTGGGTAGAGGTTTCGGTCCTGCCCTGTGACTGCGTGCGGGTCTGGGTGGAGGTTTCGGTCCTGCCCTGTGACTGCGTACGGTTCTGGGTCTGATCCTGTATTGTTGTTCCGCCAGTCTCGCGACGGTTATAATCAGGCCTGCCAGCAGTACCCGGAGTTGATTCCTGCCGGTTGACAGTACCTGTTTCCTGGGTTGACCTCCTGTTAACCACAGGAGTGCCGGACGATGTGGCCGCGGAAGCAGGATCAGTGGTTACACGCCTGCTGTTAACTGTTCCGGAAGGTGCATAACCTGACTTGCTCCTGGTATCCGAGGTACTGTATGATCCTCTTGACATAGTGCTGTATCCGCCCCTGCGTCCCGTGCTGGTTACAAACTGATCATCCCCGTAGTATTGTGAGGGATATCCATAACCAGAATACCAGGGATAATAGTTGTATCCGTAGCTGTACGGGTAACCTCCCCAATAGGAGTAGTACGGGCTGTAATATGAGTAGGGACTGTAATACGAGTAGGGATAGTACCAGTCATAGTAGAAGGGATCATATCCCCAGTAATAGGGTGATCTGAAGGGACTCCAGTAGTTATATCCGAACCCAAGGTAAAGTCTTGATGAGAAGGGTGAATAGTAGAACGGGTCTCTCCAGTATGGATAGAAATAGTCATTGAAGAGGTAAATCCTTTCGGTGGGACTGCCGTAATAATTGTTTATTACCGTTGCACCATCCGCTGCATATTCTGCATACTCGCTCTCAGGTATGTACTCATCTGCTATGAGAGTATCCGCCGCAAAGATATTGTCATAATACTGACCGTCATTTCTCTCCTGAACCGTGGCAACGGTTACCGGATTCTCGGACGGCCTGTAATAGAGGTCATCATTTGTGGCACCTGTATAGCGCACCGATGAGCAGGCACTGCTTATCAGGATTATTGCCGGGATTATGTACCAAAACCTTTTCATTTTTATCTCCTCCTGGTTGTCTGTTCAAAAATATACAAATTCCGTACCAATATCACTCTTGCCGACAGATAAATGCACTGCTCACATCTTGATTTGCAACTTTTATCTATTTTTACGCAATCTTTTTCCGGAAACATTAATACAAATTTATAACTCAGGAATGGCTAAGTTTCTTACTAACAGGGATGAAAATTACGCTCAATGGTACAATGATCTGGTAATAAAGGCTGACATGGCCGAGAATTCAGCCGTGCGCGGCTGCATGGTAATCAAGCCATACGGATATGCTATCTGGGAGAAGATACAGTCAGAGCTTGACAGGATGTTTAAGGCAACGGGTCATGTCAACGCCTATTTTCCCCTTTTTATCCCGAAATCCTTTTTCAGCCGCGAGGCAGCACATGTTGAAGGATTCGCCAAGGAGTGCGCTGTGGTGACCCACTACCGTCTCAGGAACAATCCTGACGGCAGTGGCATAGTTGTTGACCCCGATGCCAGGCTTGAGGAGGAGCTTATTGTCAGACCCACCTCGGAAACGATCATATGGAACACCTACAAGGACTGGATACAGTCATACCGCGACCTGCCGCTTCTGATCAACCAGTGGGCCAATGTGGTCAGGTGGGAGATGCGTACCAGGCTTTTCCTGCGCACCACGGAGTTCCTGTGGCAGGAGGGCCATACTGCTCATGCCACACGGGAAGAGGCGCAGGAAGAAGCTGTAAGAATACTTAATCTCTACACTGATTTCGTGGAGAATTTCATGGGTGTGCCTGTAATCAGAGGTGTCAAGACTGAGAGTGAGAAGTTTGCCGGTGCCATTGATACCTACACCATAGAGATGCTGATGCAGGACGGCAAGGCGCTGCAGGGCGGAACGAGCCATTTCCTGGGCCAGAATTTCGCAAAGGCCTTCGATGTGCAGTTTACCAACCAGGAAGGCAGGCTTGATTATGTATGGGCTACCTCATGGGGTGTCACTACCCGGCTGATAGGTGCATTGATTATGGCTCACGCCGACAATAACGGTCTGGTTCTGCCTCCGAAGCTGGCCCCGATACAGGTTGTGATAGTCCCCATTTACAAGGGTAACAGCCAGCTCGATGCCATCTCTGAGATAGCCCTGGATCTGAAATTACAGCTGGAAAACGCAGGCATCTCGGTTAAATATGATAACCGTGACACCCAGAAGCCCGGATTTAAATTTGCCGAGTACGAACTTAAGGGTGTCCCGGTCAGGCTGGCCATAGGCCCCCGCGATGCCGAAGAAGGAACAGTTGAACTGGCACGGCGCGATACACTCACGAAAGAGACAGTCAGCCGTGACAACATAGTTGAACGGGTCAAGGTGCTGCTTGATGATATCCAGAAGAACATATACAGGAAAGCTGTTGATTTCAGGGACAGTAATACTTTCAGGGCTGACACCTGGGAGGAGTTCACTGACATAATTGAGAACAGGGGCGGCTTTGTCCTGGCACATTATGACGGCACACCGGAGACGGAAGAGAAGATAAAGGACCTCACCAAAGCCACCGTCAGAGCCATACCGTTAACCAACCCCGGAGAAAAGGGCAAATGCATCCTTACCGGCAAGCCGTCAGAAAGACGGGTATTGTTCGCAAGAGCCTATTGATTTGCGATTTTCGATTTTGGATTTATCCGCAGGGGATTAAGATTTGCAGATCAAGATTTGCAGAATCTTCCGCGCAGCTGTTCTATTGTTATTAATAAATCAGTATTTTTAGACGATTGAGTAATTGAACAGATATGGCGGATGAAATAACACAGAAAAAAGGGATGATTGTTGACACCCTCAAGGGCAAGTCAGTACTGAAACAGAAGGCCTTTGACAATACTGCCATTGCATTCATGATGGTAAAGGATATCCTTAAAAACCTGGCCCGGGATGTGAACGGAAGTTTGTCAGGTGTGGACCCAAGGATACGGATGGAATATACTGACAGAAGCAATTTTGATGCACAGCTGAGGGTTGCAGCTGACATGCTGCTCTTCAGCATGCACTCAAACATTTTCCAGTTTGACCGTGAGCACCCAGCCTGGAAGACCGCATACATACAAAAGAACAAGTTCAACGCATACAGCGGCATAATCAATATCTACAACTTCCTGGCCGACTCCTTCAAGTACTCCAGGCTTGATGACCTTGGCTATCTTATCGCCAGAATCTTCATTAATCATGAGAACCAGTACTTCGTTGAAGGCAAGAGGCAGATGGGGATGCTCTTTACAAACTACGGAAACGAAGCCTTCAGCCAGGAATCGCTCAGAAAGATAGTTTATACCGCCATCAATTACTCCCTTGAATTCGATCTTCTGGTTCCCCCCTATGACACTGTCAAGATTGCTTCCGTGGGCCAGGCAGAATCGAAGATTCAGCACTCCAGGCTGATCACGGGCAAAAGGCTCGGATTCCAGTTCAACTCTGATGACGTTCTGGATGACAATTCAAAGGCACAGTGAAGCCATGCGCAAATAACAGCCCCACAACGGTTTTTTATCTTCTTTCAGCCTTGCTCCTGATGCTCCCGGCAATGCATGCCCGGGGCCAGGAACAACATCCCCCTGATACTATCTCCAGGGCTTTCTATGACTCGCTGAAAGTGAGAGCTGAAAAAAGAAAACTGACCAGGATGATCTATGATATGATCGTCGTTACACCTCCCCTGTCCGGCACAGCGAGAAAAAAGATGACAAGCACTGCATCATATGAGCCATACGAGGGAAGAATTATACGCAACAGGGAAATTATCAGGCTCAACGCCTTCGGCGCGAACATGGAGAGCCCTCTCGATTACCATCCCACCGGTATGGAAAAGTTCCTGAACTCTACCTATACCAAGACCCAGCGGTTTGTCCTGACAAAACACCTGCTCTTCAGGGAAGGCGACACAGTCTCTTCCCTTCAGTTATCAGATAACGAGCGCCTTATAAGAGAGTTGCCATTCATTGATGATGCAACCATCACAGTTATTCCCATTGACAGCAACACAGCAGACATAGCGGTTGTGGTCCGTGAAAACTACCCATATGGATTGAATGCCAGGGTAGATGATATCCGGAGCGGCATGATAAAGATTTATTCCAGAAACTTTGCGGGCCTGGGGCATGAAATGGAGGTATTCTCTCCCTATGATTTCAATGAGTACTCAGCACCGGGTTTCGGCATGAGGTATTCGGTCAGAAACATCGCCCGGTCTTTTTCAGACCTGGAACTGGAATTTTCCGAGGGCCTCGGATCCCAGCGCATGGGAGGAAGATTCAGCCGGGCATTTGTCACCTCTACAACCAAATATGCCTGGTCTGCTTCACTGATGCTCACTTCCACCAATGAGGACCTTGACACTATGACCGTGCCCGCTCCTCTCAGATTCCTAAGGCAGGATTACTGGGGTGCAAGGTCATTCATGATTGACCGGAACAGTGTTACCAGGCTCATTGTTTCAGCAAGATATATTCACAACAATGTCTTCGCCAGGCCTGAGATAAATGATTTGTCATATTATCAGCTCCAGAACTATCAGACAGGCACCGCAAGTATCGCAATATCCTCGCAGAGATTTATAAACACCTCGCTTATATATAGTTACGGACGAACGGAGGATATCCCATATGGTTATATGGTTGAATTGTCCGGCGGCAGGGAAAAGAATGAGTTCAAATGGCGTACCTATGCAGGCGCAAGGGTATCTTACGGTAACATTTTTACCCGCTTCGGTTATTTCTATGCCGGTGCCGGTTTCTCTTCCTTCTTCTTACAGGGAGATACAGAGCAGGGTCTTGCAGAGGTCAGCCTGAGGTATTTTACTCCGCTTGTGGTTGCAGGGAGATCAAAGATGCGCACTTTTGTGAACCTTTACTACACCAGAGGCTTTAACCGTTTCACGGATGAGTGTCTGTACTTCAACAACAATGACCTGATCAGGGGTTTCCGGAACGATTCCCTCAGCGGTGGCACCAGGCTGGTCATCTCTGTTGAGCCTGTTCTGTTCCTTCACAAGCCTGTTGCCGGATTCAGGTTTGCGCTGTTTGCCTTTGCTGATGCCGGATTGCTTGTCAGGGAGGGATTCATGGATGGGGGATACTACACCGTGCCGGCATTGGGAGCAGGTGTCAGGATAAGGAAT
>JAAZBN010000153.1 GCA_012513795.1 Bacteroidales bacterium | reverse complement strand
TCGGAGATAATGTTGTTTACGTAACCTGACGGGAGGCCGTTGTTGCTGGCAGTCCAGGATTTACCGTTGTCCGTCGACCTGAATATCCCTCCGGAAACCGGTGAACAGGCATACAGCCAGCCATTCCGGTCCTCTGCAAAGCCCGTGACAAATGCGAGGCCGACAGGTATCTCATCCCATTTGTCGCTGTTCGCTTCATTCCGGTATATCTTATCGATCCCGCCGCCCAAAACAGTGCCATCCGCAGAGGCGAAGAGAGCAGTGACGGGCTGATCTTTCGGGAGGTCCAGAACATGATCCCACGATGCTCCTTTATCTGCACTCCTGAAAATTCCCATGTTGTAGGTGGAGATAAAGATCGCTTTGCGGTTCTGCGAATATAGTATTCCGGAGTGCTGAGCAGTGGCATCTGTTTCAACTCCGCTTATCTTCCAGAACGACTGTGCGCTGATGCTGATAGCGGAAATAAAGAATATGAATATTGCTACTATTTTCATATCCGGTCTGTCGGGAGAAAGCCATTAATTCGTCCTGGCTGATTTTTTAACAATCGACTCAGCGAATTGTTTGTTGCCTGTTGAATTATGAGGGGCTACCAGGGAGGTGCGGGCATCCCCTTCACCGATACGAAGAGGCTGACAGGTGAGTGCAGCATTTCGCCGAAGTTTAATAACTTGCTGCCTGATAAATCCTTTCATCATGAACAGTGAAAATCAATCAATCCACCAAATCGATTTCGATTTAATATGTGAGTATTTCTCAAATTTCGAAAGGCAGGGACCTGGAAGCCCGGATGTAACAATAAAGGCATTGAGCTTTATCGACAACCTTACAGATGAGTCAAGGATCACGGATATCGGCTGTGGCACAGGAGGACAGACGATGGTGCTGGCGCAGAATGCACCCGGAAGGATTACAGGAATCGATTTGTTCCCGAAATTCATTGAGCTGTTCAATGCCAATGCCAGGAAGCTTAATCTTCAGGATAGGGTTGAAGGTATTACAGGCTCGATGGATAAACTTCCTTTTCAGGATGAAGAGCTGGACCTGATCTGGTGTGAAGGTGCCATCTACAATATCGGATTTGAACGCGGTCTGAATGAATGGCGTAAATTCCTGAAGAAGCGAGGATATATTGCCGTTTCAGAGATTGCATGGTTTACGGAAGAACGGCCGGAAGAGATCAACAGGTTCTGGCTGGATGCCTACGCTGAGATAGACACAATCCCGAAGAAGGTCGCCCAGATGCAGAAAGCCGGGTATCTTCCGGTTGCAACTTTTATCCTGCCCGAATACTGCTGGACAGTAAATTACTATGAACCCCAGGTTTCAATACAGGAAGCATTCCTGGAGAGGTACAAAGGGAATAAAGCTGCCGAAGATCTTGTTGCTTTTCAAAGGCATGAGGCTGAACTATACAGGAAGTATAAGGAGTACTACGGCTACGTGTTTTATATAGGCAGGAAGATTTAACTGTATGGTCAGGTAATTCCCTGCCGTTCATTTTGAGAATCGTACCGAGGTTGTAGTGATTTACAATATAAATTTACCCATCAGTGGCAGTTGTTCGGAAATTCCGAACAACTGAATTTGCGAAATACTTCTCTTTCCGGTAATTTACACAATGTTGGCAAATGTCATGCAACAAAATTGCCAAGAAAAATTTGCAAAATCTGCAAAAATGTGGTATATTTGTACCACACCAACCGGACAATCATGAAAACATTTGCAGACTTTATTCGGGAAAAAAGAATCGCTGCCGGTTTAACACTGCGGGAGTTTTGCCGGCTGACAGGATTTGATGCAAGTAACTGGAGTAAAATTGAAAGAAACCTATTGCCTCCACCGCAAAGCAGGAGTGTTCTTGAATCAATAGCTTCGGTCCTTTCAATTGTACCCGATAGCCAGGTTTACAAGGAGTTGATGGACCTGGCTGCTCTTTCTTCAGTACCCGAGGACCTAATAGAACCTGAAATACTCGAACAACTTCCGGTTTTCTTCAGAACAGTAAGGGGAGAAAAACCTACAGAAGAAGAACTTAAGACTCTGATTAATAAAATCAGATCAGCATGGACCCGCGAAAAATAGAGTCAGTAAGACTTACCATGGATAAAATCCGCGAGGAAGCGGAAACATTTCGGAGAGAACACATCTTCACCCCAGACCTTCCGGTAGACATTGAACATGTGATTGAAGCAACTATGGGAATCAGGATTATTCCCATTGAAAGTCTTCAAAAGCATTGTGATTTGGAGGGGTTTATCTCCCAGGATTACACTGCAATCTATGTTGATGCATTTCTGTATACCGATGATCGTTATTACAAAAGAGTCAGATTTACAATAGCTCACGAAATCGGACACTATGTTCTGCACAGGAACACAATGGACAACCAGAAGTTTAAGAATGTAGAAGATTGGATAAAATTCAGACTTAATCTAAATGATGAAACACTTGGATGGTTTGAGACACAGGCATCTGAGTTTGCGGGCAGGTTACTGGTCCCTATTGATCCGCTGGTTGAAGAGTTCAGATCGAAACGAGACGGCATACTCCGGAAGTACTCTTCCTGGGATTCAAAACCAATGAGTGATGATGACCTTTTTTCGATGGTCGCCCCAATTGTTTGTGGCAGATTTGATGTCTCTGCTGAAGTGATAGAAAGAAGGCTAAGAAAAGAGAATATTCTTGCTATCCTGGGCAGATAAAAAGCAATCTCAACAGGAAAGAACCAAAACAGCTACCTGATTAGTATCAGAAAGAGCTTAAAGTAAGTAAAGTAATGCATATTTGATTAGCAAATCATTGCCGACAACAGTACATTTATTCCTCCATGGACTTCAAAGAGAGATTGATTGAGCATTACGGTTTTACCGAAAGGGACTGGAACGAGACCGTCAGTCGCTATTGGCCCGAAACCCTGCCGGCCAGGTCACTTTTTTTGGAGAAGGGTAAGGTAGCCACACGACTGGCTTACCTGCGGTCGGGAATGATGCGCTCATTCTTCTATGACGACAGGGCAAATGAGATCACTACACACTTCTTCAAGAAGGGCTCGGTAGTGATCTCGATGAAAAGTTTCAATGATCAGGTGCCATCCAGGGAAAACATCATAGCAATCGAGGATTGCGAAATGGACGTGATCACATATGACCGTATGCAGGAGCTGATCCGCGAGGTACCGGCATGGCGGCAGATCGGCAAGGATGTGGACGAGGCAATGTACAACTCCCTTCTGAACCGTTCAATACAACTCCAGACCCTGACAGCATCGGAACGGTACGAGCTCTTCATCAAAAAACACCCTGACATCCTGCAGAGAGTCGCACTGAAACATATTGCATCCTACCTCGGCATCGATATAGCCACCCTCAGCAGGATCAGAAAATCGATCTGACCCCTTTTTTTGACTTTTGTCAAACAACGCTCCCAAACCGCTGGGGTAACTTTGCCTCATAAACTAATGAAGCAATATTGATTATGGGAAAAATGAAAATTCTTGTTATCGGTGCCAGCGGGCTGCTGGCGGGTCCCGTTATCCGCAAACTGGATGAAAAAGGATATGACCTGCGGCTCTTCTCGCGGTCGGTGAAACCGTCGATGTTCGTCAATGATCATGAGATCACGCAGGGCGATGTATTCAACGTGGCAGACCTTGAGAAGGCAGTGAGCGGGTGCGATGCATTGCATATATCACTCGCCTCGGCAGACGATGTGAAAGCGGTATCGAATATTATCGAAGTGTCGAAGAGGAACGGAGTCAGGCGCATCAGCCTGGTCTCGGGATGCACCGTGGCGGAGGAGAACCGGTGGTTTAAGTTCACGGACGACAAGTTCAGGACGGAACAGATGATCATGCAGAGCGGTTTTTCGTGGTATATCTTCCGGCCAACATGGTTCTTCGATTCGCTGCCCATGTTCGTCAGGAACGGCAAGGCTTCTGTCCTTGGCAGGCTGACAGACCGGTATCACTGGGTGGCCGCCGACGACCTGGGCACAATGGTGGCAGACGCTTATTCAACCGCCGGGGCAGAGAACAGGATCTATTATGTCTACGGCCCGGAGAGATACACAATGAAGGAGATGCTTGAGAAATACTGCAGGGCGCTTCACCCGGAGATAAAGAGTGTCGGTGAGACGCCGCTCCTCCCCCTGAAGATCATCGCCTTCCTGACCCGCAACAGGCAGCTGAAGTTCGCAGCCTCGCTCTTCGGTTATTTCGAGAAGGTTCATGAGCCGGAGATATCCGAAGATGACCTCGCCCTTCTGGCCAGGCCGGAAACAGATTTTGACACCTGGGTAAAATCTAAGCAATAGGTCATGAAGAAAAAGATCAGCTCAGAGACCAGGGTGACCGGTCCGGCGAGGGAAGGGCATACCTCCGGGAAAAGTGGGTTCACCCCGGGAAGGATCAG
>JAAZBN010000152.1 GCA_012513795.1 Bacteroidales bacterium | reverse complement strand
TACTGCTGACTGGTACTGCCGACTGGTACTGCCTACTGCCGACTGACTCAGCTGCATTTCGAGGTACCACAGTCAGTGCATATGAGGCACCCTTCCTGGTAGACCAGGTTTGTTGATCCGCAGTTATCGCACTTGCCTTTGGCCTTCGTTCCGTTGGGTATGTAACGTTTCAGTGAGCGTTCCACACCGTTCTTCCAGGTATTTATTGACTCATTGTCGAGCTTCATGGAAGAGACCAGCTCCACAACATCCTTTGCCGGCATGCCATAACGCAGTACGCCTGAGATAAGACGGGCATAGTTCCAGAACTCGGGTTTGAACATGTGGGAGAGACCTCCCAGGGTGTTCTTGTACCCGTACTTGTCAGTGTACTGGAAGTCATACCTGCTGTTACCAGCATCATCCTTGTTCTTGATGATCTTGCCCTTGACTATGCTCTTGGGAATGGGGAACATCTCATCATCCTGCAGGCCTGTGAATATCTCATATGGAACGCCGTCCTTAATGCCCACGAAGGCGATCCATTTCTCCTCGTTGTTCTGGAAGCGGATTACATCAGCCTCAAGCACCTTGGGTCTGAGTGGCGACCAGTTGTTCTTCTTCTCCTCCTTGCTGTTTGACACCAGCACGCCGGCCCTTGATCCGTCACGATAGACGGTGGCGCCCTTGCATCCCTCCTTCCACGCGGTGAGATAGAGTTCGGAGACGAGCTCTTCCTTGACCTCGGCAGGAAGGTTGATGGTAACGCTGATGGAATGGTCAACCCATTTCTGTATGGCGCCCTGCATGCGCACCTTCGCCACCCAGTCCACATCGTTGGCTGTGGCCCTGAAGTAAGGAGAAAGGGCAACAATCTCATTTATCTGTGCCTCTGACATCTCCTTCACCTCCTCATAATTATACCCATTGACCTTCATCCAGTCAATAAACTTGTGGTGGAAGACAGTAAACTCCTCCCAGTGATCACCCACCTCATCGATGAATGTCACCTTCACATCCTTATCGTTGGGGTTGACCTTGCGACGACGCTTGTAGAAGGGCATGAAGACCGGCTCTATTCCCGAGGTGGTCTGGCTCATCAGGCTGGTTGAGCCCGTGGGGGCGATGGTAAGAAGGGCTATGTTGCGCCTTCCGTTCTTTTCCATCTCCGCTACCATCTCCGGGTCAGCTTCGCGAAGGCGACTGATGAACGGGTTATCCTTCTCCCTCTCAGCGCTGTAGATGGGGAATGCGCCTCTTTCCGATGCCATCATTGTAGATGACCTGTATGCCTCTACGGCCAGGGTGCGATGTACCTTAACCGAGAAATCCGTGGCTTCGTCTGATCCGTAACGGAGGCCCAGCGCAGCAAGCATGTCGCCCTCGGCCGTGATGCCGATGCCGGTACGTCTGCCTTCGCCGGTCTTGTTCCGTATATTGAGCCACAGGTTGCGTTCCACCAGCTTGAGCTCCTCTCCCTCTGGGTCAGCATCTATCTTGGCTATGATGGCATCTATCTTCTCCTGTTCCAGGTCAATGATATCATCCATTATGCGCTGTGAGAGATGCACATGCTTCCTGAAGAGATCAAAATCAAACTCTGCCTCCGGGGTAAACGGTTTTTTGACATAGCTGAAGAGGTTGATGGCTATCAGACGGCAGCTGTCATACGGGCAGAGCGGTATCTCCCCGCAGGGATTGGTGGAGACCGTCTCATAACCCAGATCAGCGTAGCAGTCAGGGACGCTCTCGTTCCTGATGGTATCCCAGAAGAGCACGCCCGGCTCGGCCGATTTCCATGCGTTATGAACAATCTTGTTCCAGAGCTTGCCTGCATCAATATCCTTTACATACTTCGGATTTTCCGAATTGATGGGGTACTGCTGGCGGAAGCTCCTGCCGTCAACCACCGCCTGCATAAAATCATTGGTTATCTTGACTGAGACATTTGCTCCGGTCACCTTGCCGGTCTCAAGCTTGGCGTCAATAAAACTCTCCGCGTCAGGATGCCTGATGGAGATTGAGAGCATGAGCGCTCCCCTGCGGCCATCCTGAGCCACCTCACGGGTGGAGTTGGAATAGCGCTCCATGAACGGAACAACACCGGTGGAGGTAAGGGCGCTGTTCAGTACCGGTGAACCCTTCGGGCGTATATGTGACAGGTCATGCCCAACCCCGCCGCGACGCTTCATCAACTGCACCTGCTCCTGGTCTATCTTCATGATGCCGCCGTATGAGTCGGAGTCACCCTTGTTGCCTATGACAAAACAGTTGGAGAGAGATGCTACCTGGAAGTCATTACCTATGCCAGTCATGGGCCCGCCCTGCGGAATGATATACCTGAAATCCCTGAAGACCTCATAGATTGATTCAGCCGGCACCGGATTGGGATACTTTTTCTCTATACGGTGAATCTCGGAAGCGAGACGACGGTGCATATCATCAGGCGTCAGCTCGTACAGCTTTCCGTAGGAATCCTTGAGAGCATACTTGCTTGCCCATACCTTCGCCGCCAGGTCATCACCGCCAAAGTAAAGACGTGTTGCCTTTATGGCCTCCTCATATGTAAAAACCTTCTTTGTATTCTCGTCTGCCGGTTTGTTTTTCTTCTCCATCACCGCCTCTTCCTTCCGGGGTTTTCTCTCCTCTTTCCTTGTCTGTTCCTTTTCAGTAGAGGCGACAGTGGCTGAATGGACAAATGAATCTCCCATTGATACGTAAAAAATATTAAGTTTTGAAAATAAGTTAGTTAATCTACCTTCCGTAATGCTGAACGGGTTTTGCTAAAATAGGCAAGCAGGTCAGAGGAGGCAAGAAGAAAAGTTCTCTTTTATCAACAGACATATTAACTTTTATGAACTTTGCGGATGCTATCTGTCCATGTCCCGCAAACTGCTCTTCATGCCCGCCAACCTGACCTCCGGCCATTAAAAACGCCTGGCACGCTGATAAAAAAGAAGCTGCCTCGCTTTAAGGCAGCCCCTTTTATTATCTCTCACGCAACTTATGCTGCGTGTAACACTACTTATATTACAAAGCTTCTTATTACTTACTTCGAACTTACGTGGCTGAAGTAAATACTATTTACAAGCTGCGGTGATCCCTGGTAAGAGCCCTTCGGTGCAATAACCGTCAGCTGGTCTCCCACTTTAAGGCCCAGGTCAGCTACCAGGAATTTTCTGTCGTCGCCTGTTGCACCCCAACCAGGATAACAGCCATACGAGTAGATTACATCGTCGCCATCCTTCAAATCAAGATTACCGTAATCCCCAGAAGCAATCCTTGAAATCTCACCGGTTACCATGAAGTATGTATTGGGGTCGTCGGGCTTGGCCAGCACCTCTGCAATGGTTGCCGCAGTTACAGAAATAGAGCTTTCCAAAAATGCATCACCCACCTGTGGATTATCATGGTATGCAGCACGTTTCCCGACAATAGTGATGATGTCACCCTCTTTTAGACCCAGGGTACTGAAATCCTCAATACCATATACATAGGCCTCACCGGAGAAATCTCGTATGTCTAAATTGCCATAGGTAGTATTGGAAATATCGGTTATAACACCTTCCAAACGATATAGTTTATCACTAACTTCTGCAGCAAGGAATTCTTCAATAGAAGCATCTATAATTGCACCTAACTGGCTAAGTTCTGTTTGTGAAGTATAGTCTTTAGTCCCGTCAGTGGTATGGAAGGTGATTGTGGTTTCGCGGACTTCGCCTGAATTGGCTTCAGCCTGGAATTTCACAACTGCAGACGTTTCTGCCGACTGTATGGAGGAAATTGACAACCATGATTCGGCATCTTCAGGAATATCTACCGATACGCCCTGTCCTTTGCAGGTAAGGTATGCAATAAATTCACCACCATCGCTAGGAAGTACTGCGTTTTCAACAGAATCAACCTTAATCAGTGATTTATTAATATTGATAACTGTTACATCTACCAATTCCACCGTTCCTTGGTAGGTAGTTTTTGGTCCCTGAACAGTTACTTCATCGCCCACTTCAAGTCCCCAACTCAAAAAGTTTTTCGTACCACCCTTTGCATCAAGAGTACCATAGATATAGATAGAACCTGTTTCATCCTCCAGATACCAGTTACCGTAAGTTGTGTTGGTTATTGCCGTACAAACCCCGGTTACCAGGTAGGTCTTGCTGTCTGGCCCGGCAATTACCTCCGCACAGGTTGCAGGTGCAACTGTAGCCAACCCCTGGATGACGTTTATTCTCTGAGTTACGCCTCCACACTGAATTTGTATCTCTCCTTTGCGACCATCCAGGGCAGATTCAGCTGAAAACGTAAGAGTTGATTCACCGGCACTGCCAGAGGTTGAGGAGATAGTCAGCCATTGTAAACTGTTCACTACTGTCCAAGCATCATTGGCTGTTACCGTAATGGATGTAGAACCACCCGTTAACGGGATAGACACGTATGATGATGATACCTGAATCTCATCAAGCAACGTCGCAGAGAATTCATCATCACAGCTTACCGTCAGGGCCACTGCCGCGATGATTAATGGGAAAAAGTATTTCAATTTCATATTGCCTGTACTTTTAATTAGTTGAAAATATATTTGATGCCGATCAGAGCATACCAGCACTGACCCAGTGAGTAGCTTGGCGTGAATGTCTTGGTATCACCATTGATTGAAGAGGGTGTGGAGAAAGTAGCCACACCATCAGCATCCACGCCTTCATATTTGAGGATACGAGCTTCTGAACCGATTGCCGGATTCAGATATTTGGCGACGCCCCAGTCAGAATTAAACAAGTTCAAGGCATTTTTGAGATCGAGGCTTAGTTGCAGCCTGTGTTTGTCTTTGCCTCCATTAAAAACAAAATCGTGTTTGTAGCCAAAGTCAATGCGATGAACCCAGGGAGAGTAAACGCTATAGGGCTCCGCATACTGCCCCTGGTGATTTTTCAGATAACTGGTGGCATGAACATAGTCCATAAAGCGGGTTTTGTCATCTGCCGAAACAAACCGGAATTGATTACTTTCCACATCAGCGTCGGTGGGAATATAGATTGCATCGTAGTTGTAACCGTCACTGTTGATATCGTTAACCATCATGTATGAGTAGTTTGCTCCACCAAGCCATGCTTCATAGATAAGGCTATAGTGATTACCGCTCTTGTCGTTGGCAGTAAGCGATGCCACCAGACGATCGGGTGTATTGTATTGGGAATTGTGCAATCTGATGAAGTTGGGACCTTCCACTGTAGGCACGTATGTAAATGCAGATTCTGCAGCCGATCCGGGCATACCGGTCACATCTTTGGCAACCGTGTGTGCATAGGCAGCCATCAAATTGAGCCATTCTGCCGGTTGAGCATTGAAAGTAATGTTACCTGACCAGCCATAACCAAGTTTTGTGTTTTCCAGCACAAAGGCTTTTGTGTTGGTACGATAACCGGCAGGATAAATCGGACGATTGTCAACACCGTTGAAACGGGCGAAACCACCAACATTTGGAATACTCCAGTCAGAAATAGAAACACCGTTGATTGTTTTGTTGTAAATTCCTTCCACGGTTACAGATAATGGGAAAGATGTTCTGAATGCATAATCAACAGCAAGTGACGTTTTCCAAACCTGCGGCATTTTGAAATTCGGATCTACTCCGTTAACAGCAGAAGGAACTGTTCCATCTTCAGGAGAAATCGTTGAAGGATATCCCAATGATGTTAACTTATCATAAAGTGCAGCAATATTGGCATCTCCGTTGGCATCTGTTACAAGACCGCCGGCAAATTCATCCATTGTGAAACCTCTTTTTGCTGCGTTCGCTGCATTTATCTGCGCCTGATACTGTACCATTCCACCGTTGGTAGGCATATTGGTGAAGAATACAAGCGGTAAATTACCGGCGAAGAGACCGGTACCTCCACGAACTTTCAGGCTCTTATCACCAAATGTATCCCAAACAAAACCTACGCGGGGTGAGATTATGAGATTTGCTGTAGGCCATTTTCCTGTATTGATATGACGTCCGGAATAATCAAGATCAAGAATAGCCTGGTTTGTTATCAGATCTTTATTATCAAAGAAAAGTCCATCGATACGAAGTCCATACGAAAGTTTGAAATTTGAAGCAACGCTCCAGTCATCCTGCCCGTAAACCCCTATTTTGTTTGTTCTTATGCGGGCTGCAGGATTGCTCTCTCCGTCATAACCATAAGTTAAGTTGACAATTTCTGGTGTTCCTTCGTTTAAGAAGTCTTCAAGACTTGAGTAGCGATAGTATCCCGTACCGTTGCGCATATATGCATTATCTGCCATCTTATATTCGTAAGCTACTCCACCTACAATTTTATGATTGCCTAAATAGTGCGTTAGTTCGTCTTTGATATTCCAGACATTGTTGTGAACAGCATTGTTCCATGTGAAAAGTTCATATCCCAAAGACAAATAGGCTTGACCATCTTTCAAAATATCGATAAAGGGGAATTCATCGGAAGTAGATCCGCGGAGATCGTCAAGTTTTGAGAATGTTGCCAGAAACTGGTTGGACAGGTTATCGGACAACCGGCTGTTTAAGTCAAAAGAGAATGAATGAACAAGATTGTTCATGGAATACATCGAGTTTGCATATGACATTGAAGCCTGTGACATTCTTGCCTCAGACATACGGGTGCCTCCGTCCATGGATGAAGCGTTTGGCGGGTTATAGTAAAGGTTTTTAGTGTAGTTATAACGCAGGGCCAGACGATGTTCGTCTGTGATATTCCAATCCAGACGAGCAAGAAGTTTGTAGTTGTTTTCGTCAGCAGGGAAATTTGTAAAGGATCCCGTTTCATATCCATATTTACTTCTCACATAATCTGAAACTGTCTGAAGATCGCTTACTGTTGTGCGGGAAATATAATTGTCGGCATCGGCGACACCATCCGTTGAAGCTCTCCAGCGATTGACAACGGTTGGTGTTTTAGCCATTTCACCGTTTGCAAAGAAGAACAATTTGTTTTTGATGATAGGTCCGCCAAAAGTAAACCCATAAGTTGTATTGCGGTCAACTTCACGCGCACCTGCGATTTGCTCACCATAAACAGCATCACCGCGCATGTTTTCATTTCTGTGATATGTATAGACACTGGCTTTAAAGGTATTTGTACCGGATTTTGTAATGGCGTTTACACCACCACCTATAAAGTTAGTCTGACGAACATCATATGGAGCGATTACAACCTGTAATTCTTCGATGGCTTCAATAGAAAATGGATTGCCTCCGCCGGGCAGAGCAGAACTCAAACCGAAGTTGTTGTTGAAATTCGCTCCATCCACTGTAAAGTTAGCCGTACGACCATCTGAGCCTACAAAGCTCATACCATTCCCTCCGTAAGGTGAGAGGCGGGTGACATCGATAATACTGCGGCTTACTGTAGGCATATTAGCTATCTGGGTATTTGAGATATTGGTCACTGCACCGGTTTGAGTGGTGTTGAATTTTGATGACGCGTAACCAATCACAGTAACCTCTGTCATCTCGGTAGTGGTTGGCGCCAGGGTTGAGTTCAGGGTTGTGTTTTCTCCGAGCAACAAAGTAATCTCAGTGTATCTCTGGGTTTGGTAGCCGATAAAAGTTACATTAACCGTATAGGGACCTCCGGGACGCATACCCTGGATTGAATACGAGCCCTGGGTATTTGCCGAGGCACCATAAACGGTACCTGAAGGCACGTGGGTTGCAATTATCGTGGCACCCGGCAACGCCTGACCGTCACTCTCCGTAATCTTGCCACTGAGAGTTGATGTCGTCACCTGTCCCATGAGGGTGGCTGACCCTATGAACAAGGACAACAGAATGAAGGTAAACTTTAGTTTTCGCATAATTGGATTAAGTTAGTAAAGTTATGATTATTGTTCGTTTCAAAATATATTGAAATTCAGATGGTTCAGGTTAACACCCGGTCTTTCGGGGGCAGAAGGTTAAATTACATTTACGGGCAGAAATAGCCGGAATTGACATTTCGTAATTATTAACAACTTTTTAACGGTTTTTCAATAAGTTTTCAGCAGACTGATTATTAAATATTTCAGAGTACACTATGTCTGTAGCGCCCTTATTTTCAGCTATATACAAAGCCGACGCCTTTCCCGCAGACTCAAGCGCCTCGTTATCACGTATATACTTTTCAACAATTTTAGAAAATGTCTCAAAATCAGAGAAGGAGGCTGCTCCTCCTCTCTCAATAAGCTGTATTGCTTCACGGAACCGCTGATGGTTGGGTCCGAAAAGCACGGGGATACCCCAGCAGGCTGGTTCAAGAATATTGTGGATCCCTCTTCCGAACCCTCCCCCCACGGCCGCCACCGAGGCATAGCGGTAGACGGATGAAAGCATCCCGATATTGTCAATGATCATCACCCTGCCGGAGACATCTTTTCCGTCGTAACGCGAATAGCGCACTGTGCCTGCGGTTATTCTCCCCTCAATGCGTTCAAGGTGAGCCTCATCAATCTCATGGGGAGCAATGACCCACTTCATTGCTGAAGCATTCACATTGATATACCTTATAATAATATCCTCATCCTCATCCCAGCTGGAACCTGCCACGAAAAGTCGGTCACTCCCCCTGAACTGTTCTATCAGGGGCAGGTCGCGCGCTGCTGCCGCTATCTGGCTTACCCTGTCGAAACGGGTATCGCCGGTAACAGTCCAGCCGTGGTACCCTATACCGTCAAGGAGCCGCCCCGACTGCTCATCCTGGACAAATATGCGGGTGAAGACTGACAGCATCTTCCCGGCAAACCGGCCGTACCATTTGAAAAAGTACTGTCCGGGCCTGAATATGCCTGACACCAGGTAGGTGGGGATTTTTCTTCGTTTCAGTTCGCTCAGGAAATTGTACCAGAATTCGTATTTTACTATCAGGACAAGATCGGGTTGAATCCTGTCAAGGAAAAACCTGACATTGCCGGGCAGGTCTGCAGGCAGGTACATTACCACATCAGCGCCACGGTAATCTTTTCTCACATCATATCCCGAGGGCGAAAAGAATGTAACCACCACCTTCCATCCTTCCTGTTCGCTCCTGATCTTTTCTATTACCGGCCGTCCCTGTTCAAATTCGCCGAGTGATGCACAGTGGAGCCATATAACCCTCTCTTCGCCCTTGCTGAACAGCTTCAGCTTCTCCCTCCATCTTCGCCGTCCTTTCACCCACCTCCTGGCCTTTACGCTGAAGGGTGATGCCAGTGCGGCCATCAGACCGTAGACAGCAATAAGGATAGTGTATATGGTATTCATACCTCCGTTTTGGCGCCCCAAAGGTAATAAACTCATACTTTTGTATAAATTAAATTTTTGTTGCAATGGTACGCCTGATAGCCCTCTTCATATCGGTTGTGCTGCAGATAGTGGCTGCGGGCATAGCCATAAGGTTCATGAAGATAACACGTTACCGTCTCTCATGGATACTACTCTCATCCGCTTTTGTACTGATGTCTGTCCGCACCCTTATCCAGCTTATCGAATATTTCCAGGGCAAACCCTCCTTTGAGCTGATGATGGTGGATGAGTGGATGAATGTGCTGATCTCGGTAATGATAATAACCGGCGTTGTGCTGATCAGGGAAATCTTTTATTCACTGAAGAGGGCGGAGATAGACAGGGCACGGTCGGAACGAAGACTTCTCAACGCTGTCATCAATACCGAAGAGACGGAGAAGAAGAGATTTGCAAAAGACCTTCATGACGGCCTGGGACCACTCCTCTCCACTGTCAAGATGTCTCTATCAGCTCTTAACAGCAGGGTCACCGACCCGGTGGGAAAGGATATACTGCAGAATACCAGCCACGTTGTCAATGAAGCCCTCAGTACCATCAAGGAGATCTCCAACAACATGAGTCCACACGTGCTGACAAACCTGGGGGTGGCCAGCGCCATCAGCACCTTCGCGGCCAAAGTGAACAGGATGCGCGGCATACTGATAGACTTCCGAACTAATATGGAGGGGGAACGGTTTGATGCCGACAAGGAGGTGGTGATATACCGGGCGGCATGCGAACTCATAAACAACGGCATGAAACACTCCGGCGCTTCCAGGATAGAGATGGAACTGCGCCGCCACCAAAAAATCATTACCTTGCAGTACCTCGACAATGGCCGGGGGTTTGACATGGAGAAGCTTACGTCAGAAGAGGCGGTGGGGATGGGCATCCCGAACATGGAAACAAGGGTCAGGTCAGTTGACGGTGTCTTTGTCATGGAGAGCGCCCGCGGGAAAGGGACAAGCGCCCTCATAAGGGTAGACAGTCAGGATTGACGATTTTGGGATTTGCGATTTGGTTCGTAGAACAATAAGAATTGCATAAATATGGCTATGAAATACCTTTGAAATTGTTCGTAGAACAATAAGAATTGCATGAATATAGAATACCTTTAGATGTTCGTAGAACATCAAGAATTGTATGGAGAAGATAAGAATAGCCCTCGCTGATGATCACCAGCTCTTCCGTAACGGCCTCAGGATACTCCTCGGCGGCTACCCCGGATTCGAGGTGGTTGCCGAGGCTTCCAACGGCGCCGAGCTGCTTAAGATTCTGGAGAACTGCCCCGCTGATATCATCCTTATGGACATCAGCATGCCCGAGATGGACGGCGTGGAGGCCACATCACTCATCACCCGCAGATACCCCGGCGCCAGTGTTATCGCCCTTTCAATGTACGGCGAGGAAGAATACTACTATCGTATGATTGACGCAGGTGCGAAGGGATTTGTGCTGAAGGACTCAGACATCTCCGATGTGCATGACGCCATCATCGCAGTGCACCGCGGCAGCAACTACTTCTCGCAGGAGCTGCTTTATCATGTCATCAGGCGCATCAAGAACAGGGAACAGGAGGAAAAGAGCTCCAGTCTATCCAGGCGGGAGAAGGAGATACTGCTGAAGATCTGCGAGGGACTATCCAACCAGGAGATAGCAGACACCCTCTTCATCAGCAAGCGTACTGTTGACAAGCACCGAGCCAACCTCCTTGCCAAAACGGGCTCAAAGAACACCGCCAGCCTTATCCTCTATGCCATAAGGAACAGGCTGATAGAGATATGAGATGAGTGACAGGCATGCACTCGGACCAAAGGGAGAAGAGCTTGCAGCTGAATTCCTGAGGCGCAGTGGATATACTATCCGCCACAGGAACTGGCGCTCAGGACGCACTGAGATAGATATCATCGCAGAAACCGCCAGCCACATAGTATTTGTGGAGGTTAAAAGCCGGTCATCAGGCTATGCCGTCCATCCCGCCGAGGCGGTAAACGTCCCGAAGCAGAGAACCATCATCTTCGCGGCATCAAATTATATAGACACATACGGCATCTGCAAGGAAGCAAGATTTGACATCATCACTGTAATCAGCCGCCCGTCAGGCCATGAGATTAATCATATCGAAAACGCCTACTATCCCACGATGTGAAATCCGCGGAACATGCCGGTTAATCCCCGGTGCCTGCATTCAACCCTCCAGCTCCATTCTTCAGGGTCCGATGCTCACCAAACCACTGCTAAAAAACATTTCGCCTTTAATAATAATTGAATACTTTAGTGCCTGCTGAAAAACAACCAAACAAATATAAAAATGAAAAGATCATTGTCATTACTCTTTGCATTGGCCGTCGCTGCCATGCCCCTGCAGGCCCAGAAGGCAAAAAAACAGGCAGCAGCCGAACCTGAGGGATTCAAATTCACCACCGTGGTCTCAAATCCCGCCTCCCCGGTCAAGAACCAGTCGGCCACAGGTACCTGCTGGTGCTTCGCCACAACCTCCTTCATGGAATCAGAGCTCCTGCGGATGGGCAAGGGCGAATATGACCTCTCCGAAATGTTCATAGTAAGAAAGACCTATGAAAACAGGATCCTCGACAACTACCTGCGCCTGGGCAAGGGCAACCTGGGCGAAGGGAGCCTCTCTCCCTCATGGCTGAGGGTATTCCGTGAAGACGGGATAGTACCGCAGGAGGCATACACGGGCATCAGCTATGACTCCCCGGTGCATAACCACCGTGAACTGCAGTCATATATCGATGCCGTGACAGCTGTTCCCGTTAAGATGAAACGCCTCAGCAAGGAGTCAAACGAGGTCACCGGAGCCATTCTTGACATCTACCTGGGAGAAGTGCCTGAAACCTTTAACTACAAGGGTCAGAGCTATACCCCGAAATCATTTGCTGCCAGTCTTGGATTAAACATGGACGATTATGTACATATTACCTCATTCTCACATTTCCCGTTCTATACGGAGGGACTCCTCGAGGTGCCTGACAACTGGGAGATGAACCGCTTTCACAATGTGCCGGTTGATGAACTCATCCAGATCATGGACTTTGCCCTGACCAACGGTTATACTGTCAACTGGGATGGCGACGTGAGCGAGAGGGGTTTCTCACATGCCAGCGGCGTAGCTATCAATCCTGACATGTCAAAGATGGAAATCCCGGCAAATACTGACAGGGCCCGGTTTGAGGGGATGCCTTCAGACCGCACACCCATTCCGGGTATGTTTGACAGACCCCAGCCTGAGATAGAGGTCACACAGGAGATACGTCAGAAAGGGTACGAGACCTTTGTCACTTCCGATGACCACCTGATGCATGTCACAGGAATTGTGAAGGACCAGAACGGCAATAAATACTATATTACAAAAAACTCGTGGGGCACTGACAGGAATCCTCATGGCGGCTACCTGAATATGTCAGAGAGCTACGTAAGGGCCAAGACCATATTCATCATGGTCCATAAGGATGCTGTTCCTGCAGACATTAAGGCTAAGTTGAAGATCTGAAGGCCCCGACACTTCGTGTGCGGGGTTTCGTCGCGTTGCTCCTCAATCTGAAGGTCTGGCCGCCTTTGGCGGCAGTACTGGGGTCTTGTGGTCTTGCAGTCCTGCGGTCCTGCGGTCCTGCGGTCCTGCGGTCCTGCCGGCTGATCTCAGCTTACCAGCAGGTTGCAGCCGCGTATGTCGGCCGCATCAAAACGACCCTGTACCTCGAATTTGCCACCCGGATGAATTCTGCCCAGATCGGCAGTGTCAATGAATGAACATGACCAGAGGTTGGCCAGGTCTATGACACTGATGCCTCCTGCCGCACCAGCTTCAGCAGTACGTGACATCGGATCATGGCTGTCGCGTATCAGCACCTTCATCCAGGGCGGAGTGCTGAAGAGACCCTGACCTGCTGACCAGGCCTGGCTGAGCAGTTCGGTCATGCCATACTCTGAGTGTACGGTGCTGACACCAAAGGCATTCATGATTATATCATGCACCTCCTCCCTGATCATCTCGCGCCTCCTGCCCTTCATTCCTCCTGTCTCCATGATGATCACGTCAGAGAGATCACGTGGATACTTCTCTGCCAGATCAAGCAGGGCATAGGTGACACCTATCATCAGCACCTGCAGACCTGCCTCCCGCGCCCTCTCAACGGCATGAAAGAGGGCTGAATGATCATCAATGAAAAATCCGCCGGCATCACTTCCCGAAAGCTGCATCAACCTGTTAACCATATAGATAAGAGAAGAACCCTTCCTTTCCAGGTATGACGGCAGCAATCCGGTTATTGCATAACCTGAAGGGTCGCCGTAAAAGAGCCTGAATCCTTCTTCCAGGCTACGGTCATAGAGAGAAAGGACCTTTACATGATGACTGCTCTGTCTGACTCCGGTGGTGCCGCTGCTCTGGAATATTATTTCCGCCGGTCCGTCTCCGGTCATGACAGTATGATCCCTGAAGAAGGATATGGGCATGAAGGGAATGGAAAAGACTGAGCTCACTCTCCCGGGATCAACACCAAGAAGGTTGAGATACTCCCTGTACAGCTTGCACTCTGTTGCCTGGAAGCGAAAAATCTCCAGGGCAAGATGATTAAAGGAGCTGTCGTCTGCTATGCTGAAGATCTCTGCCGGTGAAGAAATTTTCATGCTGTCACTGGAATGTTGACGAGCCATCGGGCTGCCAGACCCACTCGAGTGTGCAGCTGGCTTCGGGTGGCGAAGCTGCCTCGTCAAGGGTGACCCTGATTATTCTCAGTTTGGCGTAGGTGGCATCGCGGTTCTTGATGATCCATACCTGGCTGGCTGCCAGGGGTGCTGCCAGATCAACCCATGAATAGATGCCAATGCTCTTAAGTCCGTTGAAAGCACTTTTTGCTTCGCTCTCTGACCCGTATGCCCCCGCCAGTGCAAACGGCGGATCAAGGGTGTTGGCGGAGAGAAATGCCACAACCGGGCCGCCTGTTGTGACCGGCCCTGCCATCAGCTTAATGTCAGCCCTGTAGGCGTCGGGAAGCGTGGGGACCTCCTTCGCCTCAACAAAGGAGAGCCCCAGCGCATAATAATATGAGTCAGCCTCATACAGCTCATTGGTCAGAGTGATTGTTCCCGAGGTCTTCTGATCCTCGCTGCCGCAGCCTGCAAACAGCAGGAGCGCAGCCAGAGCCGGTATGAGCCAATGTTTCATCATTCTCCCCTGATGGCAGTTATGCCCGGCAGCTTCTTACCTTCCATATATTCCAGCATGGCTCCGCCACCGGTGGAGACATAACTGATCCTGTCTGCCAGGCCCAGCATATTGACCGCTGCTACTGAGTCACCCCCGCCGACCAGCGAGAAGGCCCCTTTGTCAGTGGCCTCAGCCACCGCCAATGCAATCCCCTTGGTGCCGTCATCGAACTTGTTCATCTCAAAGACACCCATCGGTCCGTTCCAGAGGATGGTCTTCGAGTCACCGATCACCTTTGAAAAGAGAGTGACGCTCTCCTCTCCTATGTCAAGCCCCATCCAGCCGTCATTCACATCATCAATTGCGGAGATATATACATTCGCTTCCGGATCAAACCTGTCAGCGTTGACGCTGTCAACTGGGAAGATGAGGTTCACTCCTTTATCCCTGGCCTTTTCTATTATGCCCTTGGCCATCTCCAGTTTCTCGTCCTCGCAAAGCGAGTTGCCTATCCTGCCTCCCATGACTTTGATAAAGGTATATGTCATGCCTCCCCCGATTATCAGGTTATCTACCCTGTCAAGGAGGTTTTCAATGATCCCTATCTTATCTGACACCTTTGCTCCTCCCATTATGGCAGTGAATGGTTTTTGCGCGCTCTTGAGTACCCTGTCCATTGCCGCCAGCTCACTGTTGATAAGGAAGCCAAACATCCTTTTCTCTTCCGGAAAATAGTCAGCTATCACTGCCGTGGTTGCATGTGCCCTGTGAGCAGTGCCGAAGGCATCATTGACGTACACATCAGCATAGGTCGAAAGTCTCCGGGCCATCTCCTTCTGCTTCACCTTCAGCTCAGCCTTGGCAGCTTTCTTCTCCTCATCGGTTGCACTGTCAGAAAGGATTGGTTTGCCTTCCTCCTCGGGATAGAATCTTACATTCTCCAGCATCATTACCTCACCGGGCTTGAGTGACGCAGCCATTGCAGCTGCCTCTTCGCCAAGGGCGTCAGTCGCAAAGGCCACCTTCATGCCCAGATGCTTTTCCAGCACGGGGAGTACATGCTTCAGAGAGTATTTCTCCATGACCCCCTGTGGCCGTCCGAGATGTGACATAAGGATTGCCGAACCGCCGTCGGCAGTAATCTTCTTTATGGTCCTAAGGGCCCCTCGGATACGTGTGTCATCAGTCACCTCACGTGTCTGCTTGTCAAGCGGCACGTTGAAATCAACCCTTACAATAGCCTTCAGACCCTTAAAGTCAAAGTTGTCAATGATTTTCATAATCAGAATTGTTTAATTTTTGCTTATACAGGAGTACAAAGTTAACCAATTTGGAAAACCTTATTGTTCCAGGATTGTTCATTAAACAAAATGAATAGTTTAATTTTAAAACAAAAATATGGCAAAAATTACACTCAAAGGCAATCAGGTCAGCACTTCAGGCTCACTCCCGGAGAAGGGAAGCAAGGCTCCCTCATTCACCCTCGTAAAATCAGATCTTAGCTCACTTTCACTTGATGAATTTTCTGGCAAGAAGGTCATCCTGAACATCTTCCCCAGCCTTGATACCGCCGTCTGTGCGGCTTCAGTCCGCAAATTCAATGTTCTGGCAGCCGGGCAGGATAACGCAGTTGTACTGGCAATCTCTAAAGATCTGCCCTTCGCCCATGGCCGCTTCTGTTCCACGGAAGGAATAAATAACGTGATCACCCTCTCAGGATTCCGTGACGGCAATTTCGGCAGGGATTACGGTGTGGATATCATTGACGGCCCGATGGCAGGCCTCTATGCGCGCAGCGTGGTGGTGATTGATGAAGAGGGAAGGGTTGTCTATACGGAACTGGTTCCCGAAATTGTCCAAGAGCCTGATTATGACGGCGCCCTGGCAGCGCTCTGATTTACCTGCCGTTACCAGTAGGAGGAATGGAGGACCGGGACTGCTTATTACTGACTTACTGATAGTTATTACAATTTTGCGTGGCAGCTGCGGCCCTGCGGCCCCTTGAGATTGCAGTTCCGCTTTATGAAGTACTGATACCCCTTTACCGGTAGACCTGCAACCGGAATATCTTCCATTTTTTACTACATTTGCTCTTCGTCAGGCAAATAGCAGGATGGATTTTTCACAGATACCCGGACAGAAGGCAGTCATTGACAGGCTCAGGCACTCCGTAGCGGAGAACCGGGTGAGTCATGCACTCCTTTTCTACGGACCGCCCGGCAGCGGCAAGTTTGCCATTGCCCTGGCCTTTGCCCGTTTTATCAGTTGCGAAAACCGAACTGCAGAAGATGCATGTGGCAAATGCCCGTCATGTGTCAAATATGACAGGCTTATTCATCCCGACCTCCATTTCGTATTCCCTGTGATAAAGAAGAAGTCGGGTACTGAGCCGGTGAGTGACACTTACATCTCACAGTGGCGCGAGATGGTACTTCGTTCTCCGTGGTTTACCCTCAGCACCTGGACAGAAGCCATGGAGGTGGCCAACGAGCAGGCGCTGATACCCGTTGCCGAGGCAGCGGAAATAATCCGGAAACTGAGCCTGAAGTCGTTTGAATCAGACTTCAAGATCATGATCGTCTGGCTCCCGGAGAAGATGAATCCCGAGACGGCCAACAAGCTGCTGAAGATCATCGAGGAGCCACCTGCGCGAACCCTCTTCATCCTGGTCTCAGAAGAGGATGACAAGCTCCTGCCTACCATTACCTCGCGCTGTCAGCACATTCGTATTCCCGCCATCCCATCAGAGGAGCTGAGCGCTCACCTGGCAAACAGCACGGGTATGGATCCTGTCAGGGCTTCGGAGATTGCTGCCATTGCCAACGGCAATATGGTCAGGGCCATGGAGCTTGCACGTGAAGATGGGAACACTGCTGTGCATCTCGACCGTTTCACGCGGCTGATGCGTACGGCATGGACCCGTGACATCCACTCCCTTGTCACCTGGTCTGAAGAAACCGCGGCCCTGGGAAGGGAAAGACAGAAGAGCTTCCTCTCCTATGCTCTAAGGCTTATCCGCGAGAACTTCATACTCAACTTTAACGGAAGAGAAAACCGTATTGTCTACCTCACCAGAGCGGAGGATGAGTTCTCGGAAAAGTTCCACCCCTTCATTAACGAAAAGAATATCAATGCTCTTAACAGTGAGTTTAACCTGGCATATGCCCACGTTGAAAGCAATGGTAACACCAAAATGATCTTTCTGGATCTTGCGCTCAAGACAATGAGACTGATCAGGTAACTGAAGGGAATTGCTTGATAATAGCTCTTTTATTGCTAATTTTGCATTCACCTTGCATAAACCGGAGAAATTGATTCTCCGGGGCGCAAACGGAAAAGTGTTGTTATGATTAACGAAGATATGCAGGTTCAGCCCGGAGAGGAGCCGGTAAGACCTGAGACAAAATATACTCCCGGGACACACAAGCTGAGTGAATACAACTGGCTTGCCGATCTCCCCTTTGATGACCGCTGCAACGAGGTCGTTGAAGTTCGCTTCAAGAACACAAGGAAAGGATTCTATCGCAATGTAAACGGACTCAGGCTTGAGGTTGATGACATAGTGGCCGTGGAGGCCTCTCCGGGACATGATATAGGATATGTCTCCATGACCGGGTACCTCGTCCGTGAACAGCTGAAGAAGATGAAGATCAGGCCCGTTGTTGAGGAGATGAAGAAGGTTTACAGAAAGGCCAGGCCTGTCGACCTGCAGAAATGGGATGAAGCGAAGAAGCTCGAGGATTCCACCATGCTTCGTTCAAGGCAGATAGCAGAGAACCTGGGTCTGGCCATGAAGATAGGAGATGTGGAGTACCAGGGTGACAAGACCAAAGCCATCTTCTATTACCTGGCCGACGAGAGGGTTGATTTCAGGCAGCTTATCAAGGTGCTGGCCGAGGAGTTCCATGTCAGGATAGAGATGCGGCAGATAGGAGCCCGCCAGGAGGCCGGTCGTATAGGTGGCATAGGTACCTGCGGAAGAGAACTCTGCTGCTCCACTCACCTCTCCAACTTTAATTCGGTGACCACCTCCCACGCCCGCTACCAGGATCTGTCACTCAATCCCCAGAAACTTGCCGGTCAGTGCGGAAAACTCAAGTGCTGTCTCAATTATGAACTCGACTGCTACATTGATGCCCAGAAGGAATTCCCCTCCAGGGAGGTATCGCTTGAGCTGGCCGGCGGGACAGCCTACTTCGTCAAGATGGAGGTGCACACAGGCGTCTACTGGTACTCCACCGATCCGCGCATAGCGGCTGACATGACCCCTGTGCCGGTGGAAAGGGTGCGCGAGATCATCCGGCTCAATCGCAAGGGCATCAAACCGGAGAGCCTGCTGACAGGACCGCACAGGGACAGGATAGGCAAAGGCAACGACCTTCTGCTGCAGAACAGCGGCCTGACCAGGTTTGAAACGAAGAGCCAGAGCCGGGAAGGAAAGGGAAAAAGAAGATCATTCCACAGGAGAAATGAGAGGAAGCAGAAGTAAGATCATCATGGCCGCAATCATACTGGCGGCAGCCGCAGTGTCATGTGACCGCAGCATACATTACTCTGAGAACTACACCCTGGAAGGGGGTAACTGGAGCATGTTTGACCCGGCCAGGTATTCATGTGCTATTAATGACACAGTCAGAACCTATAACATGGAACTGTCACTGCGTACCTCAACCGCTTACCCGTACAGGAACATCTATCTGTTCATGATGACAACCTTCCCCTCAGGTTCCGTTATGACAGACACCATTCATGCTATGGTGACTGATGAAAAAGGGCGGTGGCTCGGCAAGGGCACCGGCGATGTGCGTGAACTCACTATTCCCTATAAATCAAATGTTTACTTCCCCGAACATGGAGAATATCACTTCAGGGTTGCACACGGAATGCGAGACACGATCCTGAAGGGTGTCTATGACATGGGAATAAAGATCTCCCTCAGGGAGGGGAGCAGAAAATAACCGGGGCTTTGGGCAAGAACAAACATGCACGATGGGCTGAGATGAAAGGGTTCGACCATGTGATCGAACCGCCATTCGATGAGGTCTTCAGGCGTGATCACAGCCTTAAAGGCAATTGGCACCGTGAATGGTTCGGAAACAGCAACCCCATCACCCTGGAACTTGGATGCGGCAAGGGTGAGTACACTGTAGGACTGGCCAGCCGGTTCCCCGACAGAAACTTCATCGGTATAGATATCAAGGGAGCCCGCATGTGGCGAGGAGCAAAGGAGTCTCATAACCTCAGGCTCCCCAATGCTGCCTTTCTCCGTACCAGGATAGAATTTACCGGCTCATTCTTCTCTCCCGGTGAAGTTGATGAGATCTGGCTCACATTTCCTGACCCGCAGATGAAGAGAAGCAGGGAAAAGAAGAGACTCTCAGGTCCTTACTTCCTCAACCTTTACAGGAGCTACCTCAGGAACAGAGGCCAGGTGCACCTGAAGACCGATTGCCTGGAACTGTATCAGTACACCGCGGAACTCGTCCGGGTAAACGGACTGGACGTTATTACAAGCGTCACTGACCTGCACCACGAGATGTCCGGAGATCCACTGCTGTCAATCCGAACGTATTACGAACAGATGTTCCTTAACCAGGGTGTGCCAATTAACTATCTTTCTTTCCGACTGCCCAATGACAAAGAGATCATCAGTCCCGAACGGTGATAACGAAGGCTTCTTCAGCCGCGTATATGATGTCACCAGGCTGATACCCTATGGCAGGGTAACCTCCTACGGCGCCATCGCAAGATACCTTGGCACCGGCAGCTCGGCAAGAATGGTGGGATGGGCTCTGAACTCATCACACCATGGTCATGGATTCATCCCTGCACACCGCGTCCTGAACCGCAACGGAATCCTCACCGGCAAACACCACTTCGGCACATCTTCAACCATGCAGCAACTTCTGGAGAACGAGGGATTCACCGTTGAAGATGACCGAGTGGTGGAGTTCCGCGAACGGTTCTGGGATCCGGCGGATGAACTATAGTCAACCTGATTGTGTTAAGGAATGAAGAATGGAAACTAAAGGCTGATCCCTGCCCGCAGGGCATCAAGCATTTTTGAACGAAAGACCGCATAACCAAAGGATGCTCGTAGAGCATCAAGAATTGTAGATGCCTGTAGGGCATCAAGAATTGTAGATGACCGCATAACCAAAAGATGCTCGTAGAGCATCAAGAATTGTAGACCAATATGTACACAAAAGAAAACATTCTCAACGCCCTCCGGATGGTATCCCATCCTGAAAAGGGTAGTGACATCGTCACACTGGGCATGGTTGGTGAAATCAACGTAACAGCTGAGGGAATAACCCTCGTGCTGGTGCCCGAGAAATCCAATGACCCCTTCCTCTCATCAATAAAAAGCAGCTGCGTCAGGGCAGTAAAGGAGCAT
>JAAZBN010000151.1 GCA_012513795.1 Bacteroidales bacterium | reverse complement strand
CCGTTGAGTAACCGTTGAAGCCCAGCTCAAGTCCGCCAAGATGGCCGTCAAAGTCCCTGCGGGTCTGGCCGGTATATCTTACTCCTTCATAGTCTTCCTCTTCCTCCCGGGTGATACCGGTATCATTGTCATCCTCGAGGATTTTTACTGCCTTCTTGCCGATCCTGATGACGGTCTCTTCACCGGTGTCCTCTATGGTCACTATCTCTCCGATTTTTACGCGCGATGTGTCCCCTTTCTCCTCGCTTACCACTACTGCAACTTCTTCATCTTCTGCCATGATCACGGCCAGTGTGTCCTCCGGGGCTGCAATGACGGTGTCAGGCGGAGTTGTCTTTTCTGTCTGCTGTTCAAGCTCTTCCAGCTCCTTTATTTTTTCTTCCTTCTCCTGTGCCACTACGGGAATCAGAAAGGCAAAAACGAGCACTGATAAAATCAATATTCTTTTCATGGATACAAGTTGTTTGTTATTTATTGCTGGGACGATCAACCCTGCCGGAAAGTTACAATCAGGGAATAATTTTGTTCAATGGTTTTGTAAATGAAAGCAGCGATGAACTGAAGCTGACTGCCACAGGATCACCTGCCCTGTTGCTCACCTTTTCCAGTTCCATCTCCCATCCCAGAAGGCTGTTAATGCCGCTGACACAGCTGTTGGCGATGGCATATCCGTCTATCTCCTTTTCTTTTCCGGTCACAGCGCCGGCTATCAGGGTGATGCCTCTGAGCATCCAGTTCTTCTCCTGTGACAGGGGGGGCGACGGGGTGATCTCTGTCATACTGACCGGGGCCATTTGGTGATTTATTCCTGACGAAAGAGAAGAGATAGCAGCCTCATTATATGCGAGGACCAATGGTAATGCACGACCCGTACCGGAAGAGGTGCTAAGGTCACCCTCAATCTGACTGCTCTCTTCTGCGGGGCTATATTCCTGAACCTCATCGTATCTGCTTTCTGCCATAACGACATTAGCCTCAGCCTCATTCCTGATCTCTTTTACCACAATGGGGTGGGATGCAGGTATCTCTGCGGCAGCAATGGTTGGAGGAGCTGTGGCAATACCGGTTGATTTCCTGCTTTTCAGCCTGCCTGACGCCGGTCCTGCGATGATCAGCGCCAGCATGGCGGCGGCCATCAAAGCCGGCATGATTGCCCGGCGGAATGATAGACTGACGGGATCAGGCCTGAGACATGACCGCATGCCGGGCCAGTGTTCACTGCCTGGAGCAAGACGGAGGCGACGGAAGCTCTCCGCACGTTCCCTTCTGCCGTTACCGGCGGCCATGACCGATTCTGCCTCAGACAATGCATCGCCCTCGAGGGCTTCTTCTGCCCATGCAGCCGCCAGCAGGTCAAACTGTTCCTCGGTCAGCTCCTCCGGCTTTCGGAACAACCTGCAGCCCGGGGGAAGCCTGTCGCCAGACGGTGTCAGCCGGGGAAATTCCATATCTTCCGTTATTGCCATACCGATGTTTTTACCAGATAATTCCTGAGAGCCACACGTCCCCTGAAGATATAGGTCTTGACCTGCGGTTCCGATAATCCGGTTATTTCGCCTATCTCCCTGTAGTTATATCCTTCATAGTCACGCAGCAGTATGACTGACCGCTGAACTGCAGGCAGCTTTTCCAGTGCCCGGTGCAACACCTCGTTAAGGTCGTTGCTGCTCTCTTCCGCATAGAGTGAGGTGTCATCATAATACTCAATACCTATAATTCTGGAGTCTTTCCTGATAACATCAATCATCCTGTTGTATGCTGTTGAAAAGAGCCATGATTTCACTGCGCCGTATTCTATTTCAGTGACGCACCGCCACAGCTTCTCATAGGTATCCTGTACAATATCGTCAGCCCTGTGGCTGTCCTTTATGCTGCGGAGGATGAAACGGTAGACGTGGTCTCCGAACTCCCTGACGGCGTTATTGTACTCTTTTACGGTCATCCAGGTCAATGCACTGACACTATAAAGACGGCCTGAACACCCCAAATGTTACAGATACCTGCATAAAAATTGGCAACAACGGGTCTCAGACCCATCGCTCCGCAAACCAATCAGTTTACTGCCTGCATACAGGTACCGCCGGGTCTCAGACCCGGCGGTACCTGTATTGATGCATAATATCCTTTTTTTGTGCAGTTATTTGGGCTGGTAAACCCGAACCCAGTCAACCTCCATGGAAGAAATACCGCCAATGGGTTTGTCAACTCCTCCTGCGAGGTTGATATACATCTCCTCCTGTGGCACGCCGGT
>JAAZBN010000018.1 GCA_012513795.1 Bacteroidales bacterium | reverse complement strand
TTTTAATCAGATTAAAATGTAAGATTCACACCAAACAGCAACTGTCTGCTCTTCGGATAGGCCGAATAGTCAAGCCCCGGGGTAAGAACAGTGTTCCTCCTGGAAGAGACTTCCGGGTCAAAGCCCGAATAATTGGTCAGCACGAATACGTTGTACCCTGAAACATACAACCTCAATCGCTGAATATTAAGCCTTGAAGTAACCAGTTCGGGTAGCGAGTACCCCAGGGTAAGGGTATTGAGCCTGAGGAAAGAACCGTCTTCCACAGCCCAGTCACTGAACACATGCCTGCTCATGAAGGGTGACCACATGGTTGTGTTCGCATTCATAGAAGCAAGTGTGGCTGGATCATTGACCAGTGTACCCGTGGCCGCATCAAGGTTGGTCCACCTGTTACCCTCTGCCATTACGTCAATCAGGTTGCGGAATGCATACCTTGATGTTGTATATTCAATCTTGTTGGCATTGTAGATATCATTGCCATAGCTCCAGTTGAACAGCGCGGAGAGGTCAAATCCGTAGAAGTACCCTTCAACAGTAAATCCTCCCGTATGCACCGGGTTGGCATTGCCAATCACCGAGCCGTCAGCAACCGTCACCAGACCATCGCCGGTGAGATCCCTCAGCTTCAGGCTGCCGGGACGCACTGTTCCTATTACATTTGAATTGTCAACTACACCCTCATTGAGAATCCATTCATCTGCTTCCGCATCGTACCCTGAGAAGTCTGAGACCTCATAGCGGCCGTCATTTATGTAACCGTACATCTCACCCACTGAGCCACCCAGGGCAATCCAGTAGTCATTCCCTATCTCGGTTGATGCCCAGCTGGTGTTCTGCCCGAAATCATTCATCACCCCGAGAGAGAGTATCTTGTTTTTGTTGAATCCGATGTTGAACCCGAAATTAAGGCCGTACTTCTTTGCATTGAGTGCTACCAGGTTCAGTTCAAACTCCAGGCCCTTGTTTTCCGTTTCTCCCATGTTCCTGTACTGGGTGTTGTATCCCGTACCGGATACGGGGAATTCTATCAGCAGGTCTTTGGTGTTATTGCGATAAAGTTCCACGCTGCCGTTTATGCGGTTCCTGAAGAATCCGAAGTCGAGCCCCAGGTTACGTGTAAATGTTGTCTCCCATTTAAGATCAGGGTTTGCCATGGTTGTTGAAGGAGCCCAGAATGAGGAGAAGCCGTTGATCCATGAGGTGGACCGGGCTGTAAATATCTGGGCTATCTGGTTGGCCGGTATGTTGTTGTTCCCTGCCGTACCATAGCTGAACCTGATCTTGAGGTTGTTCAGCGTGTTGGAGATGCCCTTCATGAATTCCTCCTCCGAGATCCTCCATGCAATGGCGGCTGACGGGAAGTAACCCCAGCGGTTGACGGCAGAGAACTTGCTTGAGCCGTCAGCCCTGTAGGTAGCCGAGAAGAGATACCTTCCCCTGTAGTCATACATCACCCTTCCGAAGAACGAGAGCAGCTTGTCATCAGGATTGTATGTATTTGTGTAGCTGTTGGAGTAACCCTGGCTGACCAGCTTGTAGGCATCCTCACCTGTGAAGAAGTCAGGGAATCCCCATATCTGGTTGAACATTGTGTTCGTCTTTGTTACAAGCACCTCCTGGCCGGCGAGCAGCGTGAGTGAATGGCCGGTATCGCCTAACAGGTTTGCGAAATCATAATTCAGGGTGTTGGTGCTCCTTATACCGTTGCCCTTTCTTTCATAGGCTTCCAGGGCAGGCATATTCTGGTAATCGGCCGTGGGTGTGTTCCTGACATAATAAGTGGTAAGACCGTAGAACCGTTCGTCATTGTTGACATAATTGTCAAGACCTGCCTCACTGCGGAAGAGGAGTCCGTCAAAAATCTCCCATGCGAAGCTGCCGCCGAGGTTGAACCTCTTCCTGAGCTGCTGACGGTCGTTGTCCCTGACGTTGTCAAGCGGATTGGTCATGCTGGCGGCCAGGTCTGTGTCATCAAAGTCTCCTACAGAGTTAAAGGGTATGGGCACGAACAGCATTGTCTGCTTTACCCTGGCATCATTGGGCGTTGCTCCTCCCTGGTCAGTGGCTCCCGCGCCGAAGATCTTCAGATCAGAATAGCGTACCGAGAAGGAGAGCTCAACTCTTTCACCTGCCTTATGGTCAAGCTTAAGCGACAGGTTGTCACGCTTATATTCAGAGGAAAGCATGATCTCATCGCTTCTTATGCCTGCATAGGTGGCCGAATACCTGAATTTATCACTCCCTCCGGTAACGTTCAGGTCATGATTGAATACCTTCCCGATGTGCCCGAAAACCTGATCAAACCAGTTGGTTGTTGGCTGCCCGGCATAGAGGTCAATGTCCTGGTAATTGCCGAAATAGCGCTCATAGTTCTCAAGATTGTCAGCGAGCAGGGCATACTCATACTGCCATTTCATGTAATCCTCAACAGTGACTAAGTTGAGGTGGCTGGCCACTTTCTTCATGCCGTAATAGGCATTGTAATTAACCCTTGGTTTGCCTTCCTCGCCGCCTTTTGTGGTGATGATTATAACCCCGTTGGCGCCGCGTGCGCCATAGATGGCTGTTGAGGAGGCATCCTTCAGCACATCAATTGACTGTATTGTTGATGGCGGGATGTCCGTGATATTGTCAACAGGGAAACCATCAACGATGAAGAGGGGTGAGTTGCTCTGTGTGATAGAACCCCCGCCGCGCACACGTATGTTTATCTCCGCGTCAGGCGATCCTTCAGTGGTAACAATGTGTACACCGGCCAGCTTTCCGGTCAGAGCTTCAGCTGCCGTGGAAACGGGTACACGCGCAAGATCTTCACCCTGCACTGAAGCAACCGAACCGGTCACATCCCTCTTGCTGACGGTTCCGTAACCGATCACAACCACATCCTCCACAAGCTCACTTGAAGGCGACATGGCAACATCTATCACGGTGCGCCCGCGAACAGGCTCTTCAACCTCCTCATAGCCCACAAACGAGAATACCAGGGTGGCATCAGGCGGGCAGTCGGTCACCGTGTAATTGCCATTTAGGTCAGTGGCCACACCACGGGTTGTGCCCTTGACAACCACGTTCAGGCCAATCATGGCTTCTCCCGTCTCGGCATCAGTCACCGTTCCTCTCACAGTGATATTCTGTGAAAAGAGGGTCAGCGCAGATGTCATCATGACAAGGATCAGCAAAATCCTCAGGCCACTGTTCCCGTGGCCGGGATTTCTTCTGAATGCATTAATTGATTTTGTCATAGACAAGTTGATTAGGGTTTGGTAATTATGCTTTAAAAATCAT
>JAAZBN010000150.1 GCA_012513795.1 Bacteroidales bacterium | reverse complement strand
CAAGGGGCCTTTTTTTCAACATTTTGTCAGCGCAGGGCTACTGAAGTGAATAGGTTGTTATCTTCGCAGATCAACACTAACAAATAATTCGGGGCTATGGGACTTAAAGGCCGGCTTATCATCATGAACTTCCTCCAGTTTTTCATCTGGGGGGCATGGCTGCTCACCATCGGAGCATACTGGTTTCAGAACAAGAACTGGTCAGGTACCGATTTCGGGGCCATATTCTCAACCATGGGTCTGGCATCGCTGTTCATGCCGGCCATAGCCGGTATCATTGCAGACAGGTGGGTCAATGCCGAGAGGCTTTACGGCATATTTCACATCGCCGGAGCAATACTGCTTTCATCATTGCCGGCGATAGACAATCCGGACACCTTTTTCTGGGTGCTGCTGCTAACAATGATGTTTTACATGCCCACCCTGGCTCTGGCAATCACGGTGGCCTACAGTTCAATGAAGAACAGCGGCATGGATATCATTAAGGATTATCCGCCGGTGAGGGTATGGGGCACAATAGGATTCATTGTGGCACTGTGGGTTGTAAGCCTGCTTGGTTTTGAGACCTCGCCGCTTCAGTTCTACGTTGCGGCAGCTGCCTCACTGGTACTTGGCATCTATGCATTCACCCTTCCCAAATGTCCGCCACTGGCAAGAGGGCACAAGAAAAAACTGGTGGAAGAGCTGGGACTCAATGCCTTCAAGTTGTTCAGGAGCACCAAGATGGCTCTCTTTTTCATCTTTGCCATGCTGCTGGGGGCAGCCCTGCAGCTTACCAATGCTTATGGTGACACTTTCCTGCATGATTTTGCAAAGATACCCGCATACAGGGACCTGCTGGCGGTTAAGTACCCTGCAATAATCATGTCAGTATCACAGATATCCGAAACCCTGTTCATTCTTACCATTCCCTTTTTCCTTAAGAAGTTCGGAATAAAGAAGGTGATGCTCATGAGTATGGCGGCCTGGGTACTGCGTTTCGGCCTCTTCGGTCTTGGAAACCCTGCCGGAGGGCTCTGGATGATCATCCTTTCATGCATCATCTATGGTATGGCTTTTGATTTCTTCAATATATCCGGATCGCTCTTCGTGGAGACACAGAGCACTCCTGACATACGCGCCAGCGCCCAGGGGCTGTTCATGATGATGACCAATGGTTTCGGGGCATTCCTGGGAAGCAGGATAAGCGGTATAGTGATTGATAAGTTTTTCACCCTTGACACAGGTGCGTTTGACTGGAAGGGGATCTGGTTTGCCTTTGCCGGGTATGCACTTGTGGTTGCGGTACTTTTCGCCATACTCTTCAGGCACAAACACGTGCCACAGGAGACTGCAAATATCAGTCACTGACCTGGGCTGCAGGCTCAAATCAGGCAGGCATCCTTTATCCCAGCAAGATCAGGCTCAGGCCTATCACTATCATGCCACTTACCAGTCCGTAGATTGCCACGTGATGCTTGCCGTACTTGTGGGCGGCCGGAAGCAACTCATCAAATGAGATATAGACCATTATGCCTGCCACCATGGCAAAGACATATCCCAGGCTCACATCGGTTTTGAACAGGGTAAGGATAAAATAACCAGCCAGCGCTCCAATGGGTTCGGAAAAACCTGACAGTACTGACCATGTAAGCGCTTTTCTCCTTGATCCGGTGGCATAGTATACCGGTACAGAGACAGCTATTCCTTCAGGGATGTTGTGAATGGCAACGGCTAACGCTATGCTTATCCCCACTGCTACGTCAGACATTGCTGACATGAAGGTGGCTATCCCTTCCGGGAAGTTGTGGATCCCTATTGCAACTGCAGTGAATACTCCCAGTCTCATAAGTTTACGGTCTCTTACTCCTCTCCCTATACGCCTCTGCACCCGTCTGCCCTGACACTCAGGCTTGTCAGGGTCACGCACCTCAGGATGCATCTGTTCCACCCTCTTGAGCTCATGAGGGTTGCCCTCGGACGGAAGAATCTTATCAATGGCAGCAGAAAGACCTATCCCTGCAATAAAAGAGAAGAATGTAAGCCATGCGGCTGTGTCATGGTCATAGGATAGTTGCATCAGGTGTCCCGCCTCAGTCAGTATCTCAGTGAAGGAGATGAATATCATCACACCGGCTGAGAAGCCTAGTGAAAAAGCCAGGAAAGTGGTTTTGGTCCGTTTGGCAAAGAACGCAATCAACCCTCCTATCCCGGTTGCAAGGCCGGCAAAAAGTGTGATGCCGAAGGCAAATAAGAGCCGGGAGCTATCCATTAAACATCATTATTTAGATTCATTTTAAATTGCAAAATTAAAAGAATAACGGTAAAAACAACCCCGGGAATATCAGGACTGAAAAAAAAGTTCTTATTTAGAATCAAGTTTGAAGATGAATCTGTGGGATTACTATAGGGTACTTGGGATAAAGCAGGGGGTTTCCGATGAGGAGATCCGCAAAGCATACAGGAAGAAGGCGATGGAGTACCATCCTGACCGTAATCCTTCGCCTGAGGCTCATAATATGTTCATCCGCATCACAGAGGCGTATGAGTATCTGACATCGCATCCGCACGGGAGGAATATTACTGAGGAGGAAGCCAGGAAAAATTACCAGGCCTGGGTTGATTACCGTCAGGCGGAAGCCCGTAAGCGTGCTGAGGCATATGCCAGGGCATCATATGCAGAGTTCAGGAAGAGTCCCATTTACAGGAGTACCAACCACATTGACGGTCTGATGGTATTTCTTGGCTTTTTGCTTGGCGGAACGGTGATGTTGATGTCAGTCACGGGTTACAGGTATCGGATGCAGGTAGCCACTGATCCCACGGAAGAGCCGTCGCTGGCACTGGCTGCCATCACCTTTATAATGGGTTTTGCCTATACTATCATCTCCTTCCTTTACCTGAGTGCCTGGATAGCTCAGCAGAGGAAGAGGAAAGAAACAAAAAATGGCGGAAAGAAGAAAGGTAAGGAATCCGTTTGATGCGGATCAGAACATGTGTTTCGGTTGCGGCCCGGGCAACAGTTCAGGGTTGAAGCTCTCATTTGAGGAGGATGACGAGAAGATATACGCATCATGGCAGCCGGAGATGCTTTTTCAGGGTTACATCAACGTTCTCCATGGGGGCATAATTGCCACATTGCTTGACGAGGCAGCTGCATGGTGCATCTATGTGAAAGCCGGTACTGCCGGTGTGACATCAGCCATGAGCGTGAGATACCTCAAGCCTGTTCACATAAGTAAAGGGAAGGTGTCGGTGGAAGCACGCCTGGTGTATCAGGGCGAAAAGAATGCCATGATTGATGCCAGATTATATGATGGTGAAGGAAAACTCTGTGCCGAAGCTGATCTGGACTATTTCATTTATCCGGAAAGAATTGCCAGAATCCGTTACTTCTATCCAGGCAGAGAAGCTTTCAGGTATCAATCCGTGCCGCCGGAACCACTGAGTGGTCAGTAAATTCTGATCTGAGGTACTTGTAATAGCCTGTAATGCCTATCATTGCTGCATTATCGGTTGTATACCTGAGTTCAGGCAGGAAGAGGTTCCATTGTCGTCTGGCTGCTTCCCGCGAAGCTGCCTGTCTCAGGCCTTTGTTTGCCGAGACGCCGCCGGCGATTCCTATCTCCCTTATGCCCGTCTCCTTTGATGCCCTCACCAGTTTTGCCATCAGTATCTCAATTATCGTGCGCTGGAGTGAGGCGGCCAGGTCATTGATGTTTTTGCCTATGAAGTCCGGATCCTCCCCCACTCTGTCACGGAGGAAGTAGAGGAAGCTGGTTTTCAGACCTGAGAAGCTGAAGTTCAGTCCCGGTATCCTGGGTTTGGCAAAACTGAAGGCAAACGGGTTGCCATCAGCGGCCATCCTGTCTATGACCGGACCTCCCGGATAAGGCAACCCCATCACCTTGGCACACTTATCAAATGCCTCCCCGGCAGCATCATCAATGGTATTGCCGATGAGCTCCATGGAGAGATAGTCACGTATTACTATCAGTTGTGTATGCCCGCCCGAAACCAGCAGGCAGAGAAAAGGAAAGCCCGGAATGCGGTTTTCCCTTCCCTGTTCCATGGCGAAGTGTGACATGACATGAGCTTGCAGGTGGTTTACCTCAATAAGCGGAATATTACGGGCCAGTGCGAACCCCTTTGCAAAGGAGGTACCCACGAGGAGCGATCCCAGCAGTCCGGGGCCCCTGGTAAAAGCGACGGCACTTATATCTTCTGCCTTCTTCCCCGCTGCCACAAGCGCACGGTCAACCACAGGAACAATATTTGCCTGGTGTGCCCTTGACGCCAGCTCGGGTACCACGCCGCCATATTCGCGGTGCACCTCCTGGTTGGCAATCAGGTTTGAAAGGACGAATCCGTCACAGATCACCGCTGCCGAGGTGTCATCACAGGATGATTCTATCGCGAGGATAGTAATTTCTGGTGCCATTTTTGTATTACACTTTTTTATAACTTCGCCTGCGGCGGGAACAGCGCTAACGGATGGCCAAAATTATCAAAAAAATCGGAAGGATCTTTCTCATCATAGCAGCGGTAGCGGTTATGGTGCCTGCCGTTCTCTTCCTCCTGCTGCAGATACCAGGCATACAGACATTTACGGTGAGCCGCATCACCAGGATCATCTCAGAACAGACGGGTGGGGATATCAGTATTGGCAGGGTAAATTATTCAATATGGCACGAAATAGTATTAGACGACATACTTTTCAATGATCTGAATGGTGACACCCTGCTCAGTGCCAGGAGGCTTGACCTGCGTCTGAGGGAAATAAGGCCGGCACAAAAACTTTACAGGTTTGGAAGGGTTGACATATATGAGCCTGATTTCAGGATGGTAAAGGATAGTGCCGGAGTTATGAACCTGACGGAGTATTTACGGACACTCAGGAGTGACAGGGAGCGTGACAGCATAAGAAATACCGACATCAGGTTTGCCGATATTGACATTATTGACGGTTCTTTCCTCCTGTACGACAGTTCAGACACAGCAGGAGTCATACCCGGAAGGGTTAATTTCAGGAACATGCATCTGGAAAGGATCAATACCAAGATCCGTGATCTGCATATCATTCCTGATTCGGTCAGTATGGTGATCCGGGGTCTGGGCTTCAGCGAGTCCGGCGGATTCATATCAAAAAATCTTGATATGAATTTTGCTGTTCACAACAATTCGCTTTATTTCAGAGAAGTAAATCTTATAAGTGAATCCGGCACCATTTCTGCCGAAGAAGTACTGCTGGCAGCCCGTGACAGCAGTTCATGGAAGGATTTCATCAACGAAGTCAGGATGGATATCCGGATCAACGATTCGGATATCAGTACTTCTGATCTGGCCTATTTTGTTCAGCCGCTGGCCGGCATAAAGGAAGAAGTAAGCCTGTCAGGCAGGGTGAGCGGTACGGTGGCCGGGCTGAAAGGCAGGGACATCAGGATGGATTATAAATCTTCAACCAGGTTAAGGTTTGATTTTGACATCTCGGGACTGCCGGTTCTGGACGACAGTTTTCTGTACATTGATTTCAATGAGATGCAGACACGGGCCTCAGATATTGAAAGGTTTTCCGTTCCGGGAAAGAAGCCCCTCAAACTGCCCCAGGTAATACATGACCTGGGTCTGATTTCATATAATGGTAACTTCACCGGTTTTACAACTGATTTTGTCTCTTTCGGCAGGCTGACAACTGAACGGGGAACTTTTGCCACTGACCTGTCACTCAAACCTGACGGACGGAACACATTCGGCTTCAGGGGGTCTCTCAGGACAAGCAATGTGGATCTGGGTTACATTGCCAGGGATGAGGAGATGTTTGGCGGATTGTGGATGCATGCAGAGATTGATGGTTCCACCGAGTCCTTCCGCCGCCTCACGGCAAACATAACCGGGGTGGTTGACAGTGTGGAGATAAACAACTACCTCTACCGCAACATAACCGTCTCAGGAACATATGCAGACAATATATGGGATGGCAGCGTGGAGGTGATGGAGCCCAACATAGAAATGAACCTTATGGGCCGGTTTGATCTGGAGAAGAGCATGCCCGAGTTTGACTTCAGTCTGAATCTTGCCCATGCCGACCTGAAAACACTCAACCTGATTGAGAAGGATTCAATATTCAGAGCCTCTGCCCTGGTAACCGCCAACTTCAGGGGTAACCGCACTGACAACCTGGAGGGTAACCTCAGGCTTATCAATTCAACCCTGGAGAATTCCAACGGAAAATTGAGTATTTATGATTTCCTGGTGACCTCAGAGATTGTGGCAGGTGAGCCGCTCCTGCAGCTCAGGTCTGACTTCGCCGATGCGGAGGTAAGAGGCCGTTACTCTGTTGAAGCCATAAAAAATACAGTGGCAGTCATGCTTGCCCGTCTTCTCCCCTCGCGGTTTGGAGAGCCGGAAGATACCAAGGGCGAAGAGACACCTGCAGCCATGTTTGCCATAGACGTAAGAGCCAAGAGGATAGACAAGCTTAATGATTTCCTTGGCACAGGACTGAGCATTGCAGAGGGTACCCGTCTCACCGGCCATTTATGGTCAGACCGTCCGGAGATGATTGCCGGGGTAAAATCGGATGCCATTACTTTTTCCGGGATCCGTCTGGGACAGATGACACTTACAGGCTCTTTTGCCGGTGCTGAGATGAAGGCTGAGATGAAGGTTGATACCGTATTACTGCCTGACAGGTCAGAACTGGGCAATTTCATCCTGGAGGCAGGAAGCATGAATGACACCATTGACCTGGGAATGAGGTGGGATAACATGGATGGAGGCCGGACCTTCGGTGAGCTGATGGCGAGCGGATTCTTCAGCCTTAATGAGCTGAACAAGCCGGTGATGACCATTGCTTTACTTCCTTCCGGCTTCACCGTTAACCAAATCCCATGGAACATCAGCCCTGCCCGGATTGTCATTGACAGCACCAATGCATTGTTTGACAACCTTCTTGTCAGCAGCAGGACAAGGTACATCAGGCTCGATGGCAAGCTGTCAGGGTTACCCGAGGAGAGGCTCACGATGAGTTTTGAAGGCCTCAACATTTCATATCTCAACAACCTGGTCAACAGGAATCAAGGACAGAAGGAGAACAGTCAACTGATGACTTTTGAAGGGTCTATGAACGGCAGCATCACTCTTTCTGATGTATATAACAACCTGCTGTTTGAGAGTGACATGAAAGTTGAGGATTTCAAACTGAATGAGAACAATTACGGGCTGGTTTCATTAACCAGCGAATGGGATCCGCGCAGACGGGTAGCAGCGATAGATATAAGCAACAACCTGGAAGGAAGGAAGATGATTGACATTAAGGGCAGTTATGCACCTTCTTCCAGGATGACTGACCTTGCTGTCTCAGCATCTGATCTGCCGCTGGATATAATCAATCCGTTCGTTCGTGCCTTTGCCAGCGGCCTGCAGGGGGCAGGATCAGGTACCGTCAGGCTGAAAGGGAAGCCAAGGGAGCTGGCGATAACAGGCTCAGTGATGGCACGTGATGCATCAATGAAAATAGACTTCCTGCAAACGCGCTATAGTTTCTCTGACAGCATAAGGTTCACTCCTGACGGCATAACATTCAGAAATATCCGTATCACTGATGAGAAAGGAAATGAGGGTAGCATCAACGGGATGCTTACACACCGCTCATTCAAGGATCTGGGAGTGAGCTTCGACATCAACATGGACAGGATGCTTGTGCTAAACACCAGGCCAAAGGACAGCGACAGCTTCTATGGCACGGCCTATGCTTCGGGGTATGCAGGGATCAGGGGCAATGATGAGAAGATTGTTTTCAACATCTCGGCGCGTACAGCGCCAAACACAGAGTTTTACATACCGCTCAACACCTCGGCAAGTGTGAGTGATTATCCATATATCTCTTTTGTCAGTACTGATGAGAAGGATGACAGGGAGCAGGTGGCCTCAGACCGGAATGTATTCATCAGGCAGGAGGAAGGGAGCAAGATAGAACTCAACTTTGACCTGGAGGTAACCCCTGATGCAGAGGTTCAGCTTATTCTTGATGAGACATCAGGCGGGGTTATACGGGGCCAGGGTGAAGGGAAACTGAACATATCACTCTCCTCGCGCGGTGATGTCAGGATGTCAGGGAATTATGTCATTGATGACGGCGATTATCTTTTTACCCTTGGGAACATCCTGAACAAACGGTTCGCAGTGGAGGAAGGGGGCACAGTATCATGGAACGGTCCAATAGAGGATGCAAGTCTGAACATCAGGGCTCTCTATAAAACCAAGGCGGCACTCTCCGAGATCTTTGGCGAAGAAGAATTTTCGGAACTGAAGGTAAAACTGCCGGTTGAGTGTATCCTCAGCCTCTCGGGCCAACTGCTAAATCCTGCTATCAGCTTTGACATTAACCTCCCCACGGCTGATGAAAGAACGCGCGAGTTACTGCGGGTGGCCATAGATACTGAGGAGGAACTGAGCCGTCAGTTCCTGTACCTTCTGGTAATGAACAGTTTTTACCCTGATCCTTCACTCTACAATGCAGGATCAAACATCGGCACGCCCATAGGACAGACCGGAGTACCTGTTTCACCGAATGTGGGAGTCACTACCACCACCGAGATGCTCTCCAACCAGCTCAGCAACTGGCTGTCACAGATCAGTAATGATTTTGACATAGGATTCAGCTACAGACCAGGCAGTGAGCTTACAGACCAGGAGGTTGAGCTGGCGCTCTCAACCCAGTTGTTGAATGATATGGTGACTGTAAATGGAAATGTGGATGTCAGGGGTAACCAGTCAAACACCACCGCCAGCAATATCAGCGGAGAGTTCACAGTTGAGGTAAGACTTACTGACATGTTGAGATTCAAGGTGTTCAATCGTTCCAACTACAACTTATACTACCAGGTCCATCCATACACCCAGGGAGTGGGGGTCTTTTACAGGCGCGACTTCAATACACTTAAGGACCTCTTCATCAAGCCTGAGGAAAAGAGCCTGAGAGGTAATACAGAGGATGAGGATGAGGATGAGGATGAGGAGGAGAAACAGAAATAGCTTTCAACAATGGGTCCTATTTATCAACAACAGGATACTTACAGGGGTTGTAGCCCGTTTTTTACTATATTCGCCCGATGAAAAAGAAGGCATAAAGAACAGTTAACATCTTAAATCACAGACAATGATATCAGCTAGCATTTTATTACAGGGAACAACAGCAGCCGCAGAGACCGCGGAAGAGGCAACAATGTCACTGGCTGACCTCTACCTGGCAGGCGGATGGGTTATGTATTTCCTAACACTTCTCTCATTTGTTGCATTGTACATTTTCATTGAAAGGTACCTGGTAATAAAGAAGGCATCAAAGGGTGATGCGAACTTTATGAACCGTATCAAGGATTACATGTATGAGGGCAAGGTTGATGCCGCGCTGCAGCTATGCAGGAAGACCAGCTCTCCCCAGGCAAGGATGGTGGAGAAGGGTATCAATCGTCTTGGCAGGCCGCTGGCAGATGTGACTGAAGCCATTGAGAACGTGGGGAAACTTGAGATACACAAGCTGGAAAAGCGGTTTCCCACCCTTGCAACCATAGCCGGTGCAGCTCCACTGATGGGATTCCTGGGCACGGTCATTGGAATGGTGCAAGCATTTTATGAGATGTCACTTGCAGGCAACAGTCTGGACATAAGCACTCTCAGCGGAGGTATCTATACAGCTCTAATTACCACTGTAGGGGGTTTGATACTTGGCATTCTTGCCTACTTCGGCTATAACCTGCTGGTGGTAAGGGTAGAGAATGTGGTATTCCAGCTGGAGACCACATCCACCGAGTTTCTTGACATCCTCAATGAACCTGTAAAATAATGAGTGATGGCTATATCAAACAAGAATAAAGTCAGTGTAAACTTCAGCAATGCAGGAATGTCGGATATTGTGTTCCTGCTGCTGCTGTTTTTCATGCTGACCTCAACCCTGGTACATCCCACAGCCCTTAAGCTCTTGTTGCCCAAGGGCACGACCCAGTCTTCAGCCCGGCCGCTTACCACTGTATCGATCACCAAGGATCTTCAGTATTTCATTGAAGATCAACCCATAGAGCTCGAATACCTCGAGGTAGCGTTACAGTCGAGGGTTCAGGATAGTCCTGAGATATACATTTCAGTTCATGCTGACAGGAGTGTTCCTGTTGAGTATGTTGTGAACGTGATGAATATTGCAGCGAAAAACCAGTACAAACTGATACTTGCCACTACTCCTAAATAGCGTCGGAGAGCCACTCACGAGGGAAAGGCAGCTTGGGCTGATCATCAGTGCCATAATACACGTTTTGTTTGCCCTCCTGATCATCTTTGTCACTTTCAGGGTGAAGGTGCCGGAGCCCGTGGAAGAGGGTTTGATTGTCAACTTCGGCTTTGACGAGACGGGAAGTGGTTTAATTGAGCCTGCTCCCGAGCCTGTTTCACCCCCGCCCCCGCCGCCATCATCAGGAGATGAAGGGGGTGAGGAGGCGTTGCTCACCCAGGATTTTGAGGAGGCTGTTGAGGTTGAGAAGAAGGAACCTGATCCAGAAGAGTTGAAGAGGCAGGCCGAGGCCCGTGCCGCGCAGATAAGGCGCGAGCTGGAGGCGGAAGCGGAGAGGCAGCGTCTTGCCCGGGAGGAAGCCGAGCGTCTTAAGCGTGAGGAAGAGCAGCGCCGCATTGACCAGGCCAACGCAAGGGCCAGGGGCGCCTTCAGCAATGCAGGAAATGTGGGCACCTCAGGCCGGAGCGAAGGGGCTGCGGGCGGAGAGGGTAACCAGGGTGTTCAGTCTGGTACCCCTGATGCGCCCAATTACGGGCCGGGAGGAGGCCGGGGAACAGAAGGTATATCCTTTGACCTGGGCGGAAGAAAGGCTAAGTCGCTCATCAAACCTCCCTATGATCTGCAGAAAGAGGGAACCGTGGTTGTTGCGATAACGGTTGACCGTAACGGAAGGGTCACCGATGCAACACCCGGCATCAAGGGGTCAACAACACTCGATGGAGATCTCCTTAAGCTGGCCAAGGAAGCTGCCCTGAAGACCACGTTCGAAAGCAACAATGATGCCCCTATCATTCAGAAAGGGACCATTACCTATATCTTCAGGTTAAAGTAGGATACTTCCTGAACTGGTGGTTACATCTGGCACCTGTAATAATCTTCCTGACCGGCATAACAATCACACCTGTCATACAGGGTGAAAACAAACAGTTAAACGTTTCAGAAGAGGCGGACCATCAGGTCAAACACCCCGGTCAGTTTCAGAGCCGAAGCCATAATGGCTACCAGGAGGATAATCCTGACCACACGCGGACCCCAGCTCACAGCAACGCGTGATCCGAGCCATGCACCCACTCCCTGTCCTGCAGCCAGCACAATACCATAGAGGTAGTGTATCTGATCACTGGCAATGAAGACCACAAGGGCAATGGTGGTCATCACAGCCACAATAAAAACCTTGTGCGCATTGGCTTTGGTCAGTCCCAGTCCTGCCCCCAGCACCAGGGCTCCAAGCAGAAAGAAACCAACGCCGGCCTGGATGAAACCGCCATAGATGCCAATAAGGAAAAAGATCACAGGCACCCACCAGCGTCGCTTCATTGTGGCTGATTGTGCGTGATCACGCACCCACTGTTCAGGCTTGTAGAGGATAATAAAAAACATGATGACCAGCAGTCCGCCTATCAGCAGTTCCATTATCCGCTCATTGATTCTGACAGCTATAAGTGATCCCAGCAGGGCTCCTGCAAGCGCGGGAAGGGACATCCGGAGGCCTTCATGTACAGTAAAGAGTTTCTGTTTTTTAAAGCTTGTGCTGCTTACCACGCTCTGCACAAATACACCTATCCGGTTTGTCCCGTTGGCCACATTGGCAGGCAGCCCGAGGAACATCAGCAGAGGCAGTGTTATCAGTGATCCGCTGCCGGCCAGTGTGTTAACAAAACCTGCAAAAAGGCCGGCGGCTATTACAGCCAGATACATATACCATTCCATCAGCAGAGGGGACTATCTTTCGAGGACCGCCTTGACTGACATCTGCAGGTTGTCTATCAGGTCACTGTCTTTGATGACGTAGTCAGCTATCCCCTTTCGTGCAAATTCGAGCACCACCTCGCCTTTCTCCTGGGCAGAGAGCATGATGACAGGCACCTCCGGAGCTATCCTGGTTATCTCATCATAGGCTTCCATACCATTCATGGGAACTTCGCCCTCCTTCAGGAAATAAAAATCGAGAATGATAAGGTCAGGAAGTTCTTCTCCGAGACCGGCAATACACTCCTCAGCATATGCAAATGGCCTGACCCTGTACCCGGCAGCCTCCAGGCGTGCAGATACAAGGCCTGTAACCACAGGGTCATCATCAACCACATATATCAGGTTGTCAGACCGGGAGACAACTTTTTCCATGACAACAAAAGTAGTAAAGGGATTGATAATTTCCTACATGGCAAAGAGAGGATAATCTTTCATCATCCTCACCACTTTCTCACCCACTTCTGAAATAACTGTTTCGTTATCTATATTTACGAGCACCTCATCTATTAAACTGACAATCTGTCCCATATCTCCTTCTTTGAGGCCACGTGTGGTGATAGCCGGGGTTCCCACCCTTATTCCGGATGTCAGGAAAGGTGAACGGGAATCAAATGGCACCATATTCTTGTTGACTGTAATATGTGCCCTGACGAGGGTATTTTCAACCTTCTTGCCGGAAATTTCCGGGAAGCGTGTACGAAGATCAATGAGCATGGAGTGGTTATCTGTGCCGCCGGAAATAACTTTATATCCAAGTGAAATAAAGGCATCAGCCATCACCGAGGCGTTTCTCTTTACCTGCTGCTGGTAAGTGCGGAACTCAGGTGTCAGGGCTTCGCCGAAGGAGACGGCCTTGGAAGCGATGACATGCTCCAGCGGTCCGCCCTGTATACCCGGGAAGACAGCTGAATTGAGCATTGCTGACATCATCTTTATCTCGCCCTTGGGGGTGGTCACCCCCCATGGATTCGGGAAGTCATTACCCATAAGAATGATACCACCGCGAGGTCCCCTGAGGGTTTTGTGAGTAGTGCTTGTAACGATATGAGCGTATTTAAGCGGATTCTCCAGCAATCCGGCTGCTATGAGTCCTGCCGGGTGTGCCATATCAACCATAAGCATTGCGCCAATCTTATCGGCTATAGCCCGCATGCGCGCATAATCCCACTCCCTGGAGTAGGCAGATGCACCCCCGATTATCATTTTCGGCTTCTCTGCCAACGCCACTTCCTCCATCATGTCATAATCAACCCTGCCCGTCTCCTCTTTCACCCCATAGGCCACAGGTCTGTAAAGGATACCTGATGAGTTCACAGGTGAGCCATGCGACAGGTGCCCTCCATGTGACAGGTTCAGGCCAAGGAATGTGTCACCGGGTTTCAGCACCGTCAGGAACACGGCCATATTGGCCTGTGCTCCGGAGTGAGGCTGAACGTTGGCATATTCGGCATTGAAGAGTTTCTTGAGTCTGTCAATGGCAAGCTGCTCAACCTCGTCCACCACCTCACAGCCTCCGTAATAACGAGCCCCCGGATAGCCCTCGGCATACTTGTTGGTAAGCACTGAGCCCATGGCCTCCAGTACCTGGGAACTCACAAAGTTCTCAGATGCTATCAGTTCTATTCCGTCAGTCTGACGTTTGCGCTCACGACTGATCAGGTCAAATATAACGCTGTCTCTTTCCATGATAAATAAGTTGTTCAGTTGTTAATTATCCGGTCACCGGTAACGGTTACTAACGGATGGTTCAGGGGCAAATATACGTTTTAATCTTAATTTTTATTATGATCTGGGTTATACCCGGAGGGTGCAGAAAAGAGTTAGTGAGCTGTGCCGCGAAGTAGTTGAAATCACTCTTCTGAAAACTGTCTCAGAAGCTCTCGGTATGCGCTAAAGATCCTGGACTTGGAGATGAATCCCACATACCTTCCCCTGTCCAGCACTGGCAGGTTCCAGGCTCCTGTCTGCTCGAAGGCCTTAAGCACGGCGTCACCCCTCTCGTTGATGTCTATATAAGAAGGCGGTATGGTCATCAGGTCTCTGACACTGATCTTCTCATAGAGCTCTGGTTTGAACATCTTGTCGCGAACATCATCGAGCAAAACCACTCCTTCAAGTATATTGAATTCATCAACCACAGGGAAGATATTGCGGTTTGATCTGGCTACCTGTTTCACCAGGTCACCCAGGTTACCTTCCGGGTTGACTGTCAGAAGGTCCTTCTCCACCTCTTTTGTCCAGTCAAGAAGTGTCATCACTGCTTTATCCTTGTCATGGGTAATCAGTTCCCCGCTTAGTGCCAGCTGTTCATTGTAGATTGAATATTTCCTGAATGAGCGTTTGGTAACAAACGCCACCGTGGAGGTGAGTATCAGGGGTATCAGCAGACCGTATCCTTCTGTTATCTCAGCGATGAGGAATATTGCAGTCAGGGGGGCATGCAGCACTGCTGCGAAGACTCCGGCCATGGCTGTAAGGGTGAAGCTGCTTTCCACCAGTGAGATGCCCAGCATATGATTCATGATACTGGACAGAAAGTATCCGGCCACTCCTCCGGTGAAGAGTACGGGAGCCACCACTCCCCCCACTCCACCGGCGCCGTTGGTAGAGGCTGTGGCAAGCACCTTCAGCAGCAGCATTCCGGCCATAAGAATGGCAAAGCCCCAGAATCCCGAGGCAATTTCGCCAAACAGGACGGTGCCAGGGGCCTTACCCGTCTCGGCATTGAGGAGAAGCATCACTGTATCATACCCTTCGCCGTAAAAAGCCGGGTAAAAGTAAATAAGAGCTCCCAGCAGCAATCCACCGAGGATCATCCTTGTCCACCTGTTCCCTATTTTTCCGAACAGCTTCTCTATTCCAATGGTAGCCCTTGTGAAATAGAGACCCACAAAGCCGCAGAAAACCCCCAGTATGAGATAGTATGGCAGTTCGCTCAGCGTAAAGCCCTGGTTGACCTGGAAGGAAAAGAGAACGTTGTCGCCCATAAAAAAGAAAGCCACAGTAGCAGCTGTTACGGAGGAGATAAGCAGTGGCACTATGGACGACATGGTGAGGTCAAGCATCAGCACCTCAAGGGTAAAGAGAATACCTCCGATGGGGGCTTTGAAAATACCCGATATGGCTCCGGCGGCTCCGCAACCCAGGAGGAGCGTAACGTACTTGTAATTAAGCTTGAAGTAACGGGCTATATTGGAACCTATAGATGCGCCTGTGAGCACTATAGGGGCCTCTGCCCCCACTGATCCACCAAAGCCGATAGTCAGTGAACTGGCAAGTATTGATGACCAGTTGTTGTGTGGCTTTATGAAGCTTTTCCGCCTTGAGATGGCATAGAGTACCTTGCTTACCCCGTGTGAGATATTATCACGTACCAGATACTTCACTACCAGTACTGTCAGTATTATCCCGAACAGCGGATAAGCCAGAGAAAGCACGCCTCCGGCACCCTTCATTACTCCCTGAGTGAAGAGAACATGCGTAAAGTGAATGGCATTCTTCATCACCACCGCAGCCAGCGCGCTCACCAGCCCGACAACGAAACTGAGCAGGTAAATCACGGTCTGCTGCTCGGTCAGGAAAGATTTTAGCTGTCTTATCTGCTTAAATAACAGAGCCTTCAAGATAACAGAAAAAAATTGGACAATATACAGGTCACAAATATATGATAAAATAGGGAGCAGATGTTAACTTTGGTAAGTTTGCCATATTTTGTATTCATGATCAAATTTGAGCGGCACACGCTTACCAACGGACTGAGGGTGATAGTCCACCATGATGAGTCTACTCCCATGGTGACAACCAATATCCTGTATGATGCCGGCTCACGGGATGAGGATCCGCGAGCCACAGGCTTTGCACATCTCTTTGAGCACCTGATGTTCGGTGGCACTCCATCGGTCCCTTTCTTTGATGTACCTGTAATGATGGCCGGAGGGGAGAACAATGCCTTCACAAACAATGACATTACCAACTATTATATCACACTGCCCTCCAACAATCTTGAGGCTGCCCTGTGGCTTGAAGCAGACAGGATGAGAGGGCTTGACCTGAGGGAGGAGAGGCTGAACAACCAGAAGAGTGTTGTCACCGAGGAGTTCAGGCAGCGCTATCTCAACCAGCCCTATGGTGACCTGCAGTTGCTGCTCAGGCCGCTGGCCTACAAAGTGCATCCCTACCGGTGGCCTGCCATTGGCATGGATATCAGCCATATAGAAAAGGCTGACAGCAGATCGGCAAAGGAGTTCTATGACAGGTTTTATAATCCTTCCAACTGTATCCTCAGTGTGGCTGGCAGTGTTGATCCTGAAGTGGTTTTCACTCTGGCAGAAGAGAGGTTTGGCCACATCCCGTCCGGAGAGCACAATGGAAGACGGCTGGAACAGGAGCCTGAACAGGATGAGAGACGTGAGCTGACCGTGCACAGGAATGTGCCGGCTGCTCACCTGATCATGGCTTTTCATACCGGACCAAGAGTAAGTCGTGATTTTTATGTCCTTGATCTTTTGACAGACATACTGGCAGGTTACGATTCAGCCCGGTTCCCCTCAATTCTTATCAGGAAGAAGGAGCTATTCAGTGACGCCGACATCTATCTCTCAGGAGAAGCTGATCCGGGGCTTGTGATTTTCAGCGGTAGAATAAGGGAGGGTATTGATATTAAGGATGCAGAGGGGGCGGTCACAGCCGAGCTTAACCATCTGGCAGAAGAGTATGTCACCACAGCTGAGCTGGAGAAAGCCCGTAACAGGTATGAATCTAACCGGCTGATGTCATACATGAGTGCTGCGAACAAGGCATTTAACCTTGCCTACCAGGAGGTACTGGGTGATGCAGAGGGCATTAACAGTGAGAGGGAGCAATATATGAGCGTAACGGCAGAAGAGATAATGGTTGCATCACAATGTACCTTCAGACCCGGCAACTGCAGTGTTATCCACTATCTTCCAGCAAAGAGATGAAAGCAGGAGAACCAAAAGCTGCACCGGTGATCATCACCCCCTCAGCCGGCGTTATCTCGTTCCCTGAGATGGCAAGGCTGGGTAATGGTGTACCTGTTTACCTTATAGACAAAGGCACGGTTGATCTCATGAGGATTGAGTGCGTCTTTCAGGCCGGACAGATAATGGAAGAGGTGCACCTCTCGGCACTGTCGGCCAGCGCTATGCTCACCGAAGGAACCCGGAGCTATGATGCCGCAACAATAAATGACCTTATTGACAGCACCGGAGCAGCACTTTATCATCTTGCAGATAAGGACACCGCCTCACTCCTGACCATAACCCTTACAAGGAAACTGGATGAAGTATTGGCACTCGCCAGGGAGGTGCTGTTTAGGCCCTCGTTCCCTGATCATGAGTTCAGGCTGTTGACTGACAGAAGAATACAGGCTTTTCTGACCTCCAGACAGAAGACCTCAGTGATTGCCAGGGAGGCCTTTTACGAAGCTCTCTGCGGAGCAGAGAATCCTTACGGACGCATCGCGCGTGAATCTGATTACAGGTCGCTGACAACGGGTGATCTGCGACGGTTCCATCAAAAGCATTACCTGCCCTTAAATATGTATATTACCGTTGCGGGCAGATATCCGGAACAGACGTTGCCATTGCTGGAGAAGCATTTCGGAATAAACGGCCGTGATGGATCAGGCAGACCTGTAAGACCCATCCTGCATTTTGCGACTGCCAGACCGGTTAAGATATTCTGTGAGATTCCCGGATCAGTTCAGAGCACGGTAAGGCTGGGATGGGATGGGATTACCCGGAATCATCCTGACTACCAGGGATTACAGGTAGCCACAACCATCCTGGGCGGTTATTTCGGCTCACGGCTCATGAGGAACATAAGGGAAGAAAAAGGTTACACCTATGGCATACATGCGGTGGCAGGCTCCTTCCGTGAGAAGGGATACATAGTCATCATGACCGATGTTGCCAATGAGTACCGTGAAGCTGCGGTGAAGGAGATTAAAAAAGAGATACGTATTCTATGTGAGGATGAAGTAACCGATGAGGAGATGACATTGGTAAGGAATCATCTCATGGGTGAGACAGCGCGCATGTTTGACGGTCCGTTTACTATAGCAGAAACAGTAAGGGGCATTATTGACCATGAGACAGGGCATGATTATTACAACCGATTCACAGAGACAATCAGATCCATTACTCCTGGCAAAATAAAAGAGCTCTTCAACACGTATTTCAATATTGACGAAGCATTTGAGATCATTGCCGGTGCCAGATGAATCTGTTGAAGACTATATTAACGTTGGTGTGTGTCCTGCTGCTGCCGATGGCAATGACAGGGCAGGACGAATTGCAGCCCCTGTCGCCGCGTCTTGACATGGTCACTGTTGACCCCGTCACAGGTTTTGCGGTTATACGCTGGCTTCCATCGGCTTCTCAGGATGTGGGCAGTTACGTTGTTTACAACTATTCTGAAACCACAGCCCTTGCAATTGACACTGTCCGTTCTCCCTACATTACCGAGTACACGCATACGGCATCAGCTGCTAGATATCAGAGTGTCACATATGTTGTTGCGGCCGTTGATTCATCACTGAATGTCAGTCCCCTAAGCAATCCGCTGAGCACTGTCTGGCTCTCAGCTGTCAATGACGAATGCACGGGCAGCATAACTGTAGCCTGGACCCCGTACAAGAATGAATATCATCCTGCCACGGGCCAGGTATTGCATATCACTGATGGATCAGGAACCATCATTGACGAACCAACTCTTCCACCATCAGAGACTTCCTATATATTTACCGGATATGAGCCGGACACTGAGTATTGCTTTCATGTTACTTTCTTTGACGGGGGCGGCCTCCTCTCCTCCTCCAACATGGTCTGTGTCACCACGGGCAGCGAGGTGCCTCCGGAATGGGTAACCATTGATGCCATTGTGGTTGAGAAGGGAGGTTTGACGGTCATAGCCGGATATGACCAGGCTGCCGACATTGGTAATTTCCGTCTGCAACGTTATAATCCGGCTAACTCATCGTGGGATGAGGCCGGTTATGAAGCAGGATCGTCCGGGAGGATCATCTTTACCATTCCGGCTGCCGACACAGCAACCATAAATCTTTACAGGGCAGCAGCCGTCAACAGCTGCGGTCTTGAGTCTACTCTGTCAGGGCCGGCGCGCAACATGGCAGCGGAGGCTTCTGTCACCGGAACCCATATTTACCTGAAGTGGAACAGGCCAAAAGCAGGCGGCGCCGAGCTCTTTACCGTCTGGCGTGATACCGGGGATGGGCCTGAGGAGGTTGCCACCTCGCTCAGTGATACGTTATGGTCTGATGATTATTCCCGCTTCGCCATGGAAGTTACGTCCTCAGCCATTGTTTACCGCGTTGCCGCGAAGGACCCTTCGGCCTTGCCTGATCTACCGGCTCACCGTTCGGCGGCAGCAGTGATCATAACAACGGAGAGCATTTACATGCCCAATGCTTTTACACCCGGCCGGGGCATAGAGAATGCCATTTTTAAACCGGAGTTCTCTTTTCTTCCCGGGGGATATGATTTCAGGATATATACCCGCAACGGAGCCCTTCTCTTCAGCACCACGGATCATGGTGAAGGATGGGACGGAACGCACAACGGGGCATCCATGCCACCAGGAGTATATCTCTGGTCACTGAGGATCTCCAAACCGTCAGGGCACACTGAAGTAATGAGCGGAACGGTAACGATACTGCCATGAACACCGGATTGAGAATGACCCGTTTTTCGTATCTTTGTCACTCCCTTGCAGGTGATTGCTGATGGTAAAGACTAAAACGAAAATATTCACCCAGGAAGATATAAACCGTATTGAGTCAGAATACAGGCTGCTGACCGACAATCTGTACCGGTGTGACAAGCCTGGTGACCGGGAGTTAATAGAGAAGGCCTTCCGGTTTGCCAACGAGGCACACCGTGATATGTACCGCAACTCCGGTGAGCCATACGTCATCCACCCTATCAATGTAGCGCGGATAGTCAATCATGAGATCGGTCTCGGGGCCAGGTCAGTTGCTGCAGCATTGCTCCATGATGTGGTTGAAGACACGGGGGTGCCCCTGGAAGAGATAACAAACCAGTTCGGGCCCAAGATAGCATCACTTATTGATGGCCTTACAAAGATCTCCGGCACATATAACAAAGAGACCAACTCACTCCAGGCAGAGAACTTCCGCAAAATGCTGATGACCCTGTCGGACGATTTCAGGGTCATACTGATAAAGATAGCCGATCGTCTTCACAACATGCGCACCCTTGATTCGATGCCGGAACACAAGCGTATGAAGATCGCCGGTGAGACCGTTTATCTCTATGCGCCCCTTGCGCACCGTCTGGGTCTCTTCGCAATAAAGACCGAGCTTGAAGACCTGAGTTTCAAGTTCAGGCATCCGCGCATATATGAGGAGATTGCCCGCAAGGTTAAGATGGATGAGAAGAAGAACCTGGCGCTCATTAACAGATTCAGCCTGCCCATCATTGAGGAGCTGAACAATAACAATATCATTTTTGATATCTCCGGCCGGTTCAAATCAATCTATTCCATCTGGAAGAAGATGCAGTCCAAGAACGTTCCCTTCGAGGAGGTGTATGACCTGCTTGCTGTCAGGATAGTGTTCGAGCCCGGTCCGGAGATGAGTGAGAGGGCACAATGCTGGCAGATATATTCCCTCATCACGGATATTTACACGCCCAAACCAGACAGGCTGCGTGACTGGATAAGCAGGCCCAAGCCAAACGGGTATGAGGCATTGCACCTGACGGTAATGGGTCCGGAGGGCCGGTGGGTGGAGGTGCAGATACGCAGCCAGCGTATGGATGACACAGCAGAGCGGGGGTTTGCCGCTCACTGGAAGTACAAGGGAGACCTCTCCCAGTCAGAGAGTGAGCTGGATAAATGGCTCAAGCACATCCGCGAGATGCTTGCCAATCCCATGTCCGATCCACTTACCTTCCTTGACGAATTCAAGATGAGTCTCTTCTCTTCCGAGATAATGGTTTTCACCCCGAAAGGGCTTCTTGTCAATCTGCCAAAGGGAGCATCAGCGTTGGATTTTGCCTATGAGATACACACCGATATTGGCAATCAGGCCATCGGCGCCAAGGTAAACTACAAGCTCAGCCCTCTGTCTACCACACTGCAGAGTGGTGACCAGGTGGAGATCATCACCTCCACCATCGCGAAGCCTGAAAAAGAGTGGCTTGAATACGCGCATACGGCGAAAGCCAAAAATGCCATCAAGGATGCCCTCAGGGACCAATCCACTGACCGCATCCAAAAGGGCATGATAATGCTGGAGGAGAAGCTGAGCGAACTGGGCATCCTTCCCAATTCGGACATCATCAAGAAGCTGCTTGATAATTATGATCTGCTTAATAAGGATGAGCTCTATTCAAGGATAGGTCTGGGACTGATTAACCTGGACGAGTTGCGCAAGGTACTGAAGAAGGCGCCTGAGGGAAGCCTGCGCAAATACTGGCAACTGGCCATCGGAGGAGTGACCCGGAAAAATGCAGAAACAAAGGAATTACCTCCCGTTCCTGAAGAAATAGACAAGAACCATCCCTATCTGCTTCGGGAAAACGTTGACAATACCCGCAACTCATACGTCATAGCCAGCTGTTGCCAGCCAATCCCTGGAGATGAGGTGCTGGGCTATATTGACCACTCAAACTCCATCATTGTTCATAAGCCAAAATGCCCGGTGGCTGTCAAGCTGATGTCCAGTGAAGGCAACAGGATCATCCAGGTCAGATGGACCATACATAAGCTTGCCTCCTTCCTGGCAAGGATCAGTATAAACGGTATTGACAGGATAGGTCTCATCAATGAGGTGACCACAATCATCTCCAAGGAGCTCAACGTCAACATTAGAAATATTAATGTGTCAGTCTATGACGGGATCTTTGAGGGGACGATTGATCTGTACGTGCATCACACTCGAGACCTCAATAATCTTATTATGCAACTCTCAAACATCAAGGGTATTGCCAGTGTAAAGAGGATTGAGGAATTTATTGAATAACATTTAGCATAAAGACGAAGAAAAAGAAAGATGTCCGATGATGATGCCAGGTCTGTGGTAAAACAGGTCTTTACCGAATACCTTGTGACTCACGCCCTGAGAAAGACTCCGGAGCGTTTTGCCATTCTTGATGAGATATATTCAAGGGAGGGACACTTCGATATTGAATTGCTCTTCAACTACATGAAGAACAAGAATTACCGTGTTTCGAGGGCCACCCTGTACAATACCATTGAACTGCTGATAGACTGCAAGCTGGTCACCAGGCACAAGTTCGGGCGTAACCAGGCGCAGTATGAGAAGACTTACCGGTCAGGGCATCATGATCATCTCATAGATACCCGGTCAGGCAGGATTATAGAGTTCAGTGATCCCCGTATAAATGACATCATCAAGAGTGCCTGTGAGGATAATTCATTTATACTTCATCATTATGCCCTTTACGTTTACGGAGAACAGGAAAAGGGAAACCATTAACTCCTGTTGCTGACCCCGGTCAGGGCAGTCATGATCCTATTTGTCAACAATTGGTTTTTTAATGGCCCCGAGGCGGAATTATTTTGTAAATTCGAACCTGTTTTGCTAATCACGATTATCTGTACCAATGAAGATTGATATTTTGCTGGGACTCCAGTGGGGCGATGAAGGCAAGGGGAAGATTGTAGATGCACTTGCACCCGGGTATGATCTGGTAGCCAGGTTCCAGGGTGGCCCCAACGCCGGCCACACCATTGAGTTTAACGGGGTAAAGCATGTGCTTCATCTTATACCATCTGGAATTTTTCATGAAGGGAAGATTAATATTATAGGCAACGGACTGGTGGTTGATCCGGTGGTCTTCCGGAACGAGGTTGAGAGCCTTGGCATGGCTACTGCCAGTATCAGGGAGAGGCTTCTCATCTCGGTGAAAGCCCATCTGATTATGCCCACACACAAGCTTATTGATGCTGCACAGGAGGCCTCTCTGGGTGATGCGAAGATTGGCTCCACCCTGAGGGGGATAGGGCCGGCATACACTGACAAGGCATCAAGGAAAGGGCTGAGGATAGGTGATCTCTTAAGAAAGGATTTCATTGAGATATACCGGTCACGGGTTAATGATCATCTGAGAATGTTGCAGGGATATGGTTACAGCAGTGACCTGAAGGAACTGGAGGATGAGTGGTTTGACTCGGTGGAATTTCTAAGGCAGTTCAGAACGGTGAATGCTGACCATCATATTGACATGGCACTACAGTCCGGGAAGCGTGTGCTTGCCGAGGGTGCCCAGGGAACAATGCTCGATATTGATTTCGGGACCTACCCTTATGTCACCTCATCCAATACTGTGGCTGCAGGAGCCTGTACAGGCCTGGGAGTAGCGCCCGGACGTACCGGCGAAGTCTACGGCATCTTCAAGGCTTATTGCACCAGGGTAGGCAGCGGTCCCTTCCCCACCGAGCTGGACGATGATGCCGGGCGCATGATGCGTGATCAGGGAAACGAGTACGGTGCCACCACGGGACGTCCACGCCGCTGCGGCTGGCTTGACCTCCCGGCGTTGAAATATGCCATCATGGTCAACGGTGTGACGCAGCTTTTCATGATGAAGGCTGATGTATTGTCAGGATTCAGTGAGATAAGGATATGCAAATCATATACCGTGGCAGGGAAAGAGGAGACTGAACTGCCCTATTGCCTTGATGATATTGAAGAACTTAACTATGTCAGTTTCAGGGGATGGCAGTGTGATATCACAGGCTGCCGAAGCTGGGATGACCTGCCTCCGGAGATGAAGGATTATATCAGTTATATTGAAAAGGAGACCGGCGTTCCGATAGCCATCGTCTCCGTAGGGCCGGACAGGTCGGCCACAATCTACAGGTAGGGGTCACTCATTCTTATAGACCCAGGCCTCCCCGTCAATCCTGTTCTGTATACTGCCAAGGGCATTAAATGCCGCATGGATGTCAGGATATGCCTGTGCTGAGACCAGTTGCCATCTTCCTCCGTTCATTTCCACTATCCGGGCATCATAACCGAAGCTCCTGATATGTTCAAGCCAGTCCTCGGCATAGGCAGGAGTAAGAAAACTGCCAACGATCACATGGTATCCGGTCACTGTCCGGATCTGCTCCTCCGCCTGCACGGCAAGCTCTGCCTGGCGGATACGCTCAGCTTCAGCCTCCTTTTCCCTGGCAACCCTGATGGAGTCAGCAACACGAAATGCCTCCTGCTGCTGCCTGAGAGCTTCAGCCTCCCTGGCCTTCTTACCAAAAGGATTGATACTCTTCATGAAATCACATGAGGGAGTCAGAAGCAGCACAACTGCAAGCAACATAAGTGGTAATCTCTTCATAAATGACAGTTTTTCACTATTTTGGATGATAAAGGTATTGAATCCTCCACAAAAATGCAATGAATATTTCGGAATCGTAGCATTTAAAGCTATTTCTTTTTTATATTAGTTCGCTATTTTAAAAAACCCTATAAACAAATCTGCGTAATGAAGTCACTTATCCGGTTTTTCGAAGAAAATGTGGAAAAGTATGCCTCCAATATTTACCTGTGGGAAAAGCTTCAGGATAAGTATGAAGGCACCACCTACCAGGAGGCCAGGCGCCAGGTACATGAGTTTGGTGCCGGTCTGATGCAACTGGGCATAAAGAAAGGAGATCGTGTCAGTCTTCTTGCTGATGGCCGCAACAGCTGGGTTATCGGTGAGCTCGGGATACTTTATGCCGGCGGCGTGAACGTGCCCCTCTCCATCAAGCTCAATGCCGAGGAGATCAGGTTCCGGCTGGCTCACTCAGGATCCAGGATGGTAATTACTTCAAGCACCCAGGCACAGAAAATACTGGAGGTGATTGACAGATGCCCGGAGCTGGAGAAGGTGATCTTCATGGATCCCAGGGAAGAGTATTCTGAAAAACAGATCCACTTCAATGAGGTCAGGAAGATAGGCCGGGAATGGCTGGAAAACCCTGCCAACAGGAAAAGTTTCGAGGAATTCACATCCTCCATCACTCCCTCTGATTTTGCCAATATATGCTACACGTCCGGCACCACGGCTGACCCGAAGGGAATTATACTCACTCATGGCAATTACGTCACAAACGTTTACCAGTCATACAGCCTTATGGACATCCCCCAGTATTACAAGACGCTTCTCATTTTGCCGTGGGATCACTCGTTTGCACATACGGCAGGAATATATGCCTTCATGGGCAAGGGTGCCAGCATTGCCTCTGTCAAAGTAGGCAAGACGCCAATGGAGACACTGCGCAATATTCCGATCTGCATGAAGGAGATAAAGCCGAACCTTCTGATGAGTGTCCCGGCACTGGCAAAAAACTTCCGTAAGAACATCGAGAAGGGGATCAGGGAAAAAGGAAGGATGACTGAGACACTCTTCAACTTCGCCCTGAACATGGCCTATTCGTACAACAAGGAAGGCTATAACAGGGGAAAGGGAATACAGAAACTCAAGAAACCTCTGTTAAGGCTATTTGACAAAATTCTCTTCACCAAGGTAAGGGAAGCATTCGGAGGCGAGCTCGATTTCTTTATTGGCGGCGGAGCTCTGCTCGACATCGAGTTGCAGAGATTCTTCTATGCCATTGGAGTTCCAATGTACCAGGGCTATGGTCTGTCGGAGGCATCACCCATCATCTCATCAAACTCTGCCAAGAGGCACAAGCTGGGGTCATCAGGATTCCTGGTAAACAATATGGAGCTGAAGATCTGCGATGACGACGGCAATGAGGTGCCTACAGGCCAGAAGGGAGAAATAGTTATTCGCGGCGGCAATGTCATGCATGGTTACTGGATGAATGAGAGTGCCACTGCCGAGGCTATTCGTGACGGTTGGCTCTATACGGGTGACATGGGGTACATGTCTGAAGACGGATTTCTGTATGTCATGGGCCGCTTCAAGAGCCTACTGATTGCTGATGATGGAGAGAAGTTCAGTCCGGAGGGGATTGAAGAAGCCATCAGTGAACAATCAAAGTACATTGATCAGTGCATGCTTTACAATAATCAGAAACCATACACTGTTGCACTGCTGGTTCCCAATCAGCATGCACTGAAGCTTTATCTTGATGACCATAATCTTTCAGCAACGACTGAGGAAGGCAAGAGGGCAGTGCTCAATCTTATTGAGAATGAGGTCAACGAGTATCGCATAAATGGCAAGTACGGGCATATGTTCCCGCACCGATGGCTTCCTGTTGCTCTCGGAGTACTCAACGAAAGCTTCAATGAGGAGAACGGAATGATGAATTCCACAATGAAGATTGTCAGGGGCAAGATCACGGAGAGATACAGCGATCTGATAGAGTGGCTGTACACGCCTATGGGCAAGATAGTATACAATGAGCGCAACATGGAAGAGGTTGAGAAGATGAAACTCGGCTGATCCGCATAAGTAGACTGACATGAGATCCAGACTGATTCCGGTATTTGTCATTATCACCGGTGTGATGACCTTTTGTACCAGTGAGAAGAAACCCGGGTGGATGCCTGCAGAGAATCCGCTATTCACCACCTGGGGTGAGGCACTTGATCACACAGACCCGTGGCCTGAATATCCTCGTCCCGCCATGGAAAGAAAGGAATGGATGAGCCTTAATGGTCTCTGGGATTACGCCATCATCGGGAAGGATGCTGATCGTCCGGCGCCACAGGGCAGGATACTTGTCCCCTTTCCCGTGGAGTCTGCCCTCTCCGGCGTGAAGGCAAGGATGACCGACTCACTGGCATTGTGGTATTCCAGAGAATTCGTTATTCCCAGAACCTGGAAGGAAAAGCAGATAGTCCTCAACTTCGAAGCCAGCGACTGGGAGACAACCATCTGGGTAGACGACAATCTTGCCGCAATTCACCGGGGCGGTTATGATCCCTTCTGGTGCAATATCACACCTTATCTCAGTGACAGGAAAAAGCATACCCTTGTTGTGAAGGTTACCGATCCCACTGATATGGGCAGGCAGCCCAGAGGGAAGCAGGTGTTGAAACCGGGCGGAATCTGGTACACGCCAACAAGCGGCATATGGCAGAGTGTATGGCTGGAACCGGTGGAAAAGACCTGGATAGGTGATGTGCGTCTGGTGCCTGATATTGATAAAGGTGTTCTCTACGTCACCGTCATTGAGGAACGCTGCCAGGGTCCCGAAGGCTGTCCTCCTGTTGATATGGCCCCATCACTGGCAGAAGTGACACTTGCGTCAGGGGGCACAACTGTTGCATCTGAATCAGGCATCACCGGTACTGCAATAGCGCTGTCCGTGCAGGGCGCAAGGCTGTGGAGCCCGGATGATCCTTACCTGTATGACCTGAAGATCAGGCTTATAACAGGAGGAGAGGTGACCGATGAGGTACACTCCTATGCAGGCATGAGAAAGATCTCACTGGGAGTTGACAATAACGGCTTCACCCGCCTGATGCTCAATAATGAATTCATCTGGCAGAACGGACCGCTTGACCAGGGCTTCTGGCCTGACGGCCTGTACACTCCGCCATCAGACGAGGCAATGATGTATGACATTGAGATGCTGAAGAAGATGGGATTCAATATGCTGCGCAAGCATGTCAAAGTAGAAAACAGGAGGTTCTACTACCATACTGACCGCCTGGGACTGCTGGTCTGGCAGGATATGCCCAGCGGAGACGAATATATATGGGGAGACAAACCGGATATTACCAAGAGTCATGCAGATTCGGCACTTTTCATGAATGAACTTACAAGAATGATTGAGACGAAGTTCAACCATCCTTCAATAGTCATGTGGGTGATTTACAATGAAGGATGGGGTCAGTATGACACTCCGGCAGTCACAGACTACGTCGCTGCCCTGGACACCACCAGGCTGGTTAACAGCGCTTCGGGCTGGACTGACCGGGGCACAGGGCATGTGCTCGATATTCACCATTACCCTGACCCTGTTGCTCCTGAGGCTGAGAAACAGAGGGCTACCGTTCTGGGCGAGTTCGGAGGCCTGGGTTTGCCAGTACAGGGCCACACATGGGAACAGAAGAACTGGGGCTACGAGAAGATGGGAGACAGCACAGCCCTGCTGCGCAAGTACGAAGAGTTCTACGCTATGGTGAGGCAGATGGTGGTTGAGAATGGCATGAGCGCCTCGGTGTACACCCAGACCACTGATGTGGAAACTGAGACCAACGGACTGATGACCTATGACCGCAAGATTGATAAGATGGGATATGCCAATGTCAGGAAAGCCATGGCAGGCAATGGGAAATAGGCAGGAGGCAGGAGGCAGTAGGCAATAGTGTTGATAAGGTCATCAAACTCCGTAAACAAACAGCATCAGCTTAACTAACTACTTGTTAGTCAAACAACTCACCACTGCCTAATGCCTATTGCCTGCTGCCTGAGCAGGCTGATCACATGATCAGCCTGCTCTTAAATGGCAGGAATGTCATAAAGTCAGCATGATGAACTATATATGCTTCCGTGGTACGTTTCACCAGGTCACCCTCGTGGGCATGGGCCGCAATGATATGACACACCTCAGGCGGCACACCGCACTCCTCTGCAAGGCTTACACCTGAGAAGGGATGGCGGAGATACTGGCCGTATTTTCCCTGCACGGCCTTACCGGTTGTATCAAGTTCATATTCAAGCATTTTACCCACATCAGCAAGTATAGCGCCTGCAATTAGCACATCCATATTGACAGGAAGGTCATTGCGGAAGAACTCATTCATCTTCAGTCCTGCCTCCCGTGCCACGTGCACCACGCAACGCTTGTGGTCCATGAAGGTGACTTTCAGGTCTGGTCCGCACAGGAGTGTAAAAGGTATCCTGTTCAGGTCGTCGGGTGTCAGTACGCTGCGTTCAAGTGCCAGCTCCCATGTACGGGCGGTTTTTTCCCTCAGGTCCGGGTCACTTATCCATTCCAGCTCCGGCCAGAGTTTTTTTATTTCCTCGGTCATGATCATGTTCTTATAAGCGTGAAATGATTGCGTCAGTCATCTTGACGGTTGATGCTGCTCCCATTGTCACCACCTCCGGCTTGCCAGTCATCTTCATCATGTCATATGTTTTCACCCTGCCCTCTTCGATAACTTCGGCTACAGCCTTGCGTATCCGTGCGGCCGTTTCCTTCTCATCTATATAGTCAAGCATCATGCATGCCGACTCAATCATTGCTATCGGGTTCACTATTGAAACCTCATAGCCGGCATATTTAGGAGCTGATCCATGGGTAGGCTCAAATACTCCTATGCCATCTTCCGAGAACTGAGCACTGCAGGCGAAGCCCAGTCCGCCAATCAGACCTGCGAATGCATCAGAGACAATATCCCCGAACATATTGCCGGCGACAATCACGCCATAATCTTCAGGATTTTTTGTCAGCCACATCATTTGGGCATCGATGTTCGTATTCCAGAGCTGGACACCTGGGAACTCATTCTTCTGCATTTCCTTGGCAATTTTCCACATGAGTCCTGACGTCTCCCTGATAACGTTGGGCTTTTCGCAGACGGTAACTGATTTATAGCCAAATTTAACCGCATGTTCAAATGCAGCCCTGACTATGCGTTCTGTATATTTTTTTGTAAATATCCGTGTTGAGACTGCCAGTTCCCCTTTAGGGCACCAGCCAAAGTTACTCCGGAATTTAGGATGTGTCATCAGTGCGTCATACACCTGCTGTGGAGGGTTAGACCACTCCACGCCCCCGTAAAGACCCTCAGTATTCTGCCTGAAGATCACCACATCTACCATTGGTTCTTCCGGATTACCATCCTTACCCCTGCGGATGAAGTTGAGAGGGTTTCCCCTGTAGCTGCGGCAGGGCCTGACGCATATATCCAGTCCGAAGTGCTGTCTCAATCCCACTATGGGGCTACTGTATGTGAAGCCTTTACCCTGGAGTGCCGGTGAGAGTTCGGCGGCCGCATCATCTTTGGGTTTGGAGGTAATTGCTCCGAACAATGCTATCTTATGTTCTGCAATGAGGTCGATGGTACGTTGCGGTAGAGGATTGCCCTCACGGCACCAGAAATCCCATCCTATATCGCCATAGACATATTCAGCATCAAATCCAGCAGCGTCAAGAACGCGGAGCGCCTGTTTGAGAACAATAACCCCGATACCGTCTCCGGGCAGGGCCACAATAGTACGTTTAGCCATAGTTTTATCTTTTAGTCTGTGTATTATTTGTCTCCCGTAAAAATATAGCTTTTGTTGTGTTAAAAAAAAGAGATTCAGCAGGTAAAATTCATAAATGATGCAATGGAAAAAAGTTATATTTGCCGCCAAGCTATTAAACACATTATTAAATTCATATAAGCATGGGTGAACTGGGGGAGATGAAGCCGAGGAAGGTTTGGGGTTATTTCGAAGAGATATCCAGGATACCGAGGCTCTCAAAAAATGAAGGGCGTATCAGGGCATTTCTTCTTGATTTTGCGGGTAAGCACGGCCTGGAGGCGAAGGAAGACAGCGTAGGAAACATACTAATAGTCAGGGAAGCTGCTCCCGGAAAGGAGAAGGTCAAAACAGTGGTTTTGCAGAGTCACCTTGACATGGTAGGTGAGAAAAATGCCTCTCATCCGCACAATTGGGATGAGGATCCTATTATTCCCGTCATTGACGGCAAATGGGTTACTGCCAGCGGCACCACTCTTGGTGCCGATGATGGTATTGGAATCGCAGCTCAGATGGCTGTACTGACTGATCCATACCTGCAGTGCGGTCGGATAGAATGCCTCTTCACCGTTGACGAGGAGTCAGGAATGACAGGCGCTATAAACCTCAGTCCGGACTTCCTGACAGGAAGTATACTGCTCAATCTCGATTCCGAGGATGAAGGCATTCTCTTCATCGGTTGTGCCGGCGGCATAGATACACAGGCACTGCTTCCCTATAAACCGGAGAAGGTTGTCTCGGGGCACAGGGCGATGAATCTTTCCGTCACCGGCCTGCACGGCGGACACTCGGGAGATGAGATACACAAGGGCTATGGCAACTCCATTAAGATCATTTCGAGCCTGTTACAGGATCTGGAGAAGAAATATGATATCAGGATCAGCAATTTTACCGGCGGCAACCTTCGCAATGCTATCCCCAGGGAGGCATTTGTAACTGTGACATTCAATCCTGCCCATGAAGAGAAGATCCTTGCTGATACGGCAGCCTACAATAACCATGTCAGGGAGGAGTATGACGGTCTGGAGCCTGACCTCAAGGTGGCCGCCACCCCCGCAGAAGTGCCGGAGACAGTTATTGACGGAGGTACGCAACACAGGCTCCTGGGAGCATTGAGCATAGTGCCTCATGGAGTACTTGGATGGTCAAAGGAGATACCTGACCTGGTTGAGACCTCAAGTAACCTGGCTACCATACGGTTCGCCGATGACAACATGATTCATGTTGTTACCACCCAGAGAAGCTCATCTGAAGAGGCAAAACATTATGCAGCCATGAAGGCTGAGACCAGCTTTGACCTTGCCGGTGCAAAAGTCACTCATTCTGATGGTTACCCCGGCTGGCAGCCCAACATGAATTCTGCCATCCTGCGGCTGATGATAGAATCATACCGCAAGCTGTTCGGCAAGGTGCCGCAGGTAAAAGCCATTCATGCAGGACTGGAGTGCGGTCTGATACTCGAGAAATACAAGGGGATAGACATGATCTCGTTTGGCCCGACCATCAAGGGAGCACATACTCCTGAGGAGAGGCTTGAGATAGAGACTGTTCAGATGTTCTGGGATCTGCTCATTGATGTGCTGAGGCACATCCCGGAAGAAGAGGATTAGTCAAGCTCCCTGAACTCATCTTGAGGGGCGCCGCATACCGGGCAGGCCCATCCTGATGGCAGATCTTCAAAGGCTGTTCCGGGATCAACATCATTATGCGGGTCACCTGTCGCGGGATCATAGATATAGCCACAAACGGGGCATCTGAATTTTTTGCTTTCCATATTGGGGAATTTATTTTTTTACTTTGTGAACTGCATCTATCACCGTGCCGTCAACCCATTTTATTGCAGCCACAACTCTTTCATCAAAGGCAGCCTTCTCCGGCCTGCCGCATATCTTTTCTGCAGTCTCCTTCAGTTCCTCTATGGTCACCAATGGCAATCCTTTTCCCCGTACTGCATCAATCAGATCCTGCCTTCGCGGGTTGATGGCTATGCCTCGCTCGGTAATGATCACGTCAATGAGCTCTCCCGGTCCGCAGAGTGTTGTCACCCTGTCTACTATCACCGGTATCCTGTCGCGGAAAAGCGGTACGGGTATTATCACATTACGTGCATGCAGGCAGTTCTGCCATCCGCCTATGCCGTGGAGCAGAAGGCCATCTGAATGAGTCACGACATTTCCGTTGAAATTTGTGTCTATCTCCGTGGCGCCCAGGATCATGATGTCCATCATGGTTGTCAGGTTGCCCTTGGAGTGGTAGTTATATGCATTGAAAACAGGGTACTGTATATGGTTGAGGTTCTTTTCAATTGACTTAACTGAATCAAGGTCGAAAGCCTGTGCATCGAGGATAGACCCCATCTGGCCCTCCTCGAGCATATCAACCATGTATTTCGTACTTCCACCGAAGCCAAAACTTAGTTTCCAGCCTTTTTTCTTCAGCAGCTGGTGCACATATACTGCTATTGCGAGGCTCGTCCCCCCTGCCCCTGCCTGCATGGTAGCTCCGTCATGCAGCAATCCTGATTTCTCAAGGAATGATGTGGTCAGTTCGGCTATCAGCAGTCTGTCAGGGCTTTTGGTTATCTGGGTTGTGCCAGAGACTATCTTTTCCGGCAGGCCAATCTTATCTACCACCACAACGCAGTCAACATAATTACCCTCTATCTCCATTGGCCAGCAGGGGAGGTCAACCAGGTTGTCAGTCACGATAATGACTTTATCGGCATAGAGGTAATCAGGCTTTGCATAGCCAATCACCCCTGTGGCGGAGGGTCCGCCGGTCCCCTTTGCATTCCCGAAGGAGTCAGCTGCCGGGGCTGCCAGCACGGCTATGTCAATCTTCACCTCGCCGTCCTGGATAGCCTGTACACGTCCGCCATGCGAACGCAGGACTGCCGTACCCTTCATTTTCCCCTCAGAGACGAACATACCCAGGGGGCCGTTCATGCTGCCCTCAATACGGTTGACAGTGCCTTTCTCCAGGTATTCTATCACCGGGGCATTGCAGGGGAACGAAGCTGAAGGAAACCATACAAGGTCTCTGACTCCCATTTCTGACGCTATCTCAAATATCTGGTTGCTTACCAGGTCGCCATCGCGCAGATGGTGATGAGTGGAAATTGTCATGCCATCCCTGAGGCCGCAACGAACCAGTGCTTCTTTCAGTGACCCTGCAACCTTGTTATTGTCTCCAGGATAGTCAATACATGTTGGTATTGGAGGTGCATATTTCCTTCCCGCAGGGCGGTGTTTACCCACGCCTTTGAAAGGTATGGCCTCCTGACCGTTTATCTCATCCGGCACCATTCTGCCGGCAGCATTTTCTACAAGTTTCATGACCGGGTATGGATTATGATTTAGCCTTTTCCTCTTCTATCCAGTTCTCAGGCAGCAGGCCAAGTCTTACTGCCAGAGAGATGGTCTTTTCTGCCCTGGCCACCACCGGGGCATCTATCATCTTGGTTCCCAGGGCAACAACCCCCAGTCCCTTCTCACGTGCATCACGGTAGGCTATTACTATCTTTTTTGCCTTTTCCATCTCCTCCTCCGAGGGTGAGAAGCCTTTTCTTATGACTGCTATCTGACGGGGGTGGATGCATCCCATTCCCTCAAAACCCATGGCCTTGGCTGACAGCACGTTCTGTAGCAGCCCTTCCATATCGCCCACATCAGAGAAGACCGAGTCAATGGGCTGTATTCCGGCAGCCTTTGAAGCAACTACTATCCGGTTCCGGGCATAAATCGACTCACCTCCCTCCTTTGTGCGTTGCACACCAAGATCAGCAGTATAGTCTTCAAGACCAATAGCCATAGCCACAACTGATTCAGAAGCTGCAGCTATCTCTCCGGCATTTTCCACTCCGCGTGCGCTCTCTATAATAGGCATCAGAAAGATCCTTTCGCTCTGGCCCTCTTTATCTTTTATATCCCGGATCTTCCTGTCAATAATCCTGACAGTTTCTGCATCCTCACACTTGGGCACGAGAATAAGGTGAACATTGTGGGGTATAACCATTTCAAGGTCCTCGAGGCCTCGTTCACCCTGGTTGATACGAACCATTCTCTCTGCCCCGTAGAAGTTTACTGCCCTGAGGGCATTACGGACAAGGATCCTGGCCTCATCCTTCCTGTCGGGTGCCACTGAATCCTCAAGGTCCAGGATGACTCCGTCAGGTGAATGGAGCCCTGCATTGAGGAACATCCCGGGATTATTGCCGGGCAGGTAGAGTCGTGAGAACCGGAATCTGTCACGGGATGAACCATACAGGTTTTCCTCATTCATTTCAGGAATGAAACTCCTGGTAGTGTTTGTCAGGGCTTTTACAGCTGCCTCTATCCTTGCCGCTATAACAAAGGGGAGGGCCCCTGAATCATTCAATGAGAGCCTGGCATTTTCTATTCCAAAGTATTGGAGGAGGCTGCGGCACTGCTCTTCGATGGCTTTGCCATACATGGTCTTTACCTTTGACCTGATGTTGAGTTCAATGCCTCCTGAATCAGTGAGTTCCAGCGTCACTTCAATGTCAGACCTCACCCTGGGTCCGACATTACCGGTAATAGCCTGTTTCATAATCCTCTCCTTGAAATAAAGTCAAGTCAAACATACGAATATTATCCCAGATAGCTTAGCAGTATCCCCGCCGCAATGGCTGAACCAATCACACCTGCTACATTCGGACCCATGGCATGCATCAGCAGATGGTTTGTCTTATCGGCCTTGAGGCCTTCCACCTCAGATACCCGTGCACTGTCAGGCACGGCTGAGACTCCCGAGTTGCCGATAAGAGGGTTGATCTTGTTTCCTTCTGGCAGGAAAAGGTTCATCGTCTTGGCAAACAGTACTCCTGAGGAGGTTGCTATGGCGAATGCCGTTGCACCCAGTGCAAATATCAGGATTGACTCCTTTGTCAGGAATACGTCAGCCTGGGTTGAAGCGCCAACAGTAAGGCCTATCATTATTGTAACTATGTCTATCAAGGATGTGCGTGCTGTCTCTGCCAGTCTCTTTGTGACGCCCGATTCCTTTAGTATGTTTCCGAAGAAGAGCATACCCAGAAGAGGCAACGCGCTTGGTGAGATAAAGCAGGTCAGCAGCAGTCCGAAAATAGGAAACAGGATCTTTTCTGTCTTGGTGACAGCGCGGGGCGGTTTCATACGGATCAGCCTCTCCTTCTTGTTGGTGAGCAGTCTCATGATAGGAGGCTGAATGACGGGCACGAGAGCCATGTAGGAGTAAGCCGCGATGGCGATAGGGCCTATAAGGTTCTTCACCGGGGTGCCGTCAGCCAGCAGGTTCATGCCATTGGCCAGCCTGGATGAGATAAAGATGGCTGTCGGGCCGTCAGCTCCTCCGATTATACCAATTGCTCCTGCTTCAGGAGGTGCGAATCCCAGGAGAAGAGCTCCGATGAATGTGATGAATATCCCCATCTGTGCGGCAGCTCCGAGCAGAAGCAGCCTGGGATTGGATATGAGTGAGGAAAAGTCGGTCATTGCTCCTATGCCCAGGAAGATAAGTGGTGGATATACCCCCTTGAGTACCCCGAAGTAGAGGTAGTTCAATACGCTTCCCTGCTGGTAGATGCCCACCTGGAGGTTCATCCCGCCATCAGTAAAGAGGGGGATATTTCCGATAAGAATTCCTGTGCCTATGGGTATCAGCAGCAAAGGTTCATATTCATATCTTATGGCCAGGAAGATAAAGATCAGACCTACCATGATCATTATCAGGTGACCTGAGGTCACATTACGGAACCCGGTGAAAGCCCAGAACTGCTTCAGACCTTCCAGAAATCCCTCTTCCGGCTGGTTATCAGGCTGATACTGGGGAAGTGCAGCACTGATTTCAATTCCTGATTCTGCCTGTGCCTTCTGCCTGTCATGTTCAGGCTTGACGAATGCCAGCCATGCCAGCGAGGTTATCACCAGCAGAGCCAGCATGGTCCATGTCTTTCTCTTTGCCATCACTAACCGATTACAATTAGAACCTCATCCTGAAGGACAGACTGCCCGGGAGTGATATTTACAGCTGTGACCTTTCCTGCACTCTCTGCCTTAATGGCATTTTCCATTTTCATTGTCTCGAGGGTACAGACTGTCTGGCCGGCATTCACCTCGTCGCCCGGTCTGACAAGGACCTGGATAATGACACCCGGCAGAGGTGCCCTGACATCGGAAGGCTTGCCTGAAGGATCCTTTGCCGGGGCAGGTCTGGTTTCCCTTACCTGTTTTGCCTGGGCAGGAGCTGCAGTGACCACGGTTTTAACCTTGGGTATCTCGCGCTGCATCTCAACATCATACACGGTGCCGTTAACCTCTATCCTGGCCACGTTACCGTCGACTTCGAGAACTTCAACCTCGTACTGGTTTCCGTTTATCCTGAATTTGTAGCTTTTCATTCGGTTATGAATATTGATTTTATTGGTCGGATGGAATATGCATGATACTGAAACAGATTTTTTCTGAGCTCCTGATCATGCGGATTAATTTTCATTTACAGATTTTTCTGATCTTACAGGTTGTTCATGTTGTAGAGTTTGGAGCTCCATGGTGAGTAGTGTCTGGAGACGCGCTTGATTGTGATAACGCCGCTTTCAACGTCATGAAGCTCATTGAAATACCGGTAGAGTGCCATGGCTATTGCTGCGTTAACCTCTCCTGACTGGATTGTCTTTGCTGTAAGTGCTTCGGCCGGATCAATTCCTTTTTTGCGGGCAAAACTCTTCAGCTTAAAATTCAGTATGAAGGTCAGGATGTACCTGAAGAAGATATAGACAATCAGCAGAGAAAGGAATACTATACCTACGCCCACCACGACAATGGTCCAGGCGAGCGGATCGAGGCTTTCTGCAGCCCCGGCAAGTAACAGTGTTTGCATCATTGTCATTTATTATCAGAGTGGAATGTTACCATGTTTCTTCATGGGTCCCGGATCCTTCTTGGTAGCGAGGGTCCTGAGAGCCCTTATAACCCTGAACCGGGTATTCCGGGGTTCAATAACATCATCAAGATAGCCATACCTGGCTGCCTCATAAGGATTTGCGAACTTATCGCGGTATTCCTGTTCCTTTTTGGCTATGTACTCCTTGCGTTCGGCAGGGTCAGCTATCTCGCTGATTGTTCTCCCCTCCAGCACCTCAATGGCTCCCTGCGGACCCATTACTGCAATTTCTGCTGTGGGCCATGCATAGTTAATATCGCCCCTGAGTTGCTTGGACGACATGACACAGTGGGCGCCTCCGTAAGATTTGCGTAGGGTGACAGTCACTTTTGGCACGTTTGCTTCGCCGTAGGCAAACATCAGTTTGGCCCCATGAATGATTATGCCGCCGTACTCCTGTGTTGATCCGGGCAGGAAGCCAGGAACGTCAACGAAGGTGACAATCGGGATATTGAATGCATCGCAGAAGCGAATGAACCGGGCAGCTTTTCTTGAAGCTTCTATGTCAAGCACTCCCGCGAGGTATGCCGGCTGGTTGGCTACTATCCCGACTGGCATACCGTCAAATCTGGCGAATCCTACCACAATATTCTTTGCATAGGCCTCATGAACCTCCAGGAAATCATGGTAGTCAACCACCCTTACTATTACATCCTTGACATCATAGGGCTGGTTGGGGCTTTCCGGGATAATGTCATTGAGGTCATCCTCCAGCCTGTCTATCGGGTCATCACAATCCACCTGGGGTGGTTCCTCGAGGTTATTCTGAGGCATGAATCCCAGCAGTTTCCTGATAAGGTCAAGACCCTCCTTCTCCTCATCAACGGCAAAGTGTGCCACTCCTGACTTGGTTGTATGGACGCCTGCTCCGCCAAGATCATCAATGGTGATATCTTCGCCGGTAACTGCCTTTGCCACTTTGGGACCGGTAACGAACATGTAGCTGCTCTTGCGGCTCATGATGATATAGTCTGTCAGTGCAGGTGAATAGACAGCTCCTCCGGCGCAGGGTCCGAATATGGCTGAAATCTGTGGAATTACGCCGGAAGCAAGGATATTTCGTTCAAAGATCTCAGCATATCCGGCAAGACTTCTCACTCCCTCCTGGATGCGGGCTCCACCGGAGTCATTTATGCCTATGACAGGGGCGCCGGCCTTCATGGCCTGGTCCATGATCTTGCATATTTTCTGTGCAAATGTTTCCGACAAAGAGCCGCCAAAAACAGTAAAATCCTGAGCAAAGACGTAGACCACCCTGCCGTCAATAGTGCCATGACCCGTGATCACTCCGTCAGAGAGGAATTTCTTGTCGGCCAGGCCGAAGTCCTCCGTCCTGTGGGTGACAAACATGTCATACTCTTCAAAGCTGCCCTCGTCAAGCAAAAGTGTAATGCGTTCTCTTGCCGTCAGTTTACCCTTGGCGTGCTGGTCGTCAATTCGTTTTTCACCACCACCCTTGCGTGCTTTCTCCCTGTAATCAAGGAGCTGTTTGATTCTTTCCTGACTGTTCATTTAGCCTTTTTATTTTTTGTTTTCGCTATTCTTGTCCTCGCATAGTTCGGTTAGCACCCCGAAAGTTGACCTGGGATGCATGAATGCTATGCTCAGTCCTTCGGCGCCCTTCCTGGGAGTTGAGTCTATAAGACGTATCCCTGCAGCCTCGGCCTCGCGCAGTCTCTCCTCAAGGTTATCCACCGCAAAGGCAATATGGTGTATGCCTTCTCCCCTCTTTTCTATGAACTTGCCCACCGGTCCTTCCGGATCGGTCGACTCCAGCAACTCGATCTTGGTCTGACCGATCATAAAAAAAGCGGTCTTAACCTTCTGGTCAGCCACCTCCTCAATATTGTAGCATTTCAGGCCCAAAACCTTTTCATAGAAGGGCAGCGCCTCGGCTATTGAGCTAACCGCAATACCAATATGTTCAATATGTGTAGGTTTCATAAAACGAGAATTAATTCAGGTACGAAAATAAGAGCGTGCAAGTTAACTTTATTTAACTCTGCCTCACACGATAAAAATCATGTTTTTCAATACTCAGAAGGGGAAATCGGAAGGTATTGCATCCAGCTCTTCCGTCTCTGGTTTGGCGGCTGCCTCATGAATGGGATTACCGTCAACGAAGATGGCCTTGTAGGGTTTCGTGGGGCAGGCATACTCACATGCACCGCAACCAATGCATATCTCGTCCCTTACTTCAGGTATGAGGAGACCATTTTCATAGGGAACCATGTGACATGCCTTGGTGGGGCAATGTTCCGAGCAGGCACCACAGGCTGTCTTCTCGGTATGGACAATGCAGTTCTCCCGAATGAAGACCGCTTTACCGATCTGGGTCAGTTTCTTGGCCTCGATCATCAGGGGCATGATGGCGCCTGTCGGGCACACATCGGTGCACCGGGTGCAGTCATAATTGCAGAAGCCGCTGTGAAAATCCATCCGGGGCTGCATGATACCCGCGAATCCGTACTCACTCACCGATGGTTGAAGGACGTTTGTGGGGCATGCGCTGACGCATAGTGTGCATGCAGTGCACCTGGAAGTGAAGGACTCTATGCTTGCTGACCCCGGAGGGGTTACGGGATAGAGCCTGTCTTCCTTTACAGTTGACTCAATAGTGGGTGCGGGTGTTGTGCCCTGAGCCCGCATCAGCCGGGAGCCTCCGGCAAGAAGTAACAGTGAGCCGGCAATGAACCCGCGGCGCGAGGAATCTGCATCATCATTACTGAGCTCCTTTTGCTTCAGCCTGACAAGACCGTAAGACATTGCATTCTCCTTGCAGGCATCAATACAGTTGAAACAGCTTACGCATCTGCTAAGGTCGACGTTCTTGTTAAGGAAGTCTATGCAGGATGATTTGCATGCCATGGCACACCTGCCGCAGCGGGTGCACTTGTCTTCATCAAACCTGATGCGGAAGAGTGACACCTTGCTCAACAGGCCAAGGAGCGTCCCAACGGGGCATACAGTGTTGCAATAGAGCCTGCCGTGACTGAAGGAGAGTATTCCCACCAGCAGCAGAAAAGCTGAAGGAACAATATATGCTGCAAGCTGATAAGGCTTGATATCAACATGGTAAATGGAATAGATGTCAAACCTGCCGAGGAGTGATGCCAGCAGGTTGTTCAGGAGGAGAACCACCGGCTGGACAAAGTATGACATGAACCTGCCAAAGATGCTGTATGGATCAAGAATGGTAAGGACGTAAATACCTCCCAGGGCCAGTATGCCCGCTGTCACCACAAGAATGAAATAACGGAGTATGGTGTAGGGTTTCTTATAGCCATATCTGCGAAAGCGTCTTTTGACAAATCCGCCGATTCTGCTGATGACATCCTGCAGAATCCCCAGGGGGCAAAGGAATGAGCAATAGGTTCTGCCGGTCAGAAGAGTCAGTGCCAGTACCACAATGAAGCCCGTTGCGGCAGTGGCTCCGGCGATGATGAATTTTACCAGGGATGGCAGGAACTGCAGGTATGTTATCGGACCAAAGGTCTCCTCCCCCAGCAAGCCCCTGAAGTCAAGGAACAGAAATGCAAAAAGAACAAGGACGAGGAGTGCAAAAACGGTCCTTATATGTCTCAGGGCAGAGGATTTCATTAAATATTACATTTTCAACCTGTGAATGTTCAGGCCTGACAGGTCCATCTTACCAATTCCCATTCCGGCTGCCAGTGCTATATGTTCAATTGTTTCCGGCTCACGGCCCATCATTTTTGCCCCTGCAGCATCAATGGCCACCCAGTCAGTGGAGATCATCAGTGATTTCATATTGGAAAGGTCAGCCACGGAGACGCCACGCGGACCGTTACGCATCATCACATTATAGGCATCCATGACATTGAGCTGCGGTTTTTTGGGAAAGAGAGCATAATCAGCAATGCACTGGTTGAGGTTGTTCCTGTGCCAGTAACCCCTGTCCCATACTACCCCCATCATATTCTTGAGCGCCCCGGTCATCCTGGCAGAACTGTGATGCTTCAGAATGGGAACATTGATAAAAACATCGCTCTCAAGCACCAGCTCGTGCACCTTGGTTTTTGTCAGCTTCTTGCCGTTGGGTATGGTAACCTCCTGATAGTAGCTCTCGGAACTTCCCGGAACTATCTTCGCACCGGCGTCCTTAACTGCCTGCTCAATGCCTGAATTCTTGTAGCACTTTATCCAGTTATCACATGTATTGTCAAAGACATAAACCTCTTTTGCCCCCGCCCGGTAGCAGTGTTCAATGATCCTTTTGACGAGTGCCGGATTGGTATTGCCGCCCTTCTCGGGTACAACATCCCATCCTATATTGGGTTTTACCAGAACCTTCTGTCCTTTTCTGACAAAGGTGCCCATGCCTCCCATTGTCTGTATTCCCATGTCAAACATTGCAGCTGGCTCACCGCCCATTACAGCTATAAGATCATAATTGGCTGCTGCAGGGAGAGGTTTGCCTGCAAATGCCTTTTCAACCCTGCCAAAACTCATGAACGCTCCTGCCGCCAGCCCGGCGCCAAGCGAATTCCTTAAGAAAAGTCTTCTTTTCATTCCCTTCTGTTATATATTACCCCTGAAACGAGAAGGTGCAAAGTAAACATTTTTTTTAATATATCGGCCTCGTATTCTTATATTAGCAGCCTGAGAATGCGAGCCTGAGAGATTATGCGGGAGGCATACCGAGTGTTAAAAAAACTAAAAAGAAATGAAGATACTTTACTATGACTGTTTTTCCGGTATCAGTGGAGATATGAACCTCGGAGCGATGCTTGACCTGGGGGTTAGCACTGATACGCTTATCAGCGGTCTGGAGAAGCTCAAAACTGAAGGATGGAGGCTTGAGATAACGCGTGACCAGCGCCATGGCATTACCGGAACAAAGGTCACAGTAATTACTGAAGGGGAGCATTCTCACCTACCTGACACAGATCATCAACATGACCATGATCCCACTCATGGGCAGGATCAAGGACATGAGCACGATCACGGACACACCCATGATCATGCACACGAGCATACACATCATCACCCCCATCGTAACCTTGCTGATATTGAAAGAATTATAAATAATAGCACTCTTCCTGATCCTGTCAGGACCCTCTCAATGAAGATATTCAGTCATATTGCCGCGGCTGAGGCTGCCGTACATGATAAACCGATTGACGAGATTCATTTTCATGAAGTGGGTGCGCTGGATTCAATTGTTGACATAGTGGGAGCTGCCATCTGTCTTCATGATCTTGGCGTTGACAGGGTATATGCCTCAACCATTGAGCTGGGTAGCGGTATGGTAAGATGCCAGCATGGTCTGCTTCCCGTTCCGGCCCCGGCTACGGCACGGATAATCAGTGGTTTCCCGGTCCACACCGGGGGAGTTCATTTCGAAGCGACCACTCCCACGGGAGCAGCAATAATAGCTGCCACGGCTGAGCCTCTTCCCCCTGAAATGAGGTTTATAATCAGAAAATGCGGTTATGGCATAGGACAGAAGAACAATCCTGCTCGTCCCAACATGCTGAGGGTATACCTGGCTGAGATACCCGGGGAGCCTGAACATGGCCACGAGGCACGGCTGATCGAATGCAACATGGATGATATGAATCCGGAACTGTCGGAGTATCTTACACGTAGGCTTTTTGAGGCAGGAGCCGGCGATGTCTGGATTACTCCTGTCATTATGAAGAAGGGAAGGCCGGCCCTGACCCTGAGTGTCATATGTGAGGCAGAGCATGTAGATGCCATAAGAATGATTCTGTTTACTGAGTCAACAACCATTGGCCTGAGGGTTATTCCCTGTGCCAAGGAGACTCTGCACCGTGAGTTCGAAGAGATTGAGACCCGTTTCGGGAAGGTCATGGTGAAAAAGTCATACTTCAATGACCAACTGGTCTCCGTTAAACCGGAGGCTGACAGATGTGCCGCTATTGCGGCAGCCACAGGACTGCCCATGAAGCAGGTAGTTCAGGAGATAACAGCACAGATCAGCGGGATAAAATGAGTGCTGCGAAGAAGCTGGAAGATCTGAAAGCCATCCTTGCGGAGTCAGGCTCAGCGGTCATTGCCCTTTCAGGCGGCACTGACAGCACCTTTCTTGTTAGTGTGGCCGCATCACAGCCGGGTCTGCGTCTGCTGGCTGTTACCGTAAGTACTCCATACATGTTCTCCTCTGAAGTAAGGGATGCCGCCAGCTTCTGCAATGAGGTCGGAGTAAGGCATAAGGAATTAATTGCGGGTATCCCCCTGTCCGTTATGTCCAATCCTCCTGACCGCTGCTATCTCTGTAAGAGAGAGATTATGAAACTTATTACCTCCGAAGCCCGGACAGGGAATTACATGGTTGTCTTTGACGGCACAAATGCCGACGATCTGAAGGAATATCGTCCCGGTCTCAAGGCACTCCGTGAGTCAGGTGTCAGGAGTCCGCTGGCAGAAACAGGCCTCACAAAAGAGGAGATAAGGTACCTGGCCCGCGAGGCAGGCCTGGAGTTTAGTGACAGGCCTTCCAACACCTGCCTATTGACGCGTTTTCCGCATGGCATGACAATCAACCCGGAGAACCTCCGCAGGATTGAAGAGGCTGAAAGCATTGTAACAGAAGCCGGGTTCACAGGGGCACGGGTAAGGATCCATGGTGAACTGGCCAGGATTGAGATAAGGAGTGAGCAGTTTGAACTGATAGCCCTCAGTGAGGTCAGGATGAAACTGACAAAGGCCCTGCGGGGGCTGGGATTCCAATATATTACAATTGATGCTGAGGGGTACCGCAGCGGAAGCATGAACAAAACAGAAGAGGCATGAATGCATCAGAGCTTGAGAAGATACTTAACGGTATCAGGAACGGATCGGTGAGTGTGGATGAGGCCATGGAGAAGCTTCGCGACTTCCCCTATACTGATCTCGGTTTTGCCCGTATTGATCATCATCGTGAACTGAGAACGGGCTATCCTGAGATAGTATATTGTGCAGGCAAGACGCCCGGGCAGGTACTGGCAATATTCAACGCCATGGAGAAAAATGGCAATAATATTATAGGTACCAGGGCACGGGAAGAGGTGTTCAGGTTCATTGTCCCCTCTTTCCCTGATGCCGTCTATTATGAGACGGCGCGTATCATAAGCATCAAAAAGAAGGAGATACCGACGCCGGTCACAAAGATAGCGGTAATAACGGCAGGCACCTCAGATATCCCCGTTGCCGAGGAGGCGGCCGTCACTGCCGAACTGCTGGGCAATGATGTGGTCAGGATATATGATGCCGGGGTGGCCGGGATACACCGGCTGGTTGACAAGCTGCCCGAGATACGTGCCTGCCGGATCTCAATTGTGATTGCCGGCATGGAGGGTGCACTGGCCAGCGTGGTGGGCGGCCTCGTCAATATGCCGGTTATTGCCGTTCCTACCAGCGTTGGTTACGGCGCATCATTTGAAGGCATCTCAGCCCTGCTGGCAATGATGACCAGCTGTGCCGCGGGAGTGACCGTGGTTAACATTGACAACGGATTCGGAGCAGGCTTTGCCGCAAGCAGGATTAACAGGCTCTGATTTTCATGACCGGAAAAGTCCTTCTCTCAACTGCCTACTTTCCTCCGGCTGAATATTTCAGCCTGATAGCGCACACTGGAGAGGTTCTTATTGAACGGCATGAGAACTATCACAGACAAACCTACCGCAACAGGTGCATAATTATGGGAGCAAACGGTCCCCTGCCGCTAATAGTGCCTGTACTCAGGGGATCATTCCACAAGACAGCCATCAGTGAGCTGAGAACAGATGAAACCAAACGGTGGCGCGATCTTCATCTCCGTGGTATCACCGCTGCTTATGCCACAGCGCCTTACTTTGAATACTACTATGATATTATAAGGGATGTCATCACTGCACCATACACCTTTCTTATTGATCTGAACAGTGCAGCTCTTGCTGCCATGTGTGAAGCCATCGGACTTACTGCACGGATAAAATTCACTGACAGGTTTGAAGCGGAAGGCTCCCGGGACAATGACTACAGGTATGCGATAATCCCCAAGAAGCCCTCAGGCTTAACAGGACATACTGATCAGCCCTATACCCAGGTCTTTGGTGAAAGACATGGATTCATCCCCAGGCTGAGCATCATTGACATGCTTCTCAATAACGGACCAGGGACCCGGGCATTGCTGCGGGGGTCCCTGGAAGCAGACAACTGT
>JAAZBN010000149.1 GCA_012513795.1 Bacteroidales bacterium | reverse complement strand
CCCAGTTGAGGTTGATATCCCAGGTGAAGTCCCTGGTCTTGACCGGTGTTGCATAGAATGCGACCTCGATACCCTTGTTATTGATCTCACCGGCATTGATCTTCATCCCGGAAGCACCCACTATCGGGTCTATGTCCACCGAGACAATCTGGTTGGTGGTGGAAGAGTTGTAAAGAGCAAGGTCAAAACCCAGGCGGTTCCTGAAGAACTTGGCATCAAGGCCCAGTTCCCAGCTCTCAACGTTCTCAGGCTGTATCATCGGGTCGGGAATGGTCGACGGCAGTGTGTATCCGCCACTGATGGAAGAGGCGGAGTAGTACTGGTCAAGAGAGTAAGGACTGGTGTCGTTACCCACATTAGCCCATGAGAGGCGGAGCTTTGCAAAGGAGACCACCGGCAGGTTTGTCCGGAAGTCAAAGGCTTGGTCAAGAAGGACGCTGGCGGCAACTGATGGATAGAAGTATGACCAGTTGTCTCTTGATAGCGTACTGCTCCAGTCATTGCGGCCCGTTATATCGAGGAAATAGGTGTCATCCCAGCCGAGTGAGACAAAGCCGTAAAGGCTGTTGATAGTCCTGTATCTCCTGTAATTCGACGGGTCAGCAATTATTCCGAACGGGACATTGTTTATATGGTAAACCCCGTCAATATCCAGTTCGTCAAGCTGAACGGTATTTCTCCTGTAGTGATCAACCATGTTGTTGCCCCCGAAGGCGGTGGTGGAGATTAGCCTCCCGTCAAAGAATGTTTTCTCATATTTCAGCAGGAAGTCTGAGTTAATCTCGAGATTAAGCATTGACTGTTCCCTGTAGAAGCCATTGTTCCATACATAGGTAAGCTTTGGCTTTCTCTGGGTACGGAATTCGGCTCCCAGGTCCATCCCTGACCTCAGGTCAAGAGTGAGTCCTTCAAGCAGGTGAACAGTGAACCCTATGTTGCCGAAGACTCTGTCCTTGTCAGTAGTGTTGAGCTCCTCATACAGGACCCTGTAGGGATTGTAGGAACCTGTGCCTGCAACCACGAGGCTGTTACCGTTCTGTGAGATGTTGGAATTCCGGTTTATCTCATTGAATCTTCCTTCAAAATACTCATCTCGCCAGTTATCCATCGAGTTGGAGTTGTATCCCCACATAAGGTCATACATTACCGTGGTCTGGTGATAACCGGCCATGGGCATGTTGTCACTGTCAGTCCTGTAGTAGTTAACCTTTGTCCTGAATTCAATCCATTTGTTTACCGGGGTCTCAAAGGAGAAGGCGTAAGCCTGTTTCTGGAAACCGGTGTTCGGCAGAATCCATTTGTTCCTGGTATCAGTGACGGAGAACCGCACGTTCTGTCCTTCTCCGTTGCTGCCGCTGATAGCTATTGAGTTGTTCAGGGTAATACCGTCCTGGAAGATACCCGTGAACCAGTCATCCTGGTACACGAACGGGGTTGGCGATATAAGCCCGGTTTCCCAGTCCTTGCCTTCATACTGGTATCGTAGCTTGTCTTCACTGAACTCCTCGCCCCATGCATACCGCGAGAGATTCCTTGAAGGGTAATCCGTGGTTCCTGTGAGGTCGGGATTAAGGGTCCAGAAACAGTACTCATTCAGCCCCATATCAGAACCTGAGCCGAATTGTGTCTGGAAGTCAGGCCAGTAACCGGCTCTCTCAGCCACCACTGACGAGTTGATTGTGACGCCAATACCCCTGTCTTTGCGGCCTGACTTGGTTGTTATCACTATAGCCCCGTTGGCGGCACGTGAGCCGTACAGTGCTGTTGCTGCAGGGCCTTTCAGCACGGAGACTGACTCAATATCCTCAGGATTCAGATCGCTGGCTCCATTACCAAAGTCAACCGGAAAGTCGCCGCCCGAGTTGGTGTAAGGGCTGCTTGATGAGGTGGCTGTGGCACCCGACCTTACAGGTATGCCATCAACAACGAACAATGCCTCGTTGAGCGAGTAGTTCAGCGACTGGTCGCCGCGCAGTGTCACACGCATGGAACTGATTGGGCCTGTTCCTGCACCCACGGTAGCAAGCCCTGCAACCTTGCCTGACATTCCGTTCAGCCAGTTGGAGGTGACAACCTGGGTTAAATCCTCGTTATCGACTTTTGTTACAGCATAGCCGAGCGACTTTTCCTCACGTGTCAGACCGAGAGCGGTGACGACCACCGCCGATACCTCGATTGCCTCTTCCTGCAGGGTAACGTTGATGACACTCCTGTCACCCACAACTATCTCCTGCTTCTCATAACCGAGGAACTGTATCTCCAGCACAGGGTTTGTACCCGTCACCCTGATGGAGAATGCACCCCTGGCATCAGTGCTGGTGCCCGTGGTGGTGCCCTTGAGCACAACGGTAGCCCCGAAGACCGGGGTTACACCATCAGGCTCAAGCACCGTACCTGTTACCTGCCGCTCCTGAGCCATCACCGGCAACATTACCAGTGCCATCAGGATTGTGGCAAGAATAATCTTCAGATCTGGTTTGATTTTCATAGATTAGTGGTTTTAAGTAATTGATATGTAGGTTATTGCATTGACCATGTAAAATCTTTTGGCCGGGTCATAGTCTCTGTGAAGATGTTTCCGAACCGGTCAGTCACCTTTATCTCCAGCGTGGAGGTTGGTGATGATGCACGTACAAGGAACATGTGAGAGGTATTTCCCGTAACGAATGAATCTGTTGGTGTGGCTCCCACGTTCAGCCTTTTGGCTTCATAGGAGATGATGTGGAGCGGGTCTTTGGCGGTCACGCGCTCAACAGTAAGCGGCGTTCCTCCCTCCGTGACCTCCACCGTCCACTCCGGATCATATCCCCATATATTGATAAGGACATCATTGACTGCGTTGGGAGAAGCATAGACACCTGCGTATTCTGACAGCAGTGCATCGGTGGAGTTGGGGGCAAATTCAGCGGCCGTAATATATACCTCATTGAGGTCATAGGTCCTGAACTGATATTCGGCAGGCATGCCAATACTTTTATAATACCATTTCAGATCCCTGCCGTTAACCTCCCATACGCCATAACCCCCGGGGCTGCCATCCTTACATATCTGGTTGTTGGCGTAGCCGGTCTTACCGGTCCACCACCAGGTGGCACAGATGGCGGCGGTGTTATGCTCCATTACGGCGCCTGACTCAACAGTGAAATTGATATGTGTGTGACCGCTGACAAAATGAACCTCTGCAAAATCCTGCACCAGTGAGAGCAACGTACTGCCATTGTTGAGTGCGATGTTGTTCACCTGCTCCCCGGAGGCATCGAGTGATGGATTAGCGTATACAGGAGTATGGATGAAGATGACCAGGGGAGTGGTTTTGTCAGATATTGCAGCAAGGTCTTTCGCCAACCAGCTTGTCTGGGCAGAAACAACAACATCATTGTAGTTTCTGCTTCCTACAATCCCCTGTGCACCTCCGGTGTTTATGTATTGTATGCCATCAAGAACCACGTAATGCACCTGACCCAGGTTAAATGAATACCAGGTAGGACCGATGAGCTCCCTGAAAGGCGCCTCCGCCGGGATGTCACCCTGAACATATGGATCATTATCATGATTGCCTATTACATTGAACATAGGGCAGTTGACCTTTTTCATCTCAACAAGGTAGTGTTCAAGGCGGAAGTTGTTGTCATACCAGTAGGCATCCCAGGTCATATCACCGAGCGGGGCACCGTAAACTTTACTGTCGCCAGAGACATAGGCGCTGATGGTTGCATTTACATCAGGGAGAAAGCCATTGCTGAACTGGGTGAGATCATCATTGCGGTTCGCCAGATGCCAGTCGGCCAGGGCCAGCATCACATGATTGTCATTGTCAGACTGTATAAGGGAGAAATCGTGCTGCTCCACGGTGCTGCCCCCTGACAGTCGCCTGAAGAACTGGGGGATGTTGTCACTTGCGGCAGTCTCATAGTTGCCCGGCAGGGAGATGAAGACGAAGCCGTTCTCCTTTGTCGACGGCAGGTAGTATATACCCTCACTGTCAGTGACAGTCACCTCGGTGCCGTCTGAAACAACTACACCGGGTACGCCTTCGCCATCACAGTAAACCACCCCCTTGACCGTCATGCCAGGCCTGTCAGGGATACCGGTGTCAGCAATGACGTTTATCGTGAGGGTTCCGAGAACCAGGCTTTCTGTCCCTCTTTTAACCGTCAGCCGGTATATGCCCGAGGTGATGCCTGCAGGAAGGGTGAAAGTGGCGGTCTGACCCGTCACTGCACTGATCACTGCTGTAAATGTCTTGCCCGCATCTGTGGTCAGAACAAACACTATCTGGTCATTTATGGCAAATCCGTTGCCGGTAAGGGTAATCTCACCACCCACGGGAACGTTAAGACTGCCGGGTATGGAAACTCCGGTGATCTTCAGTCCCTCATCAACAGGATCAGGCGGATCCTCCTTGCAGCCCGTGCAGGCGGCTATTGCCGCTACAAGGAACAGAAACAGTATTTTCTTTATGTCTGGCATTTACTCCCTCTATTTACTGGTTATAACCAAGTTCCTCAAGTATCTCCTGCGGGCTCTTCTCCGTTCCATGCTTCCTGACCTTCCTCCCGTGATAGAAATCAATGGTCAGGTCAGTGCGGTTGGTGATCATCCCGTCGGGAAGGGGAGAGGCCTTTTTCCCTTCTCCTTCACCGAAATACTTCTCCATCTGTTCAACAGTATTGATAGAGTATACGTTGGCCTTCAGTCCCGCGGCGTGTATCTTCGCGGCAAAGGCAGGGGTGAGACCGTCGTTGGCATCACCAAGGTTGGTCCCGATGAACTGTGCTCCGCACTCCTTCGCGAAAGCAATGATCTCATCGGTGACCTCGTCACTGGCAAAAGTGTTTGTTTTCGGGTTGCCGATGAGGAAGCTTGCAAGTACCTTTTCACCAAAAACTCTTTTGAAGTTCATCATTCCCTGGCGTGAGAAGGTCTGTACCAGTATCTTGCCCCTGGTGTTGCCGACATTGACCCTGTCTTCCTTAAAGAAGGGCTCATACGCTGCAGGTATCTCTCCTTCAAGAGGATTCCAGCCCATACGTGTCAGCTCATCATATATCTGCTCCTCCATGGCGGGATATTCATCAGGAATTTTCGTCTCGATATAAATCCCGGGTCTGTGGCCATTATCTGCCGGATCAGCTTCATATTCAAAATGATACCTGCCTGATTCATCCTTCGTCACCACGCGCGTACCGTCAGGGTTTCGCTTTATGCGCCTGCCTTCGGCGATGCGGAACACATCCTCAAAAACCAGCACATCCTGGCCAGCGAAGCTTTGTCTGGCCTGGTCAGGATTCTTTCTGTTGAAGGCACTGCCTGCATCGAGGGTCATTATCTCCTCATAGGTGAAGCTGCTTATCGGGTCAGCTTCCCTGCCCGGAAACTTCTCAGCAACATCAGTTGTACGCCTGAAGGTCTTGTCATGCATGATTATCAGCACGCTGTCCTTTGACCGGTGGACATCCAGCTCCATATAGTCGGCGCCGGTGTTTCTGGCCCAGCGGAAAGCAGCCTCGGTCAGCTCGGGAGCCCAGTAGATGGTTCCCCTGTGGGCTATTACGGCATTGTCATGCATGTAGTCCTGTACCCCTCCTGTGGCGGGTGCATTGTTCTGTGCGCACCCGTACAGCAGTGCTGCCATCACAGGCACATACAAGAGTCTTTTCATATTCATCTTTTTTGATCATTTGGGGTTGGCAACATTCTCTTTTATCTTCCACTCACCGGTATGGAACCGCACCTTCGGGTCTCTCACATCATTGCACCTGACTATGAGGGCACCTTCCTTTTCCCAGTATGATTTTACCGTATGACCGTTCATGGGGCCGTCTTCAGGACCGCGTACGGTGATGTCATCAGGATTGACAACTATTTTCAGTCCGGCCGACTCATTCAGCATGTCCATGTCGCCGCGGCTGTTCCCGCCTACTATCAGGGGCCTGGTTTTGATGAAGGTCTCAATTGTGTGTGCCTTGCCGTCATCCTGGGGGATGGGGGGGATGATCTCACCGGTGGTGACACCCTCTTTTACCACGCATTTGGCGCCCAGTACGCTGGTAACCGGTATGCCATACTCCTCGGAGACGAACTTCTGGTACAGGAACTCAGGTGAGGCAGTCAGGATATATACCTCAAAGCCATATTCCTTCAGGTTGGCTACAAGCTGTTTCATCTCGGGGTAGGTCTTGTTCCGGTATGATTCCTCGTAGCACTGATAGCCTATCATCTCTATCTCTTCGGGACTAAGCCCGGCAAGGAAGTGAACCCTGTTCTCCACGTAGGGCTTGCCCACGTTGTTGCCGTCCTTCACCATGCGGTCCAGTATTTTTAACTTATCCTTTGCCTCTTTATCCTTTCTCTCTTTCAGGACCATGTCTGCATAGCGATACAGAGCCTCGTCAGCAAGGTAATGAGGCACCTGGCCGAAGGTGGTGCCGTCACTGTCAAACACCGCCACCTTACGTGTGTTCATGGTGATGGTTGAGTTAAGGAAATCCTCTATCCTATTGTTAATCTGATCTGACCATCCGGATATGTTCCTGTAAGTCTGCGCGTTGAGCGGGATTGTGAGGCAGAATGCCGCTGCCAGAATTGTCAGTGTTAATCGCTTCATAACTTCTATTTTGTATTTCCCTGGTATGTTTCTTTTTCCTTTTTCCATGTTGTGGCTGAGAAGAGCGCCGCCAGGATGCTGGCAACGATGAAGATCCAGAAGGTTGCATTCCATCCCAGGCTTACATTGTCTGCCACTGCCCCGATGAGCACCTTTGAGAGGAGGGCATCGCCAATGAGGTATCCGAAGAGGCCCACGAAGCCGGCGGCTGTTCCTGCCGCGTTTTTGGGTACAAGATTCACTGCCTGCACGCCGATGAGCGCCACGGGGCCATAGATAAAGAAACCTATGGCGATGAGGGCCGAATAGACCACGGTGACCCTCGTTGCATCAGGATTGGTGCCCAGGAGATCAGCAAAGAATGATGCGACAGGCAGGGCCTTCCAGTAGAGCAGCACGCTGAGCAGTACCAGCACCATGTAGATCACGTTTGCCGGAGCACAGCGCCCTTTGAATACCTTCGATGAAATCCATCCGATGAGTATCATGCCGGGCACCCCTGCATAGTTATGCAGTGAGAAAGCCATTTTGCTCTGCTCGCTGGTGAGCAGTCCGGCCTCCTCACAGTATGTGGGGGCCCAGTCGCCCACACCATAACGTATCAGGTACACGAAGACGTTTGCCAGGGCTATCAGCCATAGAATTTTGTTTTTGAAGATGTACCTGATAAAGAGTTCCTTTACCGGAATCTTTTTATCAGAACTCATCTCTTTCTGTGCCGGGATGTCATTCCTGTATTTGTCTATGGCAGGGAGGCCGCACGACTGCGGTGTGTCTCTCAGTGCCCACCAGCAGAAGAGTGCCAGCAGCAGTGCCACGGCGCTGGGGAAGACAAAGACGGCCCTCCAGCTCTGTTCCACCATCACTCCTCCGCCTATATCAACCATAAAGAGTCCGCCGAGAAGGATTGTTCCCCACGCTGCCAGGTTACCCATGAGTCCGCTTCCCACGGTGTGGGAGGTATTCCATATGCCCATCTTGAAACTGCGCTCATTGTGAGAAAACCAGTGCACCATTATGCGGCCGCAGGGGGGCCATCCCATGCCTGCCAGCCACCCGATGACGAGCATGAAGAGGAAGATGATCCACACGGCGCTGGTAGCGAAGGGGAATAGCCCTACAGACATCATTAGTATGGATGAGAGAACCAGTCCTATTACCAGGAACTTCCTCGCGTCTGACCTGTCTGAGAGAGCGCCCATCAGGAACTTGCTGAAGGCGTAGGCTATTGAGATGGCTGAGAGAGCTATCCCAAGCTCAAGCTTGGTGTACCCAAGTCCTCCGTTTTCTGCCGGCTGGATCATGCCGGGTATGGCCAAAGCCAGGTTCTTCCTTACAAGATAGTAGGCGGCATACCCTATGAAGGCTCCCATGAACACCTGCAGGCGCAGACGCTTGTAGGTTTTGTCTATCTTGTCCTCAGGCAGTGGCTCCCTGTATGGCGGTGGTTTGAGGAAGTTAATCATTGATGGTTCTGTTGTCAGGTTCTGTTTTTTTGTTTTCCCGGCCAAATATTGGTTTTCTTTTTATCGGTACGGTTTCTTTAACATTAATTAATTGTTACATAAGACGCCAGTGGTCAGTTAGGGTTATGATCCCATGGCCATGGCTTTGCCCCGAGCCGCAGTGCCTCTTTTTCCCACCTGGCAGCCATCTCCTTTACTCTTTGAGGGTATCTGGGGGCCAGGTCTTCCGTCTCTGAGGGATCTTTCTCTAGATCATAAAGCTCCCATCTCTTCTCATCGTCCGGCTTAAAGTGCATCGGTTCGGGGAGCTGCTGTACCAGTTTCCATTTGCCCATGCGGATGGCCCTGTTGCCTTCATGCTCCCAGAAGAGGAACTCGCGGTCAAGTTTTTTGCCCTCAAAAGCAGGCAGCAGGCTCAGTCCTTCGGGAGGCGTGGCTGTGGCGCCGTTGAACTTGCCGGGATAATTCACCCCGGCCAGCTCGAGGCAGGTGGGCATGATATCAATCAGATGTCCCGGCTCGTCAACTATTGCCCCCGTCTTCTTCAGTCCCGAGGGCCAGTGCACAATAAGCGGAGTTGCTATGCCTCCCTCATGAACATAAGACTTATAGAGCCTGAAGGGTGTGTTGCTGGCGTTGGCCCACTCCTCGCCATAGGCTACCCATGTGTCAGCGGGTCCGGCCATTACGCCGCGGCCGCTTCTGATGAACCGTCCGTCACGCGTGTACTCAGGCTTCCTGACAGTGAGGATATGGTCAGGGGGATAAGGCTTCAGCACCTTCTGTTCTTCGGTAAGGGGTTTGGCCATCCTGTTTGTAAGCACCGGCTCGGCACAACCGCCGTTGTCCTGCATGTATAATATTATTGTGTTGTCAAGCTGGCCCGTTTCCTCCAGTGCAGCAATGATACGGCCGATGCCCTGATCCATTATGTCAATCATGGCAGCATAGGTCTCCATTCGGCGCGACTGCCATTCTTTCATTGGTTCGTCGTCCCAGGGTATGATTGATTCCGTTCTTTCCGAGAGGCGGTTAGCCGGTGTTACTACCCCCAGTTCCTTCTGTTTTCTGAAGCGTTCCGACCTCAGTGAGTCCCATCCGATATCATAGACTCCGTCATACTTCTCTATCTCCTCTTCAGGTGCATGGAGGGGCCAGTGTGCGGCATAGTAGGCAACATAAAAGAAGAAGGGTTTGCCATCCGGATGCTCGCGGATGAACTTCACTGCGGTGTCACTGATGGCATCCGTGTAATAGAAGCCTTCACCAGGGGTGATATATCTGTTGCCGCTGAGGAGCGTGAATGGATCCCAGTAACTGCATGAGCCGCTGAGATGACCGAAGAAGCGGTCAAAGCCGCGCTGGAGAGGCCAGTTGGTTGTGTCAGTATCAGTCTCGTCAGGCAATACTGAGGCTTTCATGCCATAGAGATGCCACTTGCCGGTCATGTATGTGGCATAGCCCGCATCCCTGAGCACCTCGGCAATGGTGGCGCTGTTCCTGTTAAGATCGTCAAGGTAACCCGGCTCATCCCACAAAGGCCTGGTAGCCAGGTGTCCCATGGCAGCCTGGTGAGGATAGAGACCGGTAAGAAGGGATGCGCGGCTGGGACTGCAGCGGGCGGTGTTGTAGAAGTGCGTAAAGCGAATGCCCCCCGCAGCCAGCCGGTCAAGGTTTGGCGTTCCGATCTCGGATCCGTATGATCCGATATCTGAGTAGCCTATGTCATCAGACAGAATAACGATGATGTTCGGCCGTGGCGGTCCGGCACTACTATTGCCGGGTGAGCAGGAGCCAAGTGTCAGGGTGGCAAGGATGAAGGCGAGGAGTGAAACCACTCCTGCCTTCATGCTGCAAAAAACTGTCTCTCTCTTCCCCATATCTGTTTTGATTTAACAGTTCCCTGTCAGGCCATTACGTATGCTTTTGCCATTTCGGTGTATTCCTCCACCTGCCGGCGGATCCACTCCTTATCCTTGTCCAGCTCTGCTGCCATGATCTCTGCCACCCTGGGAGCCAGGGCAATGGATTTCCTTGCGTCAAGGTATAGAACTCTTACCCTTCGTGCCAGGACATCATCCACTGTGCGTGCCATCTCCTTCTGTACTGCCCAGATGACCTCGCCCACGGTGAAGTCTGATTCGCCATTGAGCTTCTCTGCCCATCTGGGGTTCTCACTTTGTATTCTCTCAATCTCCCGCAGGTCACTGCCATATATATACCTCCTGTCACTCCTGTCAGGGTTCTTCAGGTACCCGTGTATCCGGAGATCTTTTGTGCGGCATTCACTGAAGGGCAGTTTCCTGGCTTTGATGCCGGCATTGACGGTATCCTCGGCCATCTTGCGATAAGTGGTCCATTTCCCTCCGGTTATTGTGACCAGTCCGGAGGGTGCCACAACAAGCTTGTGGCTGCGTGAGATCTCCTTTGTCCTGGCTTTGTCACTGCCATCCTTTGGTGCGGCCAGGGGCCTCAGGCCGGCAAAGACGCACAGCACATCACTGCGCTGAGGCTTTTTCTCCAGGTATCTGCCGGCGGTCTCAAGAATAAAATCAACCTCTTCATCCAGTGCTTTCGGTTCAAGCACGAATTCTTTCACGGGCACGTCTGTGGTGCCCAGGATGACCCGGTTGTGCCATGGCACGCCAAACATCACTCTTCCGTCACTTGTTTTGGGAATCATTATGGCGTCATCACCCCCAAGGAAGCTTTTGTCAACAACCAGGTGGACACCCTGGCTGGGCCTGACCAATGGTCTCCCGGCAGGATTGTCCATCTTTATAATATCATCTACAAAAATGCCGGTGGCATTAATAATACAACTGCCGCTGGCAGTGAAGTGGGTGCCTTCAATCTCATCACGTGCCACAACGCCTGAAACCTTGCCATCGGAGCTCTTGAGCAACTGTGTGACCTTTACATAGTTGACTGCTGTTGCTCCTTTTTCAATTGCTGTTTGCATCAGGTTGATCGCCAGACGTGAGTCATCAAACTGGCCGTCGTGATAGACAACTCCTCCTTTAAGGCTTTTCCTTACTATCTGAGGTATTGAACTGATCACCCTGCTGCGGCTCATCGGGAGGGAGCGTCCCATGCTCATGCCTCCTGCCAGCAGGTCATAAAAGGTAAGTCCGATTGAATAGAATGGTTTCTCCCACCATTTGTAGTTGCCAATGATGAAACGCTGGTTTTTTACCAGGTGAGGGGCGTTCCTGAGCAGATACCCCCTCTCACGCAACGCCTCCCTCACCAGGGCTACATCGCCCTTCTGAAGATAACGCACCCCGCCGTGAACAAGTTTTGTGCTGCGGGCCGAGGTGGCCTTTGCAAAGTCAGACTGCTCAAGCAGCAGGGTGCTGTATCCCCTGGTCACCGCATCAACGGCAATGCCAAGACCGGTGGCTCCTCCTCCTATGATTATGAAATCCCACTGCTTTTTCGAGTCTTTCAGATCCTTTAGAAAACCTTCTCTTTCCAATGTAGTTATGGCTTAATTATGATTTATGTCAGAAAAACAAGGTAAAATTAGGATAAGGTTTTATTAAAACAAAACAAAAAGAAAGAAAAAATAACTATTCGTAATTTTTTTAATTTTATAAGATTTTGTTTTTGTTGTTTATTTTTACTTTTGTTTTTATCTTTACAGGACAACCAAAATTGCCGGAGTGCGGCAAAGAACAATGAGAAACATTGCGCAGCGCCATAAGATAATACTGGCCGAACTTGAAAAGGAGGGTTATGTGAGAGTGCATGACCTGAGCTTACGATTGGGGGTTTCAGAAGTTACGATTCGAAAGGATTTGAAAGATCTTGAGGATCGAAGGCTGCTCATCCGGTCACATGGCAGTGCCGGTCCGGTCAGTTCCCTGACCATTGACAGGCATATTGACGAGAAGGAAAAAGTGCAGGTGAATGAGAAGAGGAGGATAGCCGAAGCAGCCAACGGGTTGCTTGAAAAGAATGACAGGATCATCATTGCTTCCGGAACCACTGTCCTGATCTTTGCACAGCATATCACCATTACCGATCCCATTACCGTAATCACTCCGTCTGTAAAGGTCTCGCTTATACTCAGTTATAAACCTAATATTGACATAATTCAGCTTGGCGGATCACTTCGCAAGAGCTCAGCCTCAGTGATCGGGCCGTATGCTGAATCGCTTCTGACAGAAATGATCTGCAGCAAGCTCTTCCTGGGCATTGACGGTCTGGATCTGGATGAGGGACTAACGACAAGCAACATAGCGGAAGCTCACCTCAACCAGTACATGATCAATGCCGCCCAGGAGGTGATAGTGCTGGCTGACTCCACCAAGTTCGGCAAAAGGGGATTCGGCAAGATATGCAACCTCAACAAGGTGCATCATATTATAACTGACCGGAATGCACCGGGAAATATCATCCAGATCATCCGGGAGAAAGGAATAGAGGTGACATTGGTATAGATTGTCCTGCGGTCCTGCGGTCTTGCGGTCTTGCGGTCCTGTCGGAGCGCAGCGAAGATCCCGACCTTCCGGTCGGGACGGTCCTGCGGTCCTGTCGGAGCGCAGCGAAGATCCCGACCTTCCGGTCGGGACGGTCCGGCGGTCTTGTCGGAGCGCAGCGAAGATCCCGACCTTCCGGTCGGGACGGTCCGGCGGTCCTGCGGATCAAACCGGATATTACGGTTCGTCGGCTGGCGGATCGGGACGGTCAAAAAATGTGCTGACTGAAGACTTCCGGCTGCGGATTTAACTACTCCCGCTTGCCTATTCTACAATTCTTTATGCCCTACAGGCATACGTTGTCAATGCTACTGCCTCTTGCCTGTCTACAATTCTTTATGCCCTACAGGCATAGGTTGTCAACACTACTCCCGCTTGCCTGTCTACAATTCTTCATGCCCTACAGGCATAGGTTGTCAACACTACTCCCGCTTGCCTGTCTACAATTCTTCATGCCCTACAGGCATACGTTGTCAACACTACTCCCGCTTGCCTGTCTACAATTCTTTATGCCCTACAGGCATAGGTTGTCAATGCTACTGCCTACTGCCGACTGGTACTGCCAACTGCCAACTGGTACTGCCAACTGCCAACTGGTACTGCCAACTGCCAACTGCCAACTGGTACTGCCGACTGATATTTGTATGATATATGTTGTATAACTTCTGATAATTCTTGCTTCCGGCCATACGCCAGCCGGGCAGGATTTCTAAATTTGTATCTGCCACCAACCAAACCGTAAACATTATGGCAGGAAAATTCCTTCTCCCTGTTTTTTCATTCCTGATGGTTATTGCCATTGCAGGATGTGCAACCACAAAAAAGTCCGTGACGGGTGATCCGTCAGGCCGCACTCCGTCTGCTGAGCGAGAGTTCAGAGCAGCCTGGGTGGCCACTGTTGCCAATATCAACTGGCCCAGTAAGCCGGGACTGTCTGTTGACGAGCAGAAGAGTGAAGCCATGGCGCTTCTTGATCTGCTGCATAAAAACAACTTCAATGCAGTCATCTTCCAGGTGCGGCCGCATTGTGACGCCATGTACCGCAGTGACCTTGAGCCGTGGTCATACTATCTTACCGGAGAGCAGGGTCTGGCGCCTGACCCTTATTATGACCCCCTGCAATTCTGGATTGATGAGGCGCATGCCAGGGGTATTGAGCTTCATGCCTGGCTTAATCCCTATCGTGCCCATCACCCGGCCGGCGGACCGGTCACCGATGCTTCCATAGTAAGGAAGCGTCCTGACCTGGTGCTGAAGCTCGAGGTGGAGAACTACTGGTGGATGGACCCCGCCCTGCAGGGCACACAGGATCACTCCTACAATGTGGTGATGGACCTGGTGCGGCGTTATGACCTTGACGGGATCCATTTCGACGACTATTTTTATCCTTATCCCGACTACAACAATTTCAAGGATTTTCCTGATGACCGGAGCTGGCAGGCCTACCAGGCCTCGGGCGGAAAGCTCTCGCGCTCTGACTGGCGCAGGGAGGCTGTCAACACCTTTATTGAAAGGCTCTACAAGGGCATCAAGGCTGAGAAGCCCTGGGTCAAGTTCGGGCTCAGCCCGTTTGGAATATGGCAACCCAATAATCCTCCTGCTATAGGAGGAGGCTTCAACCAGCATGAGACTCTTTATGCTGACGCGAAGTTATGGCTCAACAAGGGATGGATAGACTATTACTCTCCGCAGCTCTACTGGCCCATCAACCAGATTGCCCAGAGCTTCCCTGTCCTTTTAGGCTGGTGGAAGGATGAGAACCTGAAGGGCCGTCATCTGTGGCCGGGCATAAGCATTGGACTCTCACCCGCCTCCAGGGCCGCTGATGAGACAGTAAACCAGATCATGGTCACACGGGGCCTTCTGCCTGAGAGTCCCGGTGTGATTCACTGGAGCATCGGGCCCCTGGTCAACTCACCCGGGCTGGTAAAGGCTGTTGCTGATGGTCCTTACCGCAGGCCGGCCCTGGTGCCTGCCATGCCATGGCTTGATGCCAGAGCCCCAGCAGCCCCGACAGTGACAACGAAGACCGCGGACGGGAACCTGCATATCTCATGGACCCATCCTGATCCGTCAGATGTAGGCAGGACAGTAGTCTATTACAGGTACGGATCACAGTGGAACCAGAATATCCACGGAAATAATGTCACCAAGGATGAAATACCTGCATTCATTGTTAACCGCACTTTACTGAGTCGTACCAGGCGTGAAAACGTCAAAAGCGCCGACCAGGCTTTCCAGAAGCTTGACAGCATAGCCGTGTCAGCCGTTGACCGCTTCGGGAATGAGAGTGTCATCAGCAAGATGGCGGTCACCGGATTAACCTTTGCCGATGCCCCGGCCCTTGAGCCGGTGCTGGCTGAGTTCTATGACGGCATGAGGAGACCGCCTCTGCCGGTACCTGCCGTTACACCTGGAGTGAACGTGCTGGTTGATGACCACCTTGACCTCATCAGGGGCAAGAGGGTTGGCCTGATCACCAATCCGTCAGCTGTAGGCACAGATATGCGAAGCACCATTGACATCCTGGCCACAACGCAGGGCGTTAACCTTGTGGCACTCTTCGGCGCTGAGCACGGGGTGAGGGGAGCACAGCACGGACGCATCTTCAGCGGCGGAGATAAGGATCCTGTCACCGGCATACCGGTGTACAGCCTTTATGGCGACTCCTGGGCGCCGAAGCGCGAATGGCTCGACAGCATCGATGTGATGCTCTTTGACATACAGGGAGTGGGATCGGCATGGTACACATTCAAGTT
>JAAZBN010000148.1 GCA_012513795.1 Bacteroidales bacterium | reverse complement strand
TTGTAAAAGGTTTGCAGATTTTTCAATTTGATATTATATTTGCACCCTGATATTTCGGGCCCATAGCTCAGATGGTCCCGATCCGCCAGAGGCGGACCGGGATCCTCGGGAATGATACAAAATTCCTCCGGAATTTTGTGATTCCCGGGATTAGCAGCACCCCGGATGCCGCATGGCAGACGGGAAGGCCCTGTTGATTGAAATATTTTTCGGGCCCATAGCTCAGATGGTTAGCAGCACCTGACTCATAATCAGGGGGTCGCTGGTTCGATCCCAGCTGGGCCCACAACCAGGCAGCCGATTCCGGCTGCCTTTTTCATTTTTGCACGGAACAGAGCCTGCGAAGCAGACCGGGTTTGGGTGTAAATGCCGGATGGCTATATCACATTACCTCAATCAAATACTGCTACCTTCGGGTAGTCATAATAATCTAAGGTTACTGAATCTATCTGATCTCAAGTTTAACAGAAATCCTTTCCCAGTAATTGGGAGCATAAACAAAAATATCATCCATGGTATAGGGAACATTATCATTACCTGCATAGACCTGGATAAGATTCTCTGTATCAAAGCTTATTGTGGAGTACATTTCAACCTCTTCTCCTTTATCAGGCATTGTCACAGTTACAGCATTGTATTTATTGCTTCTGATCAGTGGCTGGCTGCCTCCGCACGGATACTCTTCAGATTGAGGCAGATCAGTACAATCTTCATTAAAGATATATGTTCTGTCAGTATTCCCAAACAGGTAACCGTAGGGATGATGGTCGGGAACCCCGAATACCTTTTCAAGAAATGCCAATTGATTAACCTTATAATACTGCTTGCCGGTGATCGGGTCAGTAGAATATGTCCCTTCATATCCGAGAGAAGGAATTTCATCTCCATACTCTTCAGGTATTTCAATTTCCTGTATAAAATAGTAGGGAACAAAATAAAAATATCTCATACTCACCTGTTTCTGTCCGAAAAGACCATCCCTCCCGTCAGTGCAGTATAGAATCGGTTCATAGGTTACCTCCTGATTATTTGAAAAATCGACATAAAGGGATATTTCATAATTAGGATCATTGTCGTGGCCTTCAATATATGAGATCATGTGGCTTGAATTGTCCCCGGACTCCCAGAAATCATAATACATCATTATATTCAATTTTGCCGAAAAATGTCTGGGGGTAATACTGGTTACATACGTTCCCAGATCACTATAATAAGATTCAGCTGCGCTTTTGCTAACTGATTTAAAGGTACTGGGGGAGGTAGAATATTTTATTTTATGACTAAGAGTGCCGCCTTCTTTTTCACATCCAAAGAAAATACAGGCAATCAAAATGATACAGATAATATTTTTCATGATCTTTTAAGGAGTTTTTAGTATAGGTTAAACGATATCTTTAGGTGAAAGTTTCACAATGTCCTGATTATTAGCTTATAGTTGCATAAGCCGGCCATCTTGACCACATTCTGCCGGCAAATCCTACATTTTTATACATTTCGATAGCTCATTAGATTAACTCCGGCGCGGGGTGGTCAATTTGTGTCGGCGATAGATGGTCAGGACCTCCGGCTTTTGCACATACATTAAAGTGCCGGGAAAGAGGTCTTACATAATATCGGCTACTGATCAACAATTTTTAGTGCAGGGTTATAGTACCTTTGAGGAGACATTAATGGGTTTAAGTTACAGACAACACGGGAAAGTATGTCACACCAGGATGCCTCAAAAAAATCGATAACATTCGCATTACTCGCAAACCTCGGGATTGCTATTACAAAAACAGCAGCAGCTATTGTCACCGGATCGGGAGCACTGCTTGCAGAATCGATTCATTCCTATGCTGATTGCAGCAACCAGGGACTACTTTTCTGGGGATTGAGAGCTACAAAGAAAAAACCAGACCCGGAACACCCTCTGGGATATGGTAAAGAGATATATTTCTGGTCATTTATGGTTGCCCTGATCCTGTTTAGCATGGGCGGACTTTTCTCAATTTATGAGGGAATCCACAAGATAGGGATGCATGAAGGTTTAAAAAATCCGGGAATAGCAATCGCTGTTCTGGCAGTAAGTATGGTCTTTGAAGCAGCATCCTTGTCAGGATGTCTGATGCAGATAAAGAAATTAAGGCACGATGTACCACTGAGGTCATGGTATAAAAACAGCCGCCAGAGTGAGCTGATAGTAGTTCTCGGAGAAGATATCGCCGCACTCCTCGGGCTCACCTTTGCTTTGATTGCTGTTATCCTGTCGGTTATTACCGGAAATCCGGTTTTTGATGCAATAGGAAGCATAGGTATCGGGATTCTTCTTGTTATTATTTCATTCGTGCTTGCCATAAAAATAAAAAGCCTTCTTATTGGCCAGAGCACTGATGAAGAGACAACGGCTCAGATAAAAGCGATGCTTGAATCGAGGCCGGAAATTGATAGTATAATCAACCTGATCACCTTCCAGCTTGGCCTTCAGATAATGGTGGCCGTAAAGGCAAAAATGAAAAATACAAATTCAGTTAACGACCTGGTTCTTAATATAAATAAGTGTGAATCAGAACTTAAAAAGAATTTCCCCGCTATCCAATGGATATTCTTTGAGCCGGATACCGAGTGAAATCCTTATATCCTGCAAAAGCCGGTTACCTTGACCTCAATCAGCCGGCACAACTGATGTTTTTATATTTTTCTAGAGTTCATAAGATTAACTCGGGCGCAGGGAGGTCAATTTGTCCCGGCGTTAGGCGTTCACGACGGCTTTTACAATATAATGAACGTTTTTGATCGGAAAATGAGCCGGGAATTCATTTCGGATCCGTCAGATAGTCAATTGCCAGTTCAATTACCCTGTCTTTTCCTGAATTAATATCATCAGGAGCATTGTTAATCAGGATATCAGGAATTATCCCTACCCCTTCCGGGCTTGTTCCGTCACAAAGGAGGGTCAGCGTGCACGGGTAATACAACTTCCATCCGACGGGGAGCTGAGCCACATGCGTCACCTCACCGATTGCACCCCTGGTAGTGTCCCCTATCTGTGTTGTGCCAGGCATATTTTTCAGTATCAGCGTAAAAGCTTCAGATCCGCTTGCTGAAAACCTGTTTGTGAGAACCACATTCTGTTTCGTATAATGAATGCCATCATCTCTCGGGAAGATCTTTTTGGGCATTGCTTCACTGAAGTCATTGTGCCCCGGGCCGATTTTAACCTTTGAATAATAATAAGTTATCTCCCTGTCTATAAAAAATGAAGCAGCATACAGATCATTCCTGGTCAATCCTCCGCCATTGTTGCGAATATCAATGATGATCCCGTCACAGGGTAACAGATCCCTGATCACATTATCCATGTCTCTTATCCAGTCTCTCCCGTTAGCGGCTCCCGAGAAAGAGCGTATATACAGGTAGCCCAGGCTCGTGTTTCTGATGCGCCCGCTGATCAGGTTTCCCTCACCTGCTACCACGGAATTAACCAGGTATTCTCTTCTTACCAGATCAATACTGAAGGTATTCCTGTCATAATAATCCATAACAGGACAAAATCCCAGGGTAAAGTCTTCATTTACCAGCTCCAGGTGCCCGTTGTTAAGCGGAGAGAGCATCTGGCAGCAAACGGCCCATAATCCTGAATCGGTTATTGATCCGTCAATCATGCTGTGACTGACGTTATAAAGTGAATCCCAATTAACATGTGAAATCGGGAACAGGCTGTATTTTTCATCTATGGTCCTCCATAGATAGTTCAGGTTACCCTCCGGCGTGTTTTCATGTTGCGGTCCAATAAGAATCCTTTCACAACCGGTCACCAAGACCAATGTCATGAACAGCAAAAAATGTCTTTTAATCATTCCTTAGCTCCAGATTTTAAGTTAAACATGATGCATGCCCTGAGACTATTTGAAAATAATGTAACCCTATCGGGCTTTGTGCAATGATTATAATTGAATTCATAACTGATTGTGAAAGCCATTTTATTGCGGGGATTGTGCACCCAGGAAAGAATGGCATTGAACCCGAAGTTTCCGGTAAGGAACATTGTGTTTCCGAATGGTCTTATTTGCCAGTCATTTTTCTCATAATTATAATCACCGCTGGATGAATAAGCCGGTCTTGATACATTGCTTATTACAGGAAGGTAACACAATAGTTCAACCCTGCTATTCTCTCCAGTGTTGTAACCGGCCTGAATTGAAACGTCAGCCGAGTGACTGCCATACCATGTCTTAATGCCATTTGCCCATAGACCGGGCATCTGAAACTTATAAGACGCTTTACTGAAAAAAGAACTGACTGACAGTCCGGCGGAAAGATCGAGCGATTGATTGAATAAGTTGCCTTCAGCAACCTGTCTCAGGCAAGAGTATCTCAGACGGCCAGCCAGGAACGGTGTCTTGTATACTTCACTGACGGTACGGAGGTTGCTGTAAGTGAACATAATGTCTGCATAATGTTTGTCTCTGCCGTCCGTAAAGCTGTAAAGAACCGAGGGAGTGATGCCGGTACCCCTGAATATGAGGTAGGCTGCATGCTCATCAAGCAAATGGAACCCTGTGGCACCAAGGCTTAAACCCAATGAACTCTCGCCCTCATCCTGTGCCGTAACAGCTGTGGTACAGGCCATTATGAAAACAAACAATAAAACAGTCAAAACAGAATTCTTATACATTTTGCCACTTCTTTCTGTAACAATCATGGATAACTGACTTTAAGGAGTCTTTCACCTAACAAATTTCAGAAAATCAGTTAATAATCTCAAGTATTTATGGACTGATTTTTGTTTTCATGCAAAAAGGCTGCCAGTTTGTTTTAAAATAGTAATGTTCGGAGCAAATTGCCTGATACAGCTCACCTGATGAACATCTCCCGTAGCTTCGTGGCATTCATGCCAAACTCCTGAATAAATGATCTGCTGAAATAGTTCGCGTCTCTGAAGCCCACTTCATAGGCGATTTCAGATACATGTCTTCCGGACTCTAGCAGTAGCTTTCTTGCCTTTTGCAGCCTGAAGTTACGGATGAAATTTGATGCAGATTGCCCGGTGAGGGCGGTGAGTTTGCGATGAAGCTGAATCCTGCTGACACCAAGATCTGCCCGCAAATCATCTATCCCGTACCCGTCGTTCCGGTAATTTTCTTCCAGGTGCCCCGTCACCCGCTCCAGGAATTTTTCATTCAGGCCTGTCTCCTTCTCATCAACCGGTGACCCGGAAACGGCACCAGTGTATTTCAGTCGCAACACTTCTCTCTGGACCAGCAGATTATGCAGACAGATCATCAGTTCCTTCCTGTTGAAGGGCTTGGTTAGCCAGGCGTCAGCCCCCTGCTTCACTCCTTCAAGTCTTGAGCCGGCATCAGCCCTTGCGGTCAGAAAGACTATGGGAATATGGCTTGTCCGAAAATCGTTTTTCAGATCCCTGCAGACCTGGTAACCATCTTTCCCGGGCATCATCACATCGCTCAGAATAATATCGGGAATGTGTTCAATGGCCAATTCAACTCCATAGATGCCGTTCTCAGCAGTAAGAACCCGGTAATCATTTCCGAGCAAACGGATAAGGTAATCTGTTAATTCCGCGTTGTCCTCAATGATCAATAACAGGGGATGACCGGAAATGCTTCCGTCAGCTTCATGTCCGGCGCCGGTTTCCGCTTTCGTCAGTGTGACCCTTTCATCACCGGCAACAAATTCCTCAGGTGCCGCACTATTGGTTACCGGAAGGGTAACGATGAATTCAGACCCTATCCCCGGACTGCTTTTTACCTCGATTGTGCCCCTCATCAGCTTCACATATTCATTGACCAGAGTAAGACCGATTCCGGTGCCCTCCCTGCCGGGGAAACTGTTGTCTTCCACCTGGTAAAAACGGATGAAGATTTTATCGAGTTTATCCTCCGAAATTCCTATTCCTGTGTCGCGGACGCTGATTTCAACCTTTCGCTCAGACGTTTTACGGGAGCTCAGCTGGCGCACGCTTACAAAAACATCTCCGCCTACAGGTGTGAACTTTATTGCATTTGACATCAGGTTTGCCAGTGATTCCTCAAGCTTGTCCTTCTCAAAATCCATAATCAGCTGCAGAGGCTGCGCCTCGAAATGCAACCGGACTTTCCTGAAATCTGCATACCCCCGGAAAGAGCCGGTAATAAGCTTTACAAATGCCACCAGGTCACCTTGAATGTAATGCATCGGGACATTTCCCTCCTCGATCTTCGAAAGGTTAAGCATCTGGTTTACCAGGAACAGAATCTTATCAGAACTCCGTATTATGCTTTTTGCCTTTTCGGTGGCTCCGTCGGCATGCTGATCGCTGATTTCCTCTGCATTTCCCCTGATGAGGGTCAGCGGGGTGCGGAATTCATGGGTGATGTTTGCATACAGCTTCGATTTAAGTAAATCAAGTTCCTGAAGGTGTTTCGCTTTCTGTCCCGCTTCTTTGGTCCTGGCAACAATGCTGTCGTAAAACACTTTTACCAGGAACAGGCACATCCAGATTTCGCTGTATGTGAAAATCAGATTGTTTATTTCCGGGGTCCAGTCCGAAACCGGGTTAAGATACGGATATGAGAATACTATAATGATGAGGCATAAAATGTAAATACAGGCATTCAGGACAAGAATTCTTTTACTGCATATAGCAAGTGTATGCATAAAACAAATAAAGGCTCCTCCCCAGACACCAAATGAATTTGGCAATCCCCCAACTTTAATTACAATAAAAGAACACATAATCATATATATACCGTAATATACTGTCAGGAAGACCCCTATTCCTCTCCTGATGATAATCAGCAGGGCTGCGGGGAATATCATGATCAGCACCAGGGGCATGGTCAAAACAAACAGCTGTACTTTGTTAAAAAGAAGGAATAAGATATAGGCAATGCTCAGAGTTATAGTTGGAATAATCATATTCCCCACCAGGTATACTTTCTGGTCAATTGTATCAGGCGTATCCTTCGGATGCAGAAGCAGTCCGTGGAGCCAACCGTCTATTTTCGCATTCAGTATCATATCAATTATCTGATATGAGGCATATTCATTTAAACTTGTGATCCCCTCATTTCCTTAGGCGTTATTCCGTGTTCCCGGACAAATGCCCGGGTAAAGTAATTAGGGTCAGTAAAACCCACGTCGTGAGCAACTTCTGACACATTCATTTCGGTTTCCAGCAAGAGTTTACGTGCCTTGTGCAGCCTGAAACTCCGGATAAAATTTGAAGCAGGCTGACCTGTAAGTGCCGTCAGTTTCCGGTGAAGCTGAACACGGCTGATGCCAAGATCCCGGTAAAGATCTTCGATGCGGAATCTTTCATTCCGGTAGTTTTGTTCAAGGGCTTCCAGAACCTTGTTCAGAAACCTGGTATTTTCAATACCGTAGTGTTCCTCAGGAATCGGTTCGTACAGTTTTGCCTGGTATTTCAGCCTCAGTTTTTCCCGCTGGACGTATAGCTGGTGAAGGCAGGCCATCAGTTCCTTTTTGTCGAAAGGCTTGGTGAGGTAAGCATCGGCGCCACATTCCAGGCCGGTTATCCGTGAACCGGCGTCGGCTCTTGCAGTAAGCATGACAATGGGTATGTGGTTTGTACGCAAATCATTCTTCAGCTCCGTGCAAACCTGGTAACCATCCTTTCCGGGCATCATTACATCGCAGAGGATAATATCCGGAACGTGCCCCAACGCCTGTTCAACGCCCGAGATACCATCATCGGCAGTAAGAACATTATATTCAGATCCCAGCAATCCTTTCAGGTATCCGGTCAGCTCTTTATTATCTTCAATTACCAGTACCCGGGGCAGACCCCCTCCGTGATCAATCGTCCCGGAATGAGTATAGTCCTGTTTATCAACAGGGAAGGATGCGCTTCTTAACGGAATTTCCTTTATAACCGGTGCATTTTGTGTGACCGGAAGCGTGAGCACGAACTCGGAGCCCTCGCCCGGAGTGCTGGTCACCCTTACGGTGCCTTTCATCATTTTCAGGTATTCCCGGACAAGTGTAAGGCCTATGCCTGTCCCTTCCCGGTACGGGAATCCTTTATCTTCAATCCGGTAAAAACGAATGAATATTTTATCCATCTGGTCTTCAGGGATACCTATTCCGGTATCGCGAATGCTGATTTCAACAAGCTGACCAGGCGCCTGGCTTTGTCCGGGAAAACGAAGCGAAACAAATATCTCCCCGCCTTCTGGTGTATATTTGATGGCATTTGAGAGCAGGTTTGAAACTGAATCTTCGAGCTTCTCCGTGTCAATATCCATCATAAGTGCCGGGAATTCCGGCTCGTAATGCAGTTCAAGCTTCCGCATGCCGGCATAATCCCTGAACGAATCCACAATCAACCTCACAAATGCAATCAGATCAGTCCGGACATAATGAACCGGGACTCCTCCCCCTTCCACTTTTGACAGGCTAAGCATCTGGTTTACCAGGAACAAAATCTTATCAGAATTGCGGACAATACTATCTGCTCTTTCGGCTATTTCGCCCTCATGTTCATCGCCTATTATCTCCGCATTCCCTTTTATCAGTGTTAACGGAGTCCGGAATTCGTGTGCGATGTTGGCGTAAAGCTTCGATTTTAAAACATCAAGTTCCTGCAACTGCCTCGCCCTGTTTTTTGCATCATTTTCACCCTTTACAATTGTTGAATGGAGTGCAAGGGCGATGACAATCCCTATCCACCCGAAATTGATGGCAAAAAAGAGGTTGTTCTTCCACCCGGTCAGGGTTTCATCCGGCTGCAGCCAGGGGAACGAGATCCCTGTGACAAGCACCCCGGCTACATAAAGTATCCCGACAAAGATCAACAGCCGGGTATCTTCCATCCATTGGGCCGTAAGCAGGAAAAAATAAGCCACCATCAGCAGGCCGGCCGAACTTGCAAATCCCCCGAGACTGATTATAATGCAGAATATCAGGAGGATGTAAGTGCTGAAAACTGTATAGACGAACCACTTAGACCACTTCCGGATGATGATGAGAAGGATCGTCTGTGCCAGGGTAAAGCCCAGCAGCAATAAAATATGCCATGCCAGGTTTTTCAGACCCAGAAAACAGGCCAATAAGGTTACCAATGAGAAAACAATAATGGCCACGACGTTAGTGACCAGGAAGAATTTCTTTCGGAGAATCAGTTCTGGTGTTTCCTTCTGATAAGAGAATAACCGTGCATACCAACTGTCAAATGCCGAAAGCCGCAACATATCTGGCAGTTTTATTACAAGCCCTAAACAAATCCTCAACAGGTTTGATCAGAGCCTTTTTAAAATTTAATAGCCTAATATGCTGATATCAAATTTACAACTATTACTATAATGAGATGTAAGAATTTTAGAAGAATATAATATTGGCATTCAGCCGGCATACTCTGGACATAAAATAGGGAGCGACGAGGCACTCTCAATCGCTCCCGCTTAAAGATAAATCTGCCTGGCTTCCGGCATTATGTCAATTCATTCGAATTCAAGGTATCCCTCAGTTGTCCAGCAGTTTTTGTGTTCCGCGGGGTTAGCCTGGCCAACAGCCGGCAGCAATCCTGAAACTCCTTCAAATTTTCCTGTTCCGCTTCCGGGTATTATTTCAAATTCTCCGACCCAGTTACGGTCGGGCAGGGATATTTTGGCCCACCACGTAACTTCAAATTTGTCGCCATTTGCAGCAACAAATTTTCCGGTTCCTGACTGTAAGAAGAAAGGATGCCCGGCCTCCATCACAAATACAGTGCTTTCAACCTCGTAATAGCTTGTTTCAGGATAAACAATTCCAAGGTGAGTGCCGGTTCCGCCAATAAGCATTCTGCTAGCACAATAGTTGTTCGGATCGCTGGGATCAATGCCAGGAATCGGATAAAGATAAAACTCACCGTTCATATCAGGAACCGCGCATAAATCAGCCTTGAACGGTATCGGCACATTTGCCTTTTTCAGTTCTACGCTGTTAATTTCCTCATTGATTGTGTAGTCTTTTGCGCAACCGGCAAAAAACACCATCACAATTGCAAAAAAGCTGATCAGTGTTTTCATAATTACCTCCGTTTTAAAGATTGATTACCAAAATCTTCTGCAGTAACCAAAGTTAAAACCGCCGCGGAGGCAGGTTGCTTTCCTATTGTACCAATGTTAGCAGTATTGTTTCAGGGCATTTCATACCGGGTCATGCCATCATATCTCAGCATAACTGGCCACTGATTTTCTTTCACCAATCTGCTGCCTCCACATTGCGTAGTAAAGACCCTTGTTCTCGAGGAGCGTCGCATGATTGCCCTCCTCAACAATTTTTCCTTTTTCCAGAACATAGATCCGGTCAGCGTGCATGATTGTTGAAAGGCGGTGGGCAATCATCAGGATAATCTGCTTTTTTCCTGCTGATATTTCCCGGAGGGTATCAGTGATCTCTTCCTCGGTAAGCGAGTCAAGGGCAGAGGTGGCTTCGTCAAAAATCAGTATCCTCGGGTTCCTGACCAGGGCCCTTGCAATTGCCAGCCTTTGTTTTTCACCGCCCGACACCATCTTCCCCCCCTCCCCGAGGATTGTGTCCAGGCCGGCAGGAGATTCCTCCACCAGCCTGAGGGAAGAGGCCTTCTTCAGTGCCGCAATGATCTCCTCGTCGGTGGCTTCGGGTTTCACAAACTGCATGTTTGCACGGACCGAGCCGGAAAAGAGCTGGGTGTCCTGGGTCACGAATCCGAGCTGCCTTCTCATCCGGTTATACCTTATTTCCCGTGCCGTGACATCATCAAAGTAGATGATTCCCCTTGTTGGGGAATAGAGTCCCACCAGTAATTTGACAAGGGTTGATTTACCGCATCCTGACGGGCCGACGAATGCAATCGTCTCTCCAAGCCCGGCGCTGAAGGAGAGGTTTTCAATTGCATCATGATCAGCCTTACGGTACCTGAAGCTTACATCTTCAAAACGAAGCTTTTCAATCTCGCCAATATCAACAGGTTCCTCGGGCCTGAATTCCGGTTCCTTTTTCATCAGGTTGCTGAAAATCTGGAGCGAAGCCTCAGCCTCGCGGTATGACAGGATAATGGAACCCAGGTCCTGCAGCGGGAACATGATGCGGGTGGAGATAAACTGCATGGCGATGAGCTCACCGGTTGTCAGGGCATTTCTGAAGATGAGCCACAGCAGTATGAAAAGGATTGATTCCTTCAGCAGCAGCAGCACTGATTTCTGAAGAAATGTGAGCGTCCTGATCTTCCTGACCTTTTGCATCTCGAGGTTGAAGATATTCCCGGTAAAGGTCCTGAGCCTCTTGATTTCGGGCCATGTAAGGCCCATGCTCTTGACAAACTCAATATTCCTGAGTGACTCGGTGATGGCGCCGCTCATCTTGTTGGTTTCCTGTATCACGGAGCGCTGAATGGTCTTTATTTTCTTGCTCAGCAGGCCTGTCAGTCCGCCCAGCCACACAACGCCGACAAGAAATACCGGTATCAGCGCCCAGTGCTTTGTTATCGAATACCATATCAGGAATGCAACACCGACTATAGCAAAAAACAATGTCGAAATAAACGAGCTGATAAATCTCTCGTTGTCATTGCGGACCTTCTGCAGCAGCGACAGTACGTGCCCGCTGCTTGTATCCTCGAACTCACTGTAGGGAAGTCTGAGGGTTTGCTTCAGTCCTTCATCAAAAATGGAGAGCCCGAACTTCTGTACAACCAGGCGTGTAAAATAATCGGTGAAGGCATGGGCCAGCCTCGCCAGGAGGGCGATTCCCACTGCAAGGGCCAGCAGTCTCAGTACCCCGTTCACCAGTTCCTGCTGGTTGCGGCCGTCGGTGTTTACAGCAAAATTGTCGATGATTTTCCCGAAAATGATCGGGTCAATCAGTTCAAGGATCTGCGCAATGGCTGCCAGTCCCATTGACAGAAAAAGCCATTTTTTAAAAGGTTTCAGGTATTTCCAAATGATCTTCATAACTCTGGTCTTACATCAGGGAACAATCACTAAAGATAGAAACTAAATTCTCTCCACAGGGCATCTCCGGGGTGTTATGATTACCGGCAGGTCATCCCGTCGTGACAGTGACGCAATTTCCGGTAATTCTGTTTCCGGGTCAGGATACGCAATTTACAAATTGAAAACGGGAGGACAATCACCTCAGACCGGTAATGCTAATTGACTATTTTTGAGGTATGAAATACGCCTTCCTGATAGCGGCATTCAACGCGTTCTTCTTTACAGCACTGCTCCTGCAGAAGAAAACAAGTGCACTGCATGACAGGATACTGGTTCTGTGGCTGATCTATCTCGGGCTGTTTATAGGGATTTATGCCTTTTATTCGCATGAGCTGTTTACCAGGTTCCTTCTGCTCTCAGTATCGCTGATCTCCCTGCTGATGCTCCACGGACCCTTTCTCTATACCTATGTGCTGACACTTGTCACCGGAAGGACACGGATAACCGCGAAGGACAGCCTGCACCTCATCCCGTTCCTGCTGTTCAATGCATATATCCTCACCGCTTCATTCATTCCTGAACTCTCGGCCAGGATGAACCTGGAAAAGGTAACCCCCGGGCAGGGCACTCCGCTTCTCTTTTCGTTTTTCCTTATCCTTACAGCTCTTTCCGGCACTGTTTATTTCCTGATGACCATGAAACTCTTCAGGAATCTCGACACGAACATCTCAAACAACTTTTCCAACGCCGAGGGTGTTGATCTTCACTGGATAAGGCGGCTTACGATAGCATTCGGGATCATCTGGACCATACTTATCACCATTACCGTAATACATCATATTCTGAATCTGTTCTCGGCAGTATTCTGCACCGACGGTCTTTTTCTCACCCTGTCGGTATTCGTTATTCTCATCGGGTGGTTCGGTCTCAGGCAGCGGGTTATATTCTCACCCGGAAGCATGGTGTTGAGCACGGACGCGGCGGCTAACCAGGCAAGATATTCCGGATCCAGGCTCTCCGATGCTGATGCCGGAGCCTTCGCCGCCAGGATCAGGGAATACATGGATTCCTCCGGGCCATACCTGGAACCGGAGCTTTCATTGCCCCAGCTTGCCTCTGACCTCGATATACCGGTACATTACATGTCGCAGGTCATCAATGAACAGTTCGGACAGAATTTCCATGATTTCATAAACAGGTACCGGGTGGATGCATTCAGGAAGCGACTGGCATCGGGCGGATCAGACAACCTGACACTGCTTGGAATTGCCTTTGAGTGCGGATTCAATTCCAAATCAGCATTCAACAGAGTCTTCAGGCAATTCACCGGGATGACCCCTTCGGAGTACAAAAAGACCCTGTAATCTTCCTGCAGCCAGGTCCTGTTTTGTAAAGCAGCACCAATTCAGCCTCATCAAACAAGTCCCGTTTTATAAAACGGGGCGATTACCTCTTCTGCTGATTTTAGCTTTGCCTCAGGAAATTTTCATTAATCATTTAAAATCAAACAACATGAAAAAATTAAAACTGAGAAACAGTAACGGAGCAGGGGTAAACGGAAATCCCCGTGGACTTTTCAGCAGATCAGGACGGCTGGCAATTTTGACCGCACTTCTGATGCTTTTATCGACGGGCATTACCCTTGCGCATTGTGACACCATGGAAGGCCCGGTGATAAAGGATGCAAAGCTTGCACTGGACGTCAACAATATCAATTATGCCCTGAAGTGGATCCGGGAAACTGATGAGGCTGAACTCAGGGAGGCCTTTGCACTTACAATGAAAGTCAGAAAACTCGGGCCGGAAGCACAAACCCTTGCCGACAGGTATTTCTTTGACACGCTTGTCAGGATACACAGGAACGGAGAGGGCGTTGGCTTCACCGGTGTCAAGCCTGCGGGCACCCCGGTGGATGAGCGCATCCTTTCAGCCGACAAAGCAATCGAAGCAGGCAACCTCTCGCCGCTGGCCGGTAAGGTTCCTGAAGAGATGAAACATGAACTGCATATTCGCTTTGATAAGGTTATGTCTCTTAAGAATTTCGACGTCAATAACGTCAGGGCCGGCAGGGAATATGTGGCTGCTTATGTAAGCTTCTTTAAGTTCGCCGAAGGCGAAGAACACGAGCATGCTGCAGAGCATTCTGAAACTGTGGCAGGAGCTGCTCCGGCACCGGCCTGCGGACACGGGCACTGACAGAAGGTAAGTGGTCATAAATATCACAATCAATTGACTCGCATGAATTAATTGCCTATTTTACTTCCATGAGATCTTGAACCTGATTCATTAATTAACCCCTAAATACCTGATTATGAATACAAGGACTCTATGGATCGGTCTTGTACTGGTCACACTGCTCAGCTTTTCCGTCCTGCTGTTCTTCGGAAAAGAGATTTACAGGCTCAAGCCCCCCATTCCTGAAAAGGTTGTCTCTGACAGTGGCGAGGTTCTTTTTACCGCACAGCAGATAAAGGACGGCCAGAATGTCTGGCAATCAATCGGCGGCCAACAGGTTGGAACCGTCTGGGGCCACGGCGCCTATCTTGCCCCGGACTGGTCTGCCGACTGGCTGCACCGTGAATCACTGACCATTCTCGGCGGGTGGTCTGAAAGTGAATTCGGCCTTTCTTTTGACAAGATCGATAAGGAGAAACAGGCAATGCTGGAGGTGAGGCTTCAGAAGGCCCTTCGTGCAAACACCTATGATCAGCAGACAGGCATTCTTACGCTCACTGCCGACAGGGTACAGGCGGTGAATGGCAACGCTGCCTATTATGCCGGCCTCTTCATGAATGATCCGGCACTTGAAAGCCTGAGGGAATCGTATTCCATACCTGCCAATACAGTCAAGGAAAAGGGGCGCATGGATGCCATGAATGCCTTCTTCTTCTGGGCAGCATGGGCCTGCGTGACGGAACGGCCGGGGTCGGAGCTGACTTACACAAGCAACTGGCCTCCGGATCCTGTTATCGGGAACAAACCCTCTGCAGGCGTTGTACTCTGGACAGGATTCAGCGTTATCATGTTGCTTGTCGGAGTAGGACTTCTTGCATACTACAACGCAAGAAACAGGTCTGATGTGATTGACAGGTCACTGCTGCCGCAGGATGACCCGCTGGGCGGACTGAATCCCACCCCGTCAATGAAGGCAGTACTGAAATATTACTGGGTAGTTGTGGGATTAATATTGCTCCAGATACTCACCGGTGTTATCACAGCACACTACGGTGTTGAAGGAAGCGGTTTCTACGGGCTGAGCCTTGACAGTATCATGCCATACTCTATCTCCAGGACATGGCACATACAGCTGGCGCTCTTCTGGATAGCAACTGCATGGCTTGCAGCCGGACTATACATAGCCCCTGCGGTTTCAGGGCATGAGCCGAAGTTCCAGAAATTCGGAGTCAACCTTCTCTTTTTCGCCCTGCTGGTGATAGTTCTTGGCTCGATGGCAGGTGAATGGATGGGTGTGATGCAGAAGCTGGGGCTGGTGAAGAACTTCTGGTTCGGTCACCAGGGATATGAATATGTTGATCTCGGCAGGTTCTGGCAGATATTCCTCTTTGCCGGGTTCATCATCTGGCTCTTCCTGATGTTCAGGGCACTGTGGCCGGCGCTTACCAAAAAGTCAGAGAGCCGTGAACTGCTGATTTTGTTCAGTATCGCAACCGTTGCCATCGCCCTGTTTTACGGGGCAGGCCTGATGTGGGGCAGGCAGACCCATCTCTCCATTGCCGAATACTGGCGCTGGTGGGTGGTTCACCTCTGGGTTGAGGGGTTCTTTGAGGTGTTCGCCACGGTAGTGGCAGCTTTCCTCTTTGTAAGAATGGGGCTGCTGAACATTAAATACGCAACCACCGGAGTGCTGTTTGCAACAATAGTCTACCTCGCCGGAGGTGTCATAGGCACCTTCCATCACCTTTATTTTGCGGGTACTCCTACGGCAGTCATTGCACTGGGAGCAACATTCAGCGCACTGGAGGTGGTACCGCTGGTGTTCATGGGCTTCGAGGCTTACCATAACCTGCAGCTCAGCCGCGCAACGGCCTGGGTCAAGGCTTACAGATGGCCAATATATTTCATTATCTCTGTCAGCTTCTGGAACCTGGTTGGTGCCGGCCTGTTCGGCTTCCTTATCAATCCGCCCATTGCACTTTACTATATGCAGGGCCTCAACACAACACCGTTGCACGGCCACGCTGCACTGTTCGGTGTGTTCGGTATGCTGGCCATAGGGCTGATGCTCTTCGTCCTGAAGGGACTGACAATAAAATACCGCTGGAAGACCGGAATGCTCAGGATTGCCTTCTGGACCATGAACGGCGGACTGATGCTTATGCTGCTTCTCAGCCTGCTGCCCGTGGGGGTGCTCCAGACAATTGCCAGCATCAAGGTCGGAATGTGGTACGCCCGCTCAGCCGACTTCATGCAGGGCGATACCATGGAGACGCTGCGCTGGCTCAGGGTTATCGGTGATACTGTATTCGCCGTAGGCTCGGTTGCCCTGGCACTGTTCGTCGTGGGATTGAAAACGGGATGGTCAATTGACAAAACTCAGAAGCTGTACCAGGATTAGCGATCCTGCTGCATAAGGAATTCCCTGAGGGCAACGGCATTGTTGAGACTAAGCTCTTTCGATGAGAAGAGCAGTGTCAGCGTGCCGTGTGCCCGTTCCAGGTCTCTCAGCCTCAGAAGCAGGTCATTCCTGCTGCTGAGTTCCTGCCTGTACTTTTCCTTAAAAGCCTCCCACCTGGAGGGATCATGACCGTACCACTTCCGCAATTCATTGCCGGGGGCAACCTCCCTCATCCATTCATCCCAGCCGGCCTTTTCCTTTGCTATGCCCCTGGGCCACAGCCTGTCAACCAGTACCCTGTAACCTTCTTCGGGTTCAGCCGGATCATAGATTCTTCTTACTTTAATCATTCCGAAATTGTTGACTGCGTTAAAAACAAACAATAAATGTAGTCATTTGTTTTACACACGGGAAGCAGTTCATTTATCTTCAGGAACCCATTATTTCTTTGACATGAAAAAGAGAATCATTGTGATCGGAGGCGGATTCGCCGGGCTTCAATTCATTAAGAACCTTAAGCCGGGAATGTTTGATGTAGTGCTCATAGACCGGCTTAATCACCACCAGTTCCAGCCGCTGTTTTACCAGGTTGCCACTTCGCAGATCGAACCCACAAGTATCTCCTTCCCGTTGAGAAAGATATTCCAGGACCGCAAGGATATCACCGTCAGGATGGCCGATGTGCTGGCTGCCAAGCCGCAAAATAAGTCCGTTATGACTACAGCAGGTGCTTTTGAATATGACTTCCTGGTCATTGCAACAGGAGGCAAAACCAATTATTACGGCAACAGTGAGCTCGGGAAACATACCCTCAGCCTAAAATCAACATATGAGGCAATCAGAATCCGCAATGTGATTCTTGAGAATTTTGAAAACATCCTCAATTCGGGAGAGAATGCAGATGAGGGCCTGTTAAATCTTGTAGTGGTGGGAGGGGGTCCCACAGGGGTTGAACTTTCAGGGGCATTCGCCGAAATCAAAAGAGATATCCTTCCGAAGGACTTTCCCGGGATCGACTTCTCGCGGCTGAAAATATACCTTCTGGAAGGGGGAGACCACACTCTCAATACGATGAGCCCGCTTGCCAGAAGATCGTCTGAAAAATACCTGACCGGGCTTGGGGTGGATCTCAGGACCGGCATCTTCGTCCGGAACTATGACGGCTCTACCCTTGAGCTGAGCAACGGGGAGCTTCTCAAAAGCAAAAACGTTATCTGGACAGCCGGGATTACCGGAAACATAATCGACGGATTATCCCCTGAGGTTATAACCCGGGCCGGCAGGATAAAAGTTGACAGGACGAACAGGGTGACGGGGTATGAAAATATTTATGCCATTGGCGATATTGCCTGCATGGAGACGCCAAAGTACCCGAAGGGTCATCCGCAGGTGGCTAACGTTGCCATCAACCAGGGCAAGAACCTTGCACGGAATTTTACCCGGATGACCAAAGGCCGGAAGCTTGCAGAATACGAGTACAGGGACCTCGGCTCAATGGCTACCGTGGGAAGGAACAAGGCGATAGTCGATCTCCCGCTGGTAAGCTTCCATGGTTACCTGGCATGGTACTTCTGGATGTTCCTGCACCTGATGCTCATCCTGAGTGTCAGGAACAAGCTCATAATTTTCATTAACTGGGCGTGGAACTATATCACGAAGAACAGCTCACTGCGCCTCATCCTGAAGGTGAATTCGTGAAAGCGTATTACACTAGGAATACTTGATTACCTCAACCGGGCAACATTCAGCTGCCTCTTTTATGCCATCCTCGTAATCTGAGAAATTAACTCCTTCCTGTACTCTCGACTGATCTGTGACCCTGAAAACCTCAGGACAGATCTGTTCGCATGAGCCGCAGGCGATGCAGCCCTCTTCAATCCATACTTTCGTAATTGCCATATTTCTGATGAATATTGGGATTTATAAATTTTCAACCCAAGATAATGCATTAGGTTCAAACATGGAGAGGACCGGGCTCCTCAAAGAATTCGCTCCCCAAAACAAATGAATATACGGGAAGGTGACTTTTATTAGTAAAGGTGACTATGAAGCAAATTTTCAGTAAACTTACCGGGAAATATCACCAAACTGTAAGCTATGTCCAGGAGAAAATTCACGCAGGCTGTAAGAGGCCAGCACGCTGTTGACGGTGCCGGCGTCCATCTGCGCAGGGTGCTGGGGTACAGAACAATCAGGGATTTTGATCCGTTTCTGATGCTTGACGGATTTGATTCCGCCAATCCCGAAGATTACATAAAAGGATTTCCATGGCACCCGCACCGTGGCATTGAAACAGTCACCTACCTGCTCAGTGGCGACATTGAACACGGTGACAGTCTGGGCAACAGCGGTGTCATAGGCGATCTTCAGTGCCAGTGGATGACCGCCGGATCTGGCATCATACACCAGGAGATGCCCAGGGCATCGGAAAGAATGCTGGGCTGTCAACTCTGGGTCAACCTCCCGAAAAAGGACAAGATGACACAGCCTGCCTACCGCGATATAAGACAGCAGGATGTTGCCGTGGTAAGTGAGGAAAATGCAACGGTGAGAGTCCTGTCTGGCAGCTACAAAAACAATAAGGGCGCCGTAAAAGGTGAATATGTAAAGGTTCAGTACCTTGATGTAGCCCTGGATCCTGACAGCATCTGGAGTTACGCGGAAACCTCCAATGACCAGACCATGTTTCTCTACCTGATAGAGGGAACACTGGCGGCTGATGAAGCGCTGGAAAATTTCGAAGAGAAGGCCTGCGCGATGCTGATGACCGCCTCTTCCTCAGACAGCTCTGACTTTGACGAGGTAAGGGTCAAGGCAGGGCACAACGGAGCCCGGTTCTTCCTGATAGCTGCCAGGCCGCTGCAGGAACCTGTCGCCTGGGGAGGTCCTATAGTCATGAATACACAGGAGGAACTAAACCTGGCGTTCAGTGAGCTTGAAAGCAAAACCTTCATCAAGCATGATAATCCGCTTGAATTATAGGCAACTGATCTTGCCGGATTGATGGACTGACAGTCTCTCATAAATCTGGTGAATCTGCAAATCAAAAAACAGGGTTGACACATTGCTGATAACGATAAATATTTAGTAAATTTCCCATCAACAATAAGACGAAAACGGATGAAAACAATTAAGATTGTTCTGGCCGCAGTGATCATGATCATGGTTTCTTCATGTGCTCCAAAGATGCATTTTCCCGTCTCGGACATTGCTCCCGCCGCAGACATAACACTAACGAAGAAGCTTGATGATCACAACAACTACGAGATTAACCTTACGGCAAAAAACCTTGCTGCCGTTGACCGGCTCGCTCCCTACAAGAACACATATGTTCTCTGGATCGTAACCACAACCGGTGAGATAAAGAATGCAGGTCAGCTGAATGTGAAAAACGCCAAGAAAGCTGAGCTGGAAACCCTGACCTCTTTTGATTTCTACGAAGCATTCATCACTGCAGAGGAAGAGGGAGACATTCTGGAACCGCAAGGCCTTGAAATAACCAGAGTTACTTTCAAATAAACAACCCCGGAAGCGAAACTGGCGGAGACGAAACTGGCGGAAGCGAAACTGGCAGAGGCGAAACTGGCGGAGGCGGACCGGACGTGCCCCTACTGATTATCCGGGCAGCTGTAAAAGCAATGAGGGTTGCTTACTGTCCGGCCATTATCAGCTTTAATATAAACTTTCATTTCACTACATTTATATTCAACAGACTTACCAAAAAAGAAAGAGTTGAGGCGCAGAGTCATCAAAGTGATTTTAGTTTGTACCACGTTATTGTTTACCAGTACCCT
>JAAZBN010000147.1 GCA_012513795.1 Bacteroidales bacterium | reverse complement strand
GACCTCTGAGGAACCTGAAGATAGTAGAAGAAAACAAATAGAAGGTTACTTCTTCCCCACCGGGAGTCCCTGTTATAACATGACCAGGACGACAGCGGTCAGGACGGAGTGGCCGGAGATAAAAAAGACATTATGCCAGTAAGAAAATCATTCTCGAAAGACATTATCCTTCTTGAAAATGTCGAAAAGGTAGTCGACAATATTATTGAACAGCTTCGTGCAGACGTATTGCAGAGGTTTAAAAGACATGGTGCAGTAGTGGGTATAAGCGGAGGGATAGACTCCTCCGTATGCATGGCGCTGGCCGCTAAAGCCTTCGGTCCCGACAAGGTCCTGGGCATAATGCTACCTGAGAAGGACTCCAGCCCTGACAGCGAGATCCTTGCCCGGGAACTTGTAGCGCAATTTGGCGTGAGAGCCATCAAAGAGGAGATCACGGGTGCCCTGTCGGGATTCGGTTGCTACGAGAGGCGTGACGAGGCTGTAAAACGTGTTTTCCCGGAGTATGATCCGAAATCATGGAAGATGAAGATCGGCATCAGGCAGAGCGGCCTGTTCAACAATATCCCTCCCATTTTTTATCTTACAGTGATTGATCCTGCCGGGAACGCAAAGGACAAAATACTTCCGGCAAATGAGTATTTACAGATTGTTGCAGCCTCCAACTTCAAGCAGCGCACCAGGATGTCAATGCTGTATTATCATGCTGAAGCACTTCATTATTGTGTTATTGGCACTCCCAACAAACACGAGCAGGAACAGGGATTCTTCGTCAAATACGGTGACGGTGCCGGTGATGTGATGCCGATAGGCAATCTGTACAAGACTCAGGTTTACCAGCTTGCTGAATTCCTGGGAATACCTAAAGGAATAATTGGACGCACTCCTACCACCGATACCTATTCAGCGGAGCAGACCCAGGAGGAGTTCTTCTACCAATTGCCCTTCAATCTGATGGACAGGTTCTGGTACGGGTTTGAAAACGGGTATCCTGCTTCCGAAGTGGCTGCTGTTATGGGTGAAAGCACCAAGCGAGTTGAAGCACTCTTCCGCAATTTCGAGCGTAAGCGCAAAACCACGGAATATCTGCGTATGCCTCCGATAAGGGATTATTATTACGGATAAAACAACAGGCCATGAATGCGATTGACTATTTCTTTGAAAATACTTACCAGCTGGAGAAACCGTTCCTGGTCGGGAAGGAAGAGATAAGTTACAAAGACCTCTACTCGTCGTACATTCACATCGCTAAGTGGATCAACGAGATGGTCGGCAAAGACAAACATATTATCCTGCTGTCGGTCAACAACCTGTTCTTCCTAAAGATGTATCTGGCTATTATCAAGTCAGGGAACATTTGCATCCCACTTGATCCCGGGATTGAAAAGGAGAACTACAGGTATATTCACGACCTGACAGAACCTAAGATGATCTTCCTGACCCGTGAGGTAGAAAAGAGGTTGGAGTTGAATTCTGAGCTTTCATGGTTCCCGGATACTTTGCCTGTTATGCATGATTCATTTACACCGGAGGCTACCGATGGCGAATTTGACCGGGAGAAATGTGCTGAGATAATTTTCACATCAGGATCTACAGGTAAACCCAAGGGGGTAATGATCTCCCATAAAAACCTGATTGCCAACACGTCATCAATTGTAGAGTATCTGCAGCTGACTCCTGATGACAGGATGCTGGTCGTACTCCCTTTCTACTACTGTTACGGTTTATCTCTGCTGCATACTCACCTGAGAGTCGGAGGATCGATTGTATTTAACAACTCCTTTATTTTCCTGGGAGGTGTTCTTAAGAGCCTGATTGATTATAAGTGCACTGGATTTGCAGGGGTACCAAGTCATTTTCAGATTCTTTTACGGAAATCAGATTCGTTTAAACAGACCAAATTCCCCGATCTTAAATATGTCACTCAGGCCGGCGGTAAGCTTGCTCCCATCTTCATTGACGAGTTCAGGGAGGCACACCCTGAGGTAAGGTTCATTGTAATGTACGGTCAGACCGAAGCAACAGCCCGGCTCTCCTGGCTCCCGCCGGAGATTTATGAAAGAAGGAAAGGATCTATGGGCAGAGGGATTCCCGGAGTGGAACTAAAGGTGGTAAATGAAAAGGGAGAGCTGATCAAACCCGGTGATACCGGCGAAGTTATTGCCCGGGGCGACAATATTATGATGGGCTACTTTGCCGATGAGGAGGGCACAAAAAATGCCATCCGCAACGGATGGCTATATACAGGCGACCTTGGCACCGTTGATGAGGATGGTTATATATACCTCACCGCACGTTCAAAGGAGATAATCAAAGTTAGAGGCAAACGCATCAGTCCCAAGGAGATAGAAGCTGTTATCCTGGCTTTGCCAGAAGTAATAGATTGTACTATTGAAGGTGTAGAAGACGAAATCGAGGGAGAAATGCTGAAAGCAACGGTTACTGTCAGGAAGGAGAATATAAGTTCTATTAACAGAGAGAGCCTCATTGAGCATTGTTCGAGGCATCTTTCACTTTATAAGGTACCACAGGTTTATGAATTCAGGGACAATCTAACCATCAGTGCAACAGGCAAAAAAATAAAAAAGGTCTGAGAACCTTTCATCCTGACACTGAACAACACAATTATTCCCCATCCCAACCAGCCAATCTTGCAAGCATCCACCACATCGCCTTGGCCAGTCTTATCGAGCCCTCCTCACCAATGTGTCCTATGTCCGCATCTCCTAGATTCGTTGGCGTAATATAGGGAAAGGTATGACCGTTCCATGACGCCGACGTCATCTCCCCGTTATCATCATAACATAGTATGTCTGCATAGTCAAACAGTATCCTCGTTTCGTCCCCCCTGACATAATCCCTGATATACTCATTCTTGATGTATGACTGATAGCCCCGCTCATGAG
>JAAZBN010000146.1 GCA_012513795.1 Bacteroidales bacterium | reverse complement strand
GCAGCTCCCTGACCACTGTACTCCCACAAATAGCTGGTAGCGCCGGTGATAGCCGGTACGGTATAGGTAACATCACTCTGTGTGCGGCACACTGATGCAGTCCCCGTTATCGTAGGTGCAGCATCAGGTACCGGAGTAACTGAAATATAGTCTGTCTTGGTCTCTGTACTTGATGCCCCCTCAGTCACAGTAAGCGTCACCGTCTTTAATCCTCCGGTATTGTAAACAACATAGTGAGGTCCTGCACCCGCTCCAGTGGAAGGAGTCGCACCAGAGCCAAAGTTCCAGTTGTAGGTAGCAGCCGTAGTTGCACCCACAGAAGCGTTTGTGAATGTTACCTGAGCGCCCGTACAAACTGTCAGAGGGGCAGCTGTAAAGTCAGCAACAAGTCCACATCCCTGCAAGGTGATACCAAGACTGCGGGATTCACCAACGCAACCTGCCACACTGGTCTCAGTAACGGTAATGTCTCCATTTGACTCACCAAAGTTTACGGTAATGGTGTTTGTATTCTGACCCGATACAATATTTGCTCCTGTAGGAACAGACCACACATATGTTGATCCTGTAAGTCCGCTGACACTATATTCATAGCCAGTGCCTCCGCAGGCCGGAGTAGAATTGCCAGTAATGGTGCTGGTGGAAGGGAGAGGATTGACAGTTATTGGAAACGCAGCACTGACCGGACCATCGCCACAATCATTAATGCCCCGCACTGTAAGGTTACCTGAGGTGGCATTCGTGCCAAAGTTAATAGTAACTGATGTGCCGGAACCGGTTAGTGAGGCATCATTGCCAGTATAATCCCATCCGTAAGTGTCTGCATTAGATATGGCAGGAACAGTATAAGTAACCCCGCTTCGGCCCTGACAAACGGAGGAAATACCAGATATTGTACCTGCAGCAACAGGCAACGGATCAATCGTAAGAGAATAGGTTTCGGTTGCAGGGATGCACGGAGTCCCTTCCGGGTTATCAGTTGTTACCTCAATCTCCACTGTTTGGCCGGCATCATCCGGATGAGGTGTATAGGTGAAACTGAAGGGTGATGTATTTGCCACAGATGGCGACACAGTACCCAGACCGTCTGTTGTTATCGTCACATTGGTCGCACTGCCACCGAAAGTATTTCCACTGACAGTTACCGGAGCATTTACACACCCGGAACCAGCCAGACCGGAAAGAGTCAGAGTAGGCGGATCAGAGCATTCCGTACTCCCCGCCAGCGACAACTGGACTGTCCCCCCAACAGCGAAGACTCCTGTGCCGGTTGAATATGTAGCCTCCACATTGGTTATTACGGTCCCGGCTGAACATAGTCTGTAAGTGATGGAATGGCCAGCGGTATAGCCATCAATTCCCGTGGTAGTATTATCGTCTGCTGAGGCCACCGCAGGAAGGATCACTCCTCCCGTCAGCACCTGTGGCAGAGTCGCTTTACCGACACATAATTCACCGTCAAAGATTCCAATTTCATCACCTGCCTGCAGATCAACTCCATTGACCGTTGCTCCGGTGAAATAGAAATTCATGTGATCCACACCGTTGCCCTCATAGACGACGGAAAAGCACTGCGCGCCGGATTTTATAATTACCAGAAACAGTATCACTAATAAGGCAACTAATTTCTTCATTATAGGGTACTTTTATTCATTATTCTATAGATTGCTCGCATGGTTTCATTTCAGGATCACCATCGGTTTCCCTGCTGAAAATTCACCTGTAGCCAGCTTGTAGAAGTAAAGGCCGGCTTTGGGTCTTTGCCCTGATGCATCACGGTTATCCCATTCAATCATATGCCTGCCGGCTGATAAAATGCCATTATAGATAGTCCTGACCAGAACTCCGGATGAGTTGAATAATTCAAGTCGGATGTGGTCCTCCCCGGCAAGCTCTATTATGAATGTGGTCTTATCAGACGAAGGATTGGGATATGCATCTCCAAGTAAAACCTCAGTAACAGACAGGAATGAATTAATCACTGCGGTACCATTCTTAACAAATCTTATGGGAGTTCCGTCATGTCCCTTTACTGATTCCAGGAACAACTCTGACTGACTTTCGGCACGCCACACTTTTAAACTTACCTTATTTCCTTCAGTATAACCGTCCTTCCCGGCTGAATAAGGATCATCAAGTGATGCGGTCATTGGTACAAACGGCTGATAAGGATCTCCGGCAATGCCAACCCCCACACATGTTTCTCCGTCAAAAACTCCAATCTCGTCTCCCTCCTTCAGTTTCAGGTCACCAATTGCTTCTGACGAGATATACAAATTCATATGATCCAGTCCGTTCCCTGTATATGAAGTAATAAAATGAGTTGCTTTGACGGATGCATCTGCGCCTTTAAATCCTCCTCCCGAACCATCTGACAGGGTCAGAGTTGTGTTTGCATTTGTCCGCACCTTGTATCCTTCCCCGGGTAAAAGATCTCCTATATTATCTATCCAACCATAACCGGACAGGTATTCTATTGCCATGCCTGTCTCATTCTGGACCTTAACAAGAGTTCCGGCATCGATTAATGATTCAAATGCATCCAGTGCAGGCTGACTGCTGGTGAAGCAATAACTGATTATATTCCATCCACTTGTCAGAGGGATATTAATAGGAGAACTAACAGGCCTGCCGGGAATTTCCAAAACGGTTGTTGCATTAACTCTTATCTTATACCCTTCAGCAGGTCTTATATCGCCAATAAAGTTGTACCATCGATCTCCAAGATATTCAAGAGCAGATCCGGTTTCGTCCTGTACCTTTACCAAGGTTCCTGCATCAATAAGTGGTTGAACCACCGAGAGCATAGACGGGTCATCAGGCATCACAGCCGACGAGAATATGTTCCAGCCCGAAGAGATGTTTATTGTATGAGTCAGGGGACTAACCGCAGAAAGATTAAGATAGGTTGATTCACCGGCTAAAAACACATCATCTCCTGAGATATAGTCTGGATCAGTATAGTGTAAGATTTCATCCTCGCTTGCATCCCAGATTTTGTACGTTGCAGAATGGCCCGGCGTATAACCGTCAACTTCAGGAGTATAACTGTCATCGATTGATACAACTACCGGGAGCGGATTTGTTCCCGTGAGAATCTCCGTCAATCCACCCACACCTACGCAGATTTCACCGTCAAAAACTGCTATAAGATCACCTGGCTGAAGATCTGTACCGTCAAGTGTAGCTGTTGCAAAGTAAAAATTCATATGATCTGTACCGTTGCCAGGCCACCATGGCGGCACAAATGATGATGGCAGGGAATTGACATTCACAACAACGGTGTTGCTGTTACTGCAACCTGTGGCTGTCACAGTCTCAAGTACCGTGTAGGTGGTTGTTGATGAAGGAGTAACGACCGGATCAGCCAACGTGGAAATGAAACCTGGGGGATCTGATGTCCATGAATAGGTGCTCCCGGGACTTGCAGCTGCACCAAGCCTGGTACCCTGACCCTCGAAAATGGTCCGGTCTGATCCGGCATTTGCTGTCGGGAGAGCATTTACCACCACTGTCATTATTGCTGTTGAGGCGCACTGCCCGGCATCAGGAGTAAAAAGATAATCAATAGACCCTGGCTCAGCGGTGTTTATCTCTGACGGCTCCCAGGTACCGTTAATTCCTTCATCAGAAGTAGCCGGCAAAGTGGCCGGAGTCTCTCCCTGGCAGTATGGACCCAGTGTAGTAAAGGCTGGAGTAACCCGGGTGTTAACAGTTACAACGGTATTTGCATTGCCAGTACACCCCGATCCATCGGTGACAGTAAGTGAGTAGGTGCCTGACATGTTAAATGTAGCTGCGTCTGATACAGTAACATTCTGATCAGTGGATGAAAACCCGTCGGGACCTGACCAAAGATATTCCGTCATTCCATCAGGACCGCCTGTTAATGTTAAAGGTGTACCCTCACATACAGGGCCATTATTTGAAGCTGTTGCCACCGGTAAAGCATTTATGGTGATTGTGGCATAATCAGTGCTTGTTACTCCGTAACTATCTGTTACAGTCAGGCGGATCTGATGTTCCCCTACTCCCAGACCGTAACCGGTAAGTATTGCATGAGTCAGGGTCTGCAACTCGCCATTCAGATCATCACTACCATCATTATTAATATCCCATTCATATGAAGCAATTATATCCCCGCAAGCACCATCAGGATCATAGGAACCGCTTCCCGTCAGGTTAACCGAGGAGCCATGGCAGATTGCATAGGGTCCTCCGGCCTGAGCTACCGGAGGAGTGTCAATAAAGACCGTAAATCTGCAGGTGTCTGTCGTTGAGCAGGAATTTCCTGCAACTATCATAACCTGTGTATTTCCTATGTTAAACAAAGATCCACTTCCGGTACCACTTCCGGCACCTGTTGTTGCTCCTTCAAAACTATAGGTCAGAGCAGGCTCGGGCGAGCCTATGGCGTTCAAGGTTGAGGAGTAATCAACAACTGCCAAACAGAGATCCGGATCAGTTGACTGGATGATTGTAGCAGTTGGGCATGACTCAAAAAATGGGGCAACCCCTTCAACCGTGATGTAATCGGTCTTAGCCTCTTCGTCTGTCCCTGCCTCATCAGTGACCGAAAGGGTAACTGTCACTGAACCTGCTATTGAATACCTTACTACATGAGGCCCCTCGCCGGTGATGGTTGCCGGCACGGCACCATTCCCGAAATTCCAGCTGTAGATTGCTTCCCCTGAAATATTATCAGTCAGATCAGTAAAGGTTACTGTTGATCCTGCACATACTGAGGTCTGATCTGCAATGAAATCTACGATTGGCTGTGCCAACAGACCCAATGAGGAAACAAGGAATAATCCGCACGGGATAATTACTTTTAAAAACCTTCTCCGGCAGCGTGCCCCGCAGCCTTGCACAATACCTTTCATTTTTACTGCAATTTCACAGATTCAATATCAAAATATCAGAATCATACCTTGCATAGGCCTTCCGAAGTCCTGGTGAGGCATGAAAAAAGAGAGAGCCCGGAATATTACTCCGGCCTTATTATCGCAACCTCTAACTAATTGTCTATCTTGTTGTTGACAAGTCAGGTGAATGAGGTTTTCATACACCTCCGTTCCGTCAGTCACACTGACAATCCCTCCCGGATGAGCCGGAAAAAAGAGTGCCCGGCTCGCTGACACGGCCGGGCACTTTATATTCACACAAAGCAAGATGAATGATCCGGGGGCAATGCCTCCGGGTAATCCGTTCGGAATAAAAATATGCTCAGCCTTCAAAATTCAACTCTAAAATTAATAATAAAGAGATACACCGCGATACCCTATTTGACCAAAAGGGGTTCTCAATGGATAAAAAGAACCGTTGCTTCGACTAACCTCACGGCCTGCTCTGTGCCTTTCATACCTGTTGACAACTTTTTAATTTTTATCCACCGGTATTGCATTTTCAATTCCCGGATACTATTTTTATCCTCACCTGGCACCCAAATGTGCCTGCAACCATAAAGTGCTTTAATCCATAATATTACAGCCATGACAAAAGGTCTCGTAACAAAGAAGGACAAAAAGAAAGAGCCTACCAAAAGCCTGAAGGAGAAGCGTAAGGAGAAGAAGGATAAGAAAAACGCCAAATAGCAAACCGTACGGCAGACCCTTACTCTCCCTCAACATAGCCATCACTGTTCCCGCCGTGGCACTCAGCCATCAGTGCGGATGGCATTGTTTTTTATACCCCGTAACACAATAATAGCCTTAATTAACAGGTTGAATAGTTACATTTTCTTAACTTCATACCCGGCCGACTTGTTACCTGCAGACAGACGATGAAAAAGAAAAGCAACAGACCACCCTTCCCATGGCCCTCTGTGAGCGCTCTCCTTTTCACTGCAGCCGTACTGACGGCCAGCGTGATAGTCTATTCCTCAGGACAGAAAGAAAGAATTCTCCGTGACGCGGTGACAGAGATGGAAGCTGTTGCCAACCTTAAAGCCGAACAGGTCTCCGACTGGCGGAGCGAACGGCTCAATGATGCCACCCTCATTCACGAAAACGTCACCCTGGTGGAACATATTGACGCAATGTTCATCAAGGACGACTCCAGAAGTGAGAAATCAAGACTTGAGCAGCTCCTCAACACCCTGATAAAGAACTATGATTTCGGAGGTGCAGTGCTGGTAGACGCCGGAGGCAATCCCGGAATAGGCGTCCCGGAATCAGAAGCCGTCATGGGTGACTTCCTCAGGAGTAATGTCACCCGCGCAATAGCTAATCCCGTCATTTCAATCTCTGATTTCCACACTGCAGACGTAATAAAATATCTCCATCTTGATCTCCTCATCCCAATGCGGATGCCATATGAGGGCGACACTGTCCTGGCCGGAGTGCTGGTACTGCGGATCGATCCCGCAAAGGAACTCTTTCCCATGCTCTCAACATGGCCCACTCCGGGAAGAACGGCGGAGTGCATACTCTTCCGCTTTGAAGGTGACTCGGTCATCTACCTCAACGGATCACATCTCGCGGGATATGACAGGCCCGTGGCCCTCGCGGCCAGCGATATGGAACTGAGCGTGATGCGCCCGCAGAGCGAAAAGAATGAAGCAACAATCTACACAGATTATACCGGCGCAGAGGTAGTGGCGTCAGTCAGGAAGGTGCCCGGCACCGACTGGTACCTGACAGCCAAGAAGGAGACCTCAGAGATACTTGCCCGGTTCATCCGCGAGATCACCATGATCTGGATGATCATGGCATTCGTCTACCTGGCCCTCGCCAGCATGGCTTACCTGATCATCAAAGCCACCAGGGCACGCTACCTGCGTGATAAACAGCAGGAAGAACTGAACCGGCAGGCCATCATGAAGCATTTCGACTTCGTGATGAAGCATGGCAATGATATCATACTGCTTATTGACAACGATCTGAATATTGTGGAAGCCAATGAGCGCGCCGTGGTCTCATATGGTTACCCCCGCAATAAGCTCCTCGGTATGAGTGTATCTGACCTCCGCACCCCGGACGAGACACCCCTGCTGTCAGAGCATGTCAAAAACCTCAACGAGAACGGATCATCCTATATCGAAACCGTCCACCGGCGAAGTGACGGCACCTCGTTCCCCATTGAGATCAGCGCCTATACTGTAGAGGTGGAAGGAACGCGATTCTACCAGAGCATAGGCCGTGACATAACTGAACGCAAACGTACCGAGGAGGAGATGCGCGAGAGCAACAAGAAGCTAAGCACTATCATCAATAACCTCCGGGGAGTGGTTTTCCGCTGCAATTATGACAGGGACTGGACAATGCAGTATATCAGCGACGGCATCTACGAGCTGGCGGGCTACCTGCCCAACGAGTTCATAAACAACAAGATAAGGACATTCGGGTCAATAATTGACCCTGAAGATGTGAAGAGAATATGGGATGATATTCAAACCTCTCTCGAGACCGGGTACCTCTATACTATTGAATACCGCATTATAACCTCATCGGGAAGCACGAAATGGGTATGGGAGCGCGGACGCGGCTACTATGAAAACAATAAGCTGGTGGCGCTTGAGGGATTCATCTCTGACATCACCGAGAGGAAGATGATTGAGGAGGAACTTATCAGGGCCAAGGAGAAGGCAGAGCAGAGCGACAGGCTGAAGACCGCCTTCCTGCATAACGTCTCGCATGAGATACG
>JAAZBN010000145.1 GCA_012513795.1 Bacteroidales bacterium | reverse complement strand
GTGAGGTCATTCTTTATGCGCCAGCTTAACCTGGTTGGCTCTGAAGCTTCCACAGAGGCCCTGAAGGAATGGATTGTCTCTCCCGAGATGTGTGATGATGCTGTCATGGCCCTGCAGGCTATCGGAAGCCCTGCCGCCGTTGAGACGCTTGTCTCCGTCCTCAGGACTGATGAGTGCCCGTGCGCTGCACAGGTCATGATAGCCCTGGCTGAGACTGATCCGGGAACAGCAATAGAGCCATATGTGTTGTGGTATAACAGGGGAAGCACTGCTGAAAAATCAGCTGCCCTGTATGCCCTGGCTTCCACAGGGGCGCCCGGGGCTGCGGAGATACTCTCCGGGGCTGCTGACGCAGCATCATACCGCTGGGATCAGACCGGTGCTGTACACGCCCTGCTCCTCTATGCCCGAAACATTGGACTCGCAGGAGAGGTGAAAAAGATGGAACGCATAGCCAGCCAGATCATGGACGCCAGCCAGGCACCTGAGGCTTCCAGCCAGCGGCTGGCAGCAATGAGCGTTATCGCGGAGGTGAAGGGTAGTGATGCTCTTGGCATGCTCCTTCAGGCTGCCGGTGATACGGATGTAGCTATCAGGGTAGGCGCGCTGCGACTGGCATCAGCCATTAAGGGAAGCGATGCTACAAAAAAATGGATCAACAGATATGGGAAGGTCGCTCCCGAAGCGAAGGCAGACATCCTCTTCATGCTGGGCGAGAGAGGTGATGAGCTGGCTGTGCCGCTGATGATGAAGGCTATGGATGATCCTTCCCGCGAGGTGTCATCCTCAGCACTCTCTGCCCTTGCCAGGCTGCAGGGCCGTAAAGCCGTAGAGCCGCTCCTTTCATGGATAGTGAAGTATGAAAGTGAGGAGGGCCACCTTGCGGCTGCCAATGCCCTGACAACCCTACTTGACAGCACAAACATCAGAATGGTGGCTGAAAGGCTTCCTGAGTCATCAGGCCAGGCTACCGTTACCCTCATCAGGCTCCTGGCCTGGTCGGGTGATACACGTTATTTTAAAACGGCGCTTCCCTATACCGCCTCGGATGATCTGGGGATAAGGGCGGCAGCACTCACCTCACTCTCTTCGCTCAGCTCATGGAATGACCAGCCGGCAATCATTGAACTGCTTGACACTTCAACTGACAGGGCTGAAATTATGCAACTGCAGCAGGCACTCCTGAGCGCGGCTATGCGTCACGATGACCCTGAAAAGAGATCGGACCTTATCCTGAATGCCCTCGGCAAGGGGGCTGACAGGGCGAAGCTGATACCTCTGCTGGCATTCACGGGAGGAGAAGAAGCTCTCAAACAGGTTGCAGATGATTTCGAGAAAGGCGATGCTGCCACACGTGATATATGCTTTGATGCACTGGCACACTGGAAAGATCATTCGGCAGCAAAAGTGCTGATGGAGATAACTGCATCAGGAAATAAAACATTTGGCATGCCTGCATTTGATGCCTATATGCGAATGGTGGCGGCCGCAACGGTGACGCCGGAACGCAAACTCCTGATGATAAAGGATATAGCCAACCATGCTACTGCTCCGGATGCCAGGTCGGGAATGCTGGCCCTGGTAGCCTCACTGGGTATCCGACAGGCACAATTCTTTATCATGCCCTATCTCTCTGATTCTTCCGCAGAGGTATGCAGGGCTGCATCAGAAGCAATTGAATCAATGAATCTCCCTGACGATGAAATATTCGAACCCATGTTCAACGGAAAGGACCTGGAAGGATGGCAGGGACTGGTAGGAAATCCAATCTCCAGGGCCGGGATGAAGCCTAAAGAGCTCGCCGCCGGGCAGAAAGAGGCCAATGACAGGATGCTTGAGAACTGGAGCGTCAGGGATGGGATGATATGGTTCAGCGGCAAGGGTGATAATCTCTGCAGCATTAAAGAATATGGTGATTTTGAGATGTTTGTTGACTGGCGCATAACCAGGGATGGTGACAGCGGTATCTATCTGCGCGGAACACCGCAGGTGCAGATATGGGACACCTCGCGTACCGATGACGGAGCAGAGGTGGGATCGGGCGGACTGTACAACAACCAGAAAAACCCCTCTGTACCTCTGACAGTGGCAGACAATCCCGTCGGGGAATGGAATACCTTCAGGATCATCATGACCGGTGAGAGGGTATCAGTCTGGCTTAACGGCGAACTGACAGTTGACAATGTCATTATGGAGAACTACTGGGACAGGAGCATTCCTATCTTCCCCACCGGCCCCGTTGAGCTGCAGGCTCACGGTACTGACCTTGCCTTCAGGGATATCTGGATAAGGGAGATTAGAAGTCCTGAATACAGCCTGACGGAGAAGGAAAAGCAGGAGGGATTCACCTCGCTTTTCAACGGCAGAAACCTCGACGGATGGATTGGCAATAAGGTATCATACATGGCTGAGGATGGAATGATTGTAATCAAGCCGGGCAATGATAGTGGTGGTAACCTCTATACAGAGAAGGAGTATGCTGACTTTGTCTTCCGTTTTGAGTTCCAGCTTACTCCAGGGGCCAACAACGGGCTTGGGATCAGGACTCCCACCGAGGGTGATGCCGCCTATGTGGGTATGGAACTGCAGATACTTGACAATACGGCATCTGTCTATGCCGGACTGGCGCCATACCAGTACCACGGCTCAGTCTATGGTGTCATTCCTGCACGCAGGGGATTCCTCCGTCCGGTGGGAGAGTGGAATTACCAGGAGGTGACCGTAAAGGGTACGAAGGTGAAGGTTGTGCTTAACGGGACTGTTATTGTTGACGGTGACATTGCAGATGCTGCAATGAACGGAACCATCGACGGGAATGAACACCCGGGACTGCAGAACAGAAAAGGACATATTGGCTTCCTGGGTCATGGATCTATTGTTAAATTCAGGAATATAAGGATAAAGGAATTTTGATCTTTTTGTCATGCCCGGCAGTCAGATCATCGTCAGTTTTTGTCCGGAAGTCAAAATATGGCCTGCTTTTTTTGAGCTGACCATACAAAAGCGTCAATTTTGGCGTTCTGATCTAATAAAGGTCAGATAATATCGTTATTAACACGGGCGGAAAGATTTGTTCAGAAGATGAGGATACTTATTTGTGAAGATAACCAGATGGCTTTAAGAGCCATGTCTGTAGTGCTGAACCGTGAGGGATATGACCCTGTAACGGTAAGTGACGGGAACATGGCCATTGAAGCGCTCAGGAAAACTGATTTTGACCTTGCTATAATAGATATTCACATGCCGTACCACAGCGGACTGGAGGTAATAAGATTTCTGCGAACCGAGCTTAAAAGGCAGACACCTGTTCTCATCGTCTCTGCCTTCAGTGATCCTCAGATGCAGCGTCAGGCTGCCGAGATGAAGGTGAGCGGTTATCTGACCAAACCGTTTGATCCGGATGATCTTCTCACTAAGATCAGGGCGGCCGTAGCAGTTATCTGAAAAAATGGGGCACAGAAGATATAGAACCATTATCATTTCACTGGTTATGATGATCATGACCGCGGGCCTGTTGTCTGCCCAGACTATCACCAACCCTGAAGAGGAGTATGGAAGGATAAGGACTCTGGCTCTTGAAGGCCGGTATGATGAGGCCGAACCTGCCGCCCGCCTGCTGGTTGACCAGTATCCTGATTATGGCGATGCCAGGGTACTTCTCGGAAGGATCATAGCATGGCAGGGACGGTATGATGAGGGGGCTGCGGTAATAGACACCCTGCTGATGACTGATCCTGATAACAGCGATGCCCTGGAGGCAGTAACCGACATCAGGAGATGGATGCGTGACCGTTCACAGCGGTTTACCCTTCCTACCGACATCAGAGCAGGTTACATGTTTGATACATTCAATGAACCTTACGAACGCCTGTGGCAGGTCTTCAGCCTGGGAGCAGGGCACCGTTTCAGCTGGGGCACAGCGGTGGCAATGGTCAACCTGGGCCATATTAATATAGGAGAGCCCTCTGCGCTGACCGATAATGATGTTCAATTGGCCTTGGAAGCATGGCCTGAACTGGGCAGCCATAACTATGCCTACCTGGCCTATGCCTACAGCCCCGGTCCATGGTTTCCCCGGCACAGGGCAGCCTTCGAGCTGTGGCAGTCATTACCTGCCGGATGGGCACTTTCAGCAGGCATCAACTATTATTATTTTGATGAGAATATCTTCCTTGGAACAGCCTCGGTGGAAAAATACCTGGGCAACTACTGGTTCTCGGCAAGAGGGTACTTCCATTTCAAGGATATTAGCGTCACAACATCCTTCTTCCTTTCAGCCAGGAGGTATTTCAATCTGACCGACTATCTTCAGCTAACTCTGGGTACGGGCACGGCCCCCGATGAGCCATATGATATTATCACGGACCTCGAGCGCCAGAAGGCTTCAAGTGCCAGGCTCACATACTTCAACCAGATAAACTCACGCTGGTCTTTCAGGATCGGAGCCGGATACTCCTACGAGAAATATGACCCCTCATCATACCGTAACAGGTTTGAGGGCAATATAGGATTAATCATGGGTATAGGAAAGGCAGAATGAAAAGCATCCTTACCATATTGCTGACTGTTGCCGTCGGAAGTGCCTCACTGCCTTTGTCAGGCAACAAATGTGAATATGGGCCTGATTCGGTGCCCATAAATAAAAATATCAGGGTACAGCCAGCCATGTCATCATTTCCTGCCGAGCTGACGGTAGACGGACTGGTCTCCCTGGCAGGCGCCGAATATGCCATCCAGCTGGGCGCTTTCAGCAGGCATGCCAATGCTGAAATGCTGCGGAAAAGAGTGGAGGAGATGACCGGTCTGACACTTGATCTGGTGGAAGAGGATGGATTGTTCAAGGTATTTATAAACAGTTCGCTGAGAGACCAGGCTGCATGCCTCTTTGTCCCGGTCTCATTCCCGACCGATGATGCGGGAAAATCCGTTCCCGCTGAGGAAACAGAGACTGATCTTTCTGGTCAGCAGGATACTCCCCTGATATCAAATGAACAGGCGGAGGTTCGGGAAATACAGGACACGATACCCTCATCTGCCGTCAGGCAGGAGAGTGCAACTGCTCCAGGCACGGAAGACATGAATGAAGCAGGAGCACCCGAGGAACCGGTCGCATCTGACAGTGATGCCCCTGTCATTTACGGAAGAGAGCCGACCAGGTGGCAAAAGTTCCGGAATATTTTCCTGCTGAAGGGTGACAGCCCGTGGCTTTCCCGGTATAACTATTTCGGCAAATCGGTAGCCCTGGTCAATGCCCTGATAATTG
>JAAZBN010000017.1 GCA_012513795.1 Bacteroidales bacterium | reverse complement strand
GCCTGGTTCAGTGTGTTCCGTAACCTCGCGGGATCAAGCGGAGTAAAATCCTCCTTGAAGACTGCCCAGGTGGCATTGTATATCTCCACCATGTCAGCCGCAAACTGCTGGCTCTGCGAGAACTCAAAATGACGGTAGGCATAGCCCGGCCGTTTGGAGATCCACTCGGCTATCTTCCTGAACCGTTCAGGAAAAACTTCTACTGAGGCTACATCCTTATGGTAACTGTACTGTTCAAAATAGGTTCTGAAACCATACTCCTCAAAGTATTTCCTGTAATATGGCTTGTTATAGGGCATCCCGAACCCCGGCTGCACGAATCCCTCAACCAGCAATCCCCAGTAGTTGTCATTCTCCCCGAAATTGATCGGGCCATCCATGGCTTTCATGCCTCTCTCTGTCAGCCACTGGCGGGCCGTGTCAAAGAGCATGAAGGCTGCCTCGCGTGATTCAATGACCTCAAAGAAACCCATGCCTCCGGTGGGCTGCCTGTTGGCTTTTGACCTTATCTCATCAATAAATGCTGCCACCCTGCCAATGGTCTTTCCCGTAGTGTCAGTGAGCAGCCAGCGTACTGCCTCGCCATGACCGAAGGCTGCATTGCGGCCGCGATCAAAAACCGCTTCCATCTCGCTGTCAAGCGGGCATACCCAGTTGGGATCATTCCTGTAAAGCCTCTTGGGGAAATCAATGAATTCCCTCCTGCCGGCTCCGGTGGTAACTTCGGTAATTTTCATTTCTTTCAGCTCTGAAGGTTGAACCATGTGCGGACCCGTTGACGGCCCTCGCCGGCATCACTCATGTGGGTAAATTCGTTGGTCCTTCTGTTGTATGTGTAATCAGCACTCCATTCTGATGCATGCTCTGCTATCTCATTCAGTGCGGTTATCACTGTCTCAAGCTCATCATCCGTCATGGTCGGGTGGATGGAGAGTCTTACCCAGCCGGGTTTTTCCGACAGGTCTCCCCTGCTGATCATCTCGGTGATGCGGTGACTGTGATCATATGTCACGTCAAGCAGGTAATGACCATAAGTGCCGGCACAGGCGCACCCGCCCCTGACCTGTATGCCATACCTGTCGCTGAGCAGCTTTACCACCAGGTTATAGTGCAGGCCATCCATGTAAAAGGAGACGGCGCCGAGTCTGTGTCTCACGTTGGGTGCGAGAATATGAAGACCGGGTATGGAGGTGAGCCCGCTGAAGGTACGTTCAAGCAGTTCCTCCTCCCGTCTCATTATGTTCTCCGTACCCATCTGCTCCTTGAGCCTGATGGCCAGGGCAGCCCTGATCATCTGCAGGAACCCGGGGGTTCCGCCATCCTCACGCGACTCAATGCTGTCAACATATTTATACTCACCCCAGGGGTTGGTCCAGTCAACCGTGCCTCCTCCCGGCTGATCGGGGGCTGAGGACTTGTATAGCGATTTGTCGAAGAGCATTATCCCCGATGATCCGGGGCCGCCAAGGAACTTGTGCGGCGAGAAGAATATGGCATCAAGCTTCTCCATACTCTCTTCCGGATGCATGTTTATATCAGTGTAAGGCGCCGAAGCCGCGAAGTCAACGAAACAGAGCCCGCCGTGCTCATGCATTATCCGTGCCAGGGTGTGATAGGGAGTGAATACTCCCGTAACATTCGAACAGGCAGAGAAGGAGCCTATCTTGAATTTCCTGTCGCTGTACTTCTCAAGGGCTTTCCTGAGGTTGTCAGGATTGACTGTAAGGTCAGCGCCGGGTTCAATAATGACCACATCAGCAAGTGTCTCATACCAGGAGGTCTGATTAGAGTGATGTTCAATATGTGTGATAAAGACCACCGGCCGTTCGATGTCATTCAGGCACCGGGCCGGCTTGGGATAACTGCAACCCTTGAGTCCCAGTATCCGCTGGAATTTGTTTATCACTGCCGTCATGCCCGCGCCTGCGGCGATGAGCACATCATCCGGACCCGCGTTGACATGCTTTTTAATAATCTCCTGTGCATGATGGTATGACCAGGTCATCATGGAGCCCGTTTCTGATGTCTCGGTGTGTGTATTCGCCACGAACGGACCGAAAGAGTTCGCCATCCTCTCCTCTATGGGAGCGTAGAGCCTGCCACTGGCTATCCAGTCACAATAGATTATCTTTTTGCGGCCGAAAGGAGTGGTATACTCCTGGTCGATACCCACTATGTTTTTTCTGAATTTTGCGAAATAGTCTTCGGGCTGTATGGTACTTGAAGGCATCCTCCGGGGCATTTGTTACCAGGCCAAATATAACTCTTTTTGAATTCCGCAAAGGGTGGATTATCTCATGACTGAACTGCAGCGGCCTGTCAATGGATGTCAATTATGCGGTGATCAATAAGCACGAACAGCAGGATCAGCAATCCCGAAAATATCAACCACCGGGTGAGCGGAATATATTCCCGAGGACTTATCTTCATCTTTTTCCAGACATAATACATCAGGAATATCTTTTCAAGGAAATATACAATGAATGTTGCCAGTGCTACGCCGACAACCCCGTAGGGTTTGATCAGCATGAGGCTCAGGGGGATGTTTATTGCTATCTCAACGGCTGCGGTATATAATATTACGTCCGTTTTTCTGCGGCCAATAACTATTGTCTGTGGAAAAACCAGCCGCGGGATGACCAGCAGCAGGTAAATCATGAACACGTCTGCGCTGCGGGTGAACTCCGGGGTGAAGAGGCGCGGGTATACCCAGCGGGCAACCAGCATGGTGGCCATTGAAATCGGGAAGAGGTATTTTATCAGCCTGTCAGATCGCTGGCGCAGTGTCACCAGCGCCTCACGCATCCCCTCCCTGGTGCTGAAGCGTGGCAGCAGGGCGTTGCTGAGCCCGTTGGCCAGCAGCAGTACCAGCGGGAACTCCTTGGCACCGTAACGGTACATGGCAAACACACCCGGATCAGCATAACGGGCAGATATGATTATGCCGTCAATATACTGGGCCGATCCGCTTATGAGGAACGTCAGGATAAGCGGCATACCAACCTTCATGTGCTCCAGGATAAATTTGCGGGATACCTTTAAAAGAGTGTACCGGCGCAACAGGATGACCAGCCATATCCACCGTACCCCGGTGATGGCAAAGAGCCCCCATATGGCGCTCTTCTCGTCAAACCCGGCAATCACCGGCGCCAGCACCAGCAACAGCTGCGCCGAATAGGTGTAGATACCATACTGCAGTATCCTGTGAGGTCTCTTATTAAGAAGGTATATATATTCTATCAGTGTAACCGGGTTGCTGAGGAGGATATATAGCAGCAGCAGGTTTGGATAAGGTATCTCCGGCTCTCCCTGTGATGACTCAAGCATGAACCGGATGGGTATCCCGAGGATGAAGACCAGCAGGCTGAAGAATGAGATGAGCAGGAAGGCGTTGTATATCTCAGGCGATTTGCGGCCCTCCCTTTCGCTGTCTTCCCTGAAGGTACGGTTTCGGTTATACAGGGTGAGCAGCGACTGTATTATCCCGGTCACCCAGAAGAAGCTAAGCAGGCTTGATATGAACAGGAACAACTCCCAGTTGCCTATCTGCGCCCGCGAGAGGTGGCTCTTTGTAAATACTATACTGATAATGAGAAAGGTGACAAATCTGAGCAGTTGTACGGCCTGCAATCCTGAAATATTGTCTATGACTTTGAGCCTGGTCAAGCGTTCAACTGTGTTGTAGATAAAGTGCCGCGAGCCACAAAAATTATACCATGCCTCCCGATTCGGCTAAGTTACTATTTGAATGAAATGATAACAAAATAAAAAGAACTTTTTGCGATATGGGAATTTTGCTGTTTATTTGCACTCCGAAATACGGTGGTTGTAGCTCAGTTGGTTAGAGCGCCAGATTGTGGCTCTGGAGGTCGCCGGTTCGAATCCGGTCTTCCACCCTCAGGTAAAGCTGACCCGCGCAAAGCGGGATCAGCTTTGTTTTTAAGGGAAGGATGAAGCAAGCTTCAGACTGATCGTAAAAAACAAAGATGGTCCGGGGGCGTCAGCCCACGGTCAGCTTTAGCTGAAGGATTTCCCCAACTGCGGATGCCGTTCGAACCAGGTGAGAACGGCAATCCGGTCTTCCACCCAGCCTTGCGAAACCCCGTCATTAGGCTCATTATCTGCCTATTACACTTTTTTTTGTTGTCCATTTCCTATTTTTTGCCCCTTAGATGGCAGATGCTAACATTTTTTTTCCTACATTGCCCACTTGAATTTTAACCTAAATCTAAGTCGTATGAAGAAACTATTTCTGTTCTTTGTTTTGTTTGTGTTGGCGGGTGCAAGCACCCTCTGGGCACAGACAAAAGTCATTACAGGTACGGTTACCTCCGCCACGGAGGGGGAAGGTGCAATTCCCGGAGTATCTGTGTTCGTCAAAGGGACTACCATTGCAACATCGACAGATGTCAACGGCAGGTATTCACTGACGGTACCGGAAGATGCAACAACTCTTGTCTTCTCCTTTATCGGGATGAAGCAGCAGGAAGTTAACATCGCCGGACGTTCGGTGGTAAACTGCGTGATGGAGTCTGACGTGGTGGGACTGAGTGAGGTTGTTGTGACCGCTCTCGGTATCAAAAGAGAGAAGAGGGAGATCACCTATCAGACCCAGAAGGTTGACAATGCAGAGCTGGCAGCAGCCCAGCCGACGAGAGCAGCAAGTGCTCTTGCAGGTAAGGTTGCAGGTCTGCAGATCAACGTGCAGGATAACAGTGTGAACCCTTCTACCCAGATCATCTTAAGAGGTCTCCGTTCAATATCATCAGATAACCAGGCACTTGTTGTCATTGACGGTGTTATTGCATCGCTGGGCGCTTTTGATGACCTTAACCCCAATGACATCGCTGACCTCAGCATCCTTAAGGGTGCAACCGCTGCAGCGCTCTATGGTTCAAACGCAGCCAACGGAGCTATCGTGGTTACCACGAAGAAGGGCCAGGCAGGCGAAAAGATCACTGTGGGTCTTATCTCATCGTATACTGCTGAAAAAGTTGCCTACATGCCTAAATTCCAGTCAGAATATGGTACAGGATGGGAAGGCGCCTATGACGCAGTTGAGAATACCAACTGGGGCCCCCGCTTTGACGGAACACTCCGCCAGATAGGTCCCACATTCAGAGATGGCACCTACCAGGCTGTTCCTTATGCCCCGGTGAAGGATAACCTGCTTGCATTCTTCAATACAGGTAATAACTTCAACAACACTGTCTACCTCAGCGGAAGCCATGAGACAAGCAAGTTCTATATCTCAGTAGGCGACCAGAGGGCAACGGGTATTGTTCCTGATGACAGCTACCAGAGAAACACTGTCAGGGTAAACGCAAGCAAGAAGGTCGGCAATGTTGAGCTCTCACTCAACTCCAGCTACTTCAAGGATGAGACTGACGTTGTGGGAGGCACAATCGGTGATCAGGACAGACCACTCTACTGGTTCCTGCTGAACACCTCGGCCAACATTCCCCTGGAGCGTTACTCTGACTGGAGGAATGATCTCTATGCCTCGCCTGACGGCTACTACAACGCATACTACCAGAACCCATACTGGGCTGTCGGCACCAACAGAAACAACCAGAAGTCGAACAGGCTCAACGGTAACGTCCAGGCATCATGGGATCCCTTCAACTGGCTGAATGTTACCGGCCGGGTCGGAACCAACACCTACTGGAACAGCGGCAAGAACTGGAGAGCAGCGCAGACCTATGACTCCTTCCTCCAGCCCTCAGCCGGAGCTGTCTCATCATTTGTGACTGACAGTGAATCACAGTCGACCACCATTATCGAGGACCTTCTTCTTACGGGAACCTTCGAGTTTGGTAACTTCTCACTGAAGTCGATCCTGGGTGCATCAAACTACAATTATATATATCGTTATAGCAGCATCAGGGCTGACAACCTCAGTATCCCTGATTTCTACGATATATCCAACGGTACGGGAACACCCACCGTCAGTGCAGACGCCTCACAGGAAGTTACCTTTGGGTTCTTTGGCGACTTCACGCTTGGCTATGGCGATTTCCTGTTCTTTAACTTCTCAGGAAGAAATGACTGGACATCAACCCTGGCTGAAGGGAACAATAATTATTTCTACCCCGGTTTCGGTGTGTCATTCGTTCTTACGGATGCTATCGATGCCCTCAAGAACAATAATATCCTTTCATATGCCAAGCTGACCGCATCGAACTCGACTGTTTACAATGACCTGTCACCTTATGCCATCAATGAGAGATACAGCAAGCACACTGCATTCCCCTACGGAGATGTTAACGGATTCGTTCTCAGCAGTACGGCAGTTGACGCCAACATTAAGAAAGAGAAACTCAATACTACAGAATTTGGCGCCAACCTGGGCCTCTTCCAGTCAAGGGTAATGATTGACGCATCTTACTTCTTGACCAAGACGACTGACCTGATCACCTATACCACACCGTCAAGGGCATCAGCATCAACCTCCTTCCTTACAAACATCGGTTCACTGAAGGGTTCTGGATGGGAGCTCTCTCTGGGCGGATCACTGATCAATGCAAAGAATCTGACATGGGACCTGAGCCTTAACTACTCAACAGAGACAACCATTGTTGAGGAGATCTATGAAGGACTTGATGAAGTGGCAGTTGGTGCATGGGCACAGTATGGCGTCTATGCCATCGTTGACATGGACTATCCCCAGCTTAAGGCCAATACATATGTAAGGGATCCCCAGGGCAGGCTTGTTATCGATCCGGCAACAGGTTTCCCAAAGACCAATGCGGCTCTGTCACCTGTCGGAAGAACCACTCCTAAACATATAATAGGTCTGAATACAGCCCTCAAGGCATTCGGTTTCACACTCTCAACAACCATTGACTACAGGACCGGACACGTCTTCTACGCTCAGGGTCAGGATGCAATGGAGTTTACCGGAAGGTCCATGGAGAGCGTCTCAGCCAACAGGCAGGACTTTGTGATCCCGAACTCAGTCATCGAAACCAGCCCGGGTGTCTATGTTGAGAATACCAACATACCAATCCAGAACGGACGCCAGAGCTACTGGACTGACACCTATAATGATGTCAAGGAGAACTACGTGATTGATGCAACTGCATTCAAGATCAGGGAACTGTCACTGAGCTACAACCTTCCTTCAAATTTTATAAGGAATACTCCTCTTCAAAAGGTGTCAATAGGCCTCATAGCCAGGAATCTGTACACCCTTCTTCCTGCAGAGAACGCCTTCTCTGACCCTGAATTCAACAACGATACGGACAACAACAACACGATCGGGGTAGGCGGTTACTTCCAGATGCCTCCGACAAGATCGTTTGGCGTGAACTTAAACATAGAATTTTAAAGGAGACTAGTATATGAAAAGTATAATAAAGTTCGCTATAGTGCTGATGGTCACCGGACTGTTGGCATCGTGTGAAGGTTACCTGGACGTCAACACTGACCCCAATAACCCGACCTCAGTAACACCTGACCTTGTGCTGCCTGTAGGCCAGTATTACACTGCTGCCTATCATCAGACAGACAGAGGTCTCAGCCATCTCGGCAACATGATGATGGTAAACTGGAGCCAGAGTGATGGTTTTTCATGGTACACTGATGAGTTCAAATACAATGTAACCTCCTCATTCTATTCAGGTGTATTCAACAATACCTACGCCAACACACTGAAGCAGTACCAGATTCTCTTTAACATGGAGGATGAAAAATATGTCAACTACAAGGCTATTGCCATGATTATGAAGGTATTTCACTACCAGCAGCTCGTTGACTGCTACGGTGACATACCCTACACCGAAGCCCTTGGCAGAAGCTTTGAAGCCACTCCGGTTTACGATGATGCACAGGCTATCTACGAAGATCTGATAGTTCAGCTCTCTGCAGCTATTGACCTGATAAAGAACGCTCCTGACCTGGCACAGGTACCCGGAGCTGACGATGCAATGTTCGGCGGAGACATGGAAGACTGGATCAGGTTTGCCAATACTCTCAAGATCAGAATACTGACACGTCAATCGAGCATGTCAGGAAGAGCTTCCTACATCACTTCCGAACTTGCCTCCATTGCCAGTGAAGGCACAGGTTACATCACCACTGATGTGGGTATCAACCCTGGTTATATTGAGAAGAACACAGGCAAACAAAACCCGATGTGGAACTCTCTTGGAAAAGATGAAGGAGGTACCGTTACGATGAGCAACAACGCCACCTGCGCAACGGATTATATTCTTGACTTCCTCACCACGACCAATGACCCGAGGATTGACAGGCTCTATGAGAAACCGGCAACAGGCCATTTGGGCGTCCCCCAGGGTCTGCTTGACTATGACACTCCGGTTCCTGATCAGTATATGCCTGTAAAAGTTTCCAATATCGGCCCCGGTATTCTGAAGGCAGCCGATATGGATGCAATAATCCTGACCCTGGCTGAGCACTATTTTAACCTGGCCGAACTGCGGGAGCGTGGTCTTCTCACCACAGGCCCGACAGCCGAGGAGCTCTTTGAAGATGGCATTACCGCTTCATTTGAATACCTGGAGGTACCTGATGCTGCCACTGCTGCTGAGACCTATTACTCACAGTCAAGTGATCTGGTTAACTGGGGCAACTCACCCAACAAGATCAGGGCAATCATTACCCAGAAATGGGTAGCTACAAACGGTATCACCGCTGAGCAGTCATGGTTTGACTACAGCCGCACAGGATACCCCTCAGGCATTCCACTGCCTCTGAACTACAACGCCACTGCCGACAGGCCTGTAAGGCTGTTCTATCCGGCAGGCGAATACTCCTCAAACGGAGAAAACGTTCCGACACAACCAAATGCCTTTACAGAGAAGATATTCTGGGCGAATTAATTTCTAATAGAAAAGCACTATGAAAACATTGAAATATATTTTGATTCTAGTCTTAAGCCTTGGCGCGCTCAATTCCTGTCTGGTTGACCAGACAACGAGGTACGATGCCAATGATGACGGACCAAATCTTGCCGGTTTCAGCGATCTGAGATTCATGGTCTCAAATATTGCTGACGGTTCTGAGTATGATATTCCTGTTAAGGTAAAACTTATCGGACCTACATCTATGGACGTTACAAGTGACATTACCCTGACAATAGCACCGGATGAAGCAGCTATGCAGGCTGCAACAGCCGGCAGCGACCGCTATACCCCTGCCATAGAGGGAGTTCATTACCGAATCGATAATCCTGCCATAACACTTAAAGATTCGGATAACCATCTGGGAATCATCCATGTCACAATGATCACTGAAGGTATTGTGACGCCTCTTCCCAAGCAACCTCTCCTCATCCTGAAGACTGTGTCTGCCACCGGTGATCCTACTGTCCTCAATAATGGCAAGAATGTTGAGATCGAACTCAACTTCGCATGCTACTCGGAATTCCAGGGATGGTACACTGTCACCCATACAAGCTCGACAGGAGCAGTCTTCTCAAGAGTAGAGGAAATTGTGAAGATCGGCACCGAGGAGTATCTCACTGCAAGTGTAGGGACATGGGGTTATTCACCCTTTACTGACTACGGCTTTACCTTTAACAACGCCTGCAACGTACTTTCAGTTCCTCACCAGTACCTGGCTAACTACTACTCGAACGATACCTGGGGTCACATACCAGGCGAATACAACCCTGAAACAGGTGTGATTACTATCTACTACACCATATGGTTTTCAGCGGGTAACAGTACTTACACGGCCGTATATGTACCAGTAGAGTAAATAAATGCAACACAAAAAACTATTACAATGAAAAAAGATATAGCATATAAACTACTCGGGCTTGTGTTCATCATTGCGGGCATGGTTGCCTGCGATACAGCCAGTCAGGATACTGAGCCTGTAATCAGTCCCGACGGTTATCCTATGGCAACGATTACCCCGGCAGCCACTACGGTTGCGGAGGGTGATCAGCTGATAATCAACATCACCACCGACAAGATGATTGAAAGATCACTCACTTTTGCATTCACGCAGACAGGTGGTACAGCTGATGCTGATGATTATGAGGTTACAACAGCAGTCATTGCCCCGTACTCGAAGTCAGCACAAATGGTGATTACACCCGTTATTGATGCTGACATTACAGCTTCGGAGACACTTGAAGGAGAAATCGGCGTTTATTCAATTGCAGAGAAGTACCTTCTGAATCCGAACACTGTTAATCCCGTAAATGTGAGCTTCACGATTACCAACACTCCATCTCCTGACCTTGAGGTCTCATTCTCCTGGAACGCAGATGTGGTGATTGATGGAGAGACATATGATGCAGCAGATTATATCGACTTCGACTTCATAGTCTGCCCCGAAACAGGTTTTGACATCAGTGACCCATGGGCAACAGAGATCGGCATCTATGATGCAGCCACGGGAAGTCATCCGGAGCACATGACACTCTCAGGACTGGACGATGGCGTCTACCTGCTCGTTGCTGACCTCTACTATAATGATTTCGTGGGCTACAGCGACGGTTCGGTGAAGATACCTATCGTGGCATACTTTTCACGCATGGGAACCAGCATTAGTGATTTGGAGGTAGGGATGAACCCTGCTGATATGATGGCTGACAATACTCCCGGAGCTGACAATGAACCTGCCGGCGCCTACAACGCAGTGATTGCCAAGGTGACTGTTGCCGGTGACAATTACACTATTACCAAGTGGGATAACAGTACCATCGGCCCCTTCAAGTCAGCTAATGTCAATTCATCAAGACCGCTGAACTACAGGAGATAATCACCTGTTTATCTGATACTAAAAGAGCCCCGCGTTTGCGGGGCTCTTTTCTTTATTCCTTATCCGGGGGTTGATCAGTCAACCGGCTCGCCGGTACCTGATTCCTGCCGCTACAGCCAGACCTGCCAGGACTGCCACTGACACATAGACAAAGACCGGAACAGGAACCGGATCACCGCCGGCGTATGAATGCAGCACTGAGAGATCGATTACTGTGTAAGATGCAGATGAATGACAGCCAAAGAAGCCGAAATGTTAATATCTTGTTCATAAACTTCCTGATTGTTCATGTCACAAAAACACGGTGTAAGACATGTACATAGTCAATGGTCAATCTTACTCACGAATAGGCATATTATTCAATCAAAGATGGTATAGACATCGACTTTTGGGGGGGATGAAGTGATCTTAAGGATTATCCCGGATGCAGATTGATCTTTTAGTGAGTTGGACAGTGGGGTAGTATTGAGAAATTAGTTAATAAACCACTCATATGAAACGATCTTTGCTCTATTTTCTGATCTGCATTTCAAGTGCACAATTCTCGGGTCTTCTTTGCCAGACAATAACCTACAGTTATGATCCTGCGGGGAACAGGACTGAGAAAGTAATACTACTGATGAAGTCCTCTTCCGTTGAACAAGGGACTGAACCTCTTAAGGATAAAACATTCCCTTCAATGGAAATGCTGATTTATCCAAATCCGACACAAGGAAATCTGGTTGTAGAAATCAAGTCATTTGAGCATGTGGAGTCATTTGATGAGAAGATTCTATTCTCCTTATATGATGTGTCTGGAAGACTTATCAAACAGGTAGATGGTGAATCAGGCACCACTACGATTGACCTTCATACTGAAAAGGATGGTCTCTATTTGCTCGTAGTAAAACAGGGTGATAATATTTCCCGCTGGAAGATTATTAAAAGATAAGTGAAGTGCCTTACACATTAACCTTAAAATCATGATAAGCAAATATATATATCTGCATTTTCTGGTGATTTTTGTGCTGTCAACCGCAGGAGCTACAGCTCAATATCAACCATATATCGATCCTGAATCCAGAGTCATAGATAAGACGAGTGCTGCTGTAGGTTCAACGGCTGGATCTTTTTCAGTGAATGATTTTGGAGAAGCCGTTTATAAGATTCCCATATTTACTTCACCCGGCACAGCTGGTATGGTTCCAAACATAAGTCTTATATACAACAGCACAAATGGTGACGGTCAAATGGGATCAGGTTGGGCAATCGCAGGGTTGTCCGCTATCCATCGGGTTCCTCAAAACTTCTATCATGAAGGCAGGACTGCTGGTGTTAACCTCGACACAACCGACAGGTTCGCTCTTGATGGGAACAGGCTTATGCTCGTAAGTGTAGGTTATGGACAAGATCAATCCTTATACAGAACTGAATTGGAGACATTCACAAAGGTATCGGCCAATGGATCCTCAGGTAACGGACCTACCTGGTTCAAAGCTGAGACAAAAGATGGAAGAACTATCGAATATGGAAATACTGTTGACTCCAGAGTTGAGGCAAATGGCGCATCTACAGTTTACTTATGGAGAATCAATAAAGTTACGGACAAATTTGGCAACTATATAAAATTCACGTACAACGAAGTAAATGGTGAGTCTTACATTTCAAGAATAGACTATACCGGCTCAGGCACAACACAGGAAACTTATAATTGTCTTAAGTTTTACTACAGTCCGAGAAGTGATATAAATAGTTATTTTATAGGTGGATTTAAAATCCCTTCTACAATGATTTTAACCTCCATCAGGATGGAGGCAGAAAATATGCTGGTTCGCGAATACAATCTGAAATATTTTACCGACAACTATAATAAAACACATCTGAACGAAATAAAGGAACTCGGCAGTGATGGAAGTTACTTTAATTCAACTCTCTTTGGATGGTCTTCTCATGAGCCACAGTATTCTAAAGAAGAGGTGTTCAGCAATGGCATTAAAACAAATTTTACTTTGGAGATTTCAATGGTGATGGTGTAATAGATTTAATCCAGACACCAATTGAACCAGTATCAACCTCCACCTGGAAATTGTACCTGGGCAGACAAAATGGAACACTTTTTAGATTGGTTGCTACAAATACAATTGGAGCAAATTTTGCAGGCTTTGTAATAGCTGATTATGACGGAAACGGGAAGGACAATATTATCATTCACAGGATTGCATCCGGGAATTTTTTTGAGAATTATGAATATAACATTGAATATGC
>JAAZBN010000144.1 GCA_012513795.1 Bacteroidales bacterium | reverse complement strand
CTTATGACCTTCAATAATTCGCCCATACCGGTTGGTTTTTAAGCAAATTACGGTAATTAATAAATAACAAACCTAGGATTTAGTCCTCTGAGACAAATCTAAGGGACCTTCAGACCTTCCGACCTTCCGACCTTCCGACCCGAGATAATCCCCCAGCGCCGCTACATAATCGGCAAACTTCTTCTTCCCCAGATCGGTTATATGGCACATCGTCTGCGGGTAACTCTCACCGAAGCTCTTCTTCACCGAGATGTACCCTGCATCCTTCAGCTTTCCTATCTGCACGCTGAGATTGCCCGCTGTCGCTTCGGTCTTCTCACGCAGGTAATTGAACCCGGCACTGTCAACACTGACAAGTATCGACATGATTGCCAGCCTGAGCTGCGAGTGCAGCAACGGATCAAGCTCCCTGAAAGGTGTCATGGCTGCCCCTTTTTCTGAGTAAATAACCGGGAATGAGATATCCTGCCACCATTGCAACCGGCATTGCCAGCGCCGAGACGGTCTCACCTCCGAAATGTGCCACCAGCGCCAGCACCCAGAAGACCCCGGCACCCCACATCAGCGGCCTGAAACGTAGTACAACCCCGGAGATGAACAGTGGCATAGCAGCTAATAGCAGCATATATTTGCTTATGCTGCCGGTCTCCATCGGATGAACAATAAAGAATATTACCGACGAGACCAGAAACGCCATCCATGTCCATACATGAATTGCCGTCCCATAGGTAAACACCCTCTCCCTCTTTCCTTTGACAAACCCGTAGGTCAACGACACAAATACCCCCGGGATGACGAAAAGCCAAACATACCAGACATTGGTCCAGTCTGTCAGCTTCCATAAAAGAAACTCTGACAGACTGCATGCAAATATGAGCCAGCCCCAGAACAACAGGTGAAAACTGCTCTGCGTAATGCTAACCCTCGTCTTGTTGATCATCTCAGTAATGACCCGGAGGCTCTCCTCCCCAGTCATCAATTTTTCTTCATTTTCCATGGCTTTTGTTAATTTTACGTTCTGATTGTGATTAAAAGTCCGATACAAATATAAACTAGTTTATGTTATAAACCAAAATATTTGATCTTTATTTTTACTCACATTGATATATTATCTAGTATATTATTGTTTATCAGTTACATAAATGAATGAAAGGAAGCCCATGGGAGTGATCAGGATTGAAGAAATGGAGTTTTATGCCTTTCACGGGCACTATCATGAGGAACAGATAGTTGGCAGTCACTTCATGGTTGACGTGACCATTGAGACTGATACTGACAAAGCCGGAAAGAGTGATGAATTGCGTGACACGCTCAATTATCAGACTGCATACCTGGTAGTCAAGAGGGAGATGGAGAAGACCTCGAACCTGCTTGAGCATATAGGCACCCGCATCCTTGATGCTCTGTACAGTGAGCTTAATGGGATCAGTAAGGCAACTGTCAGGGTGGCCAAGCTTAATCCCGTTATGGGTGGAAGGATAGGCAGGGTCAGCGTTGAGGTGTCAAGGTAATTCAAACGGTGACCGGTGATCCGGGTCATTCACCGGCCGGACATCACGCCCCGTCATCACACGTGCCCGTTGCCAGGGAAATCGCGAATCCGGATTTGTTTCCGGCTTTGGCCCCAGCTGATACGCCTTCCATGACACATTACTTCAAAAAAGCCTCGTATCTGTATTTCGAGCCCCAAATCCGTATATTTTTGTACTTTCCATTTTATACAGCAAATGAAAGAGTCTGAAGAGATAACAAAACCTGAATCGCAGCATTTTATAGAGCAGGCAATTGAAAAAGACCTGCGCGAGGGGAAGAACGGCGGACGTATTCACACCCGTTTCCCGCCCGAGCCAAACGGGTACCTGCATATTGGTCATGCCAAAGCCATATGCCTCGACTTCGGCATGGCTGAAAAGTATGGAGGCAAGTGTAACCTGAGGTTTGACGATACCAATCCCACAAAAGAGGATGTTGAGTATGTTGATTCGATTAAGGAAGACATTCAGTGGCTGGGATTCACATGGGAAGACCGGGAATTTTATGCTTCGGACTACTTCGGAAAGCTTTTCGAGTTCGCGGTATCGCTTATCAGGAGGGGTCTGGCGTATGTTGACGACCAGAGTGCGGAGGAGATCTCCGGCCAGAAGGGAACGGTTACACGGCCGGGGGAAGAGAGCCGTTTCCGTAACCAGGATGTCAGGAGCATAGAGGAAAACCTTGATCTCTTCTACCGTATGAACGAGGGTGAATTTGAGGAGGGCAGTCGCGTCCTGAGGGCTAAGATAGATATGGCCTCTCCCAATATGCACATGCGTGATCCAATCATCTATCGCATCCTCAAGACACCTCATCACCGTACCGGGACCACCTGGAAGGTCTACCCTATGTATGATTTTGCCCACGGGCAGTGTGACTACTTTGAGGGCATAACCCATTCGCTCTGCACCCTGGAGTTTGAGGTGCACAGGCCGCTGTACGACTGGCTGATTGACCAGCTGAAAACTGATGATTACCGCCCCCGGCAGATAGAGTTCAATCGTCTTAACCTTACCTACACCGTAATGAGCAAGCGCAAGCTGCTTGAGCTGGTTAAGGACCGGGTGGTTAGCGGATGGGATGATCCGCGTATGCCCACTCTCTGCGGACTGCGGCGCAGGGGATACACCCCCGGGTCTATCAGGCGCTTTGTTGACCTCATCGGGTATACCAAGGTGGAAGCAATAAATGATGTATCACTCCTTGAGTATGCAATCAGGGAAGATCTGAACAAGCGTGCGCCGAGGGTCTTTGGCGTGCTGAAGCCGCTTAAGGTGATAGTCACCAACTACCCTGAATCGCTGGTTGAGGAGATGGAAATAGAAAACAATCCCGAGGATGAGACGCAGGGTAAGCGCCTTGTGCCATTCAGCAGGGAGCTTTTCATTGAGCAGGATGACTTCATGGAGAATCCCCCCCACAAGTTTTTCCGGATGACTCCCGGTCAGGAGGTGAGGCTGAAGGGAGCTTATATTGTCAAGTGTACCGGCGTAGTGAAGAATGCTGAAGGAGAGATCACTGAGGTACACTGCACCTATGATCCGGATACCCGCAGCGGCGGGCCGCAGGCCGGCCGCAAGGTCAAGGGCACCCTTCACTGGGTTTCAGCCGCACACGCTATTGATGCCGAGGTGAGACTCTATGACAGGCTCTTCAGTGATGAAGACCCGTCGGGACACAAGGACATTGATCCGAGGGAGT
>JAAZBN010000016.1 GCA_012513795.1 Bacteroidales bacterium | reverse complement strand
TTTAAAAACGTGTCCTGAACGAGATCAAGCGCGTTGTCGCGGTCAAGGGTGAGACTGAGGGCGTACTTCTGAAGATTGCCCTTCAGATCTATTATGCTTGTTGTGAATTCCTGTGCAGTCATCTCTCTTGTTTTTTTGTTTGTTGACACAAAGTTAAACAGGTAAAATAAGATATCCAAATCCGAATATCTTAAATTATTGTTAAAAGCAGCTTTTAAACAACTGTTTCTAAATGATAAGAGGCAGAATAACAGCGAATTAAGATGACCGTGTCTAAATTAAGACCTGTAGGTGTTTTTTTCAGTCGGACTGTCACTGAAACGAGTCACAGCAGAGGGCGGGATAGCTGCGTTGTAAGTTATCATTTACATTATCAACAACTTATGTCACAGCCGATATTCCCGTTTTGTTCAACTGGTTTTTCCGGGGGGTATGAGGCTTGAGCTTTTCCTCTCTTTTGACTATATTTACAAAAAAAGCGTCTTATGGAGCTAAGAGATTATCCTGCAGGTAAAACAGCCTTTTACAGTTTTGATTCATCGGTTGATCCTCGTGCGATCATTCTGCTGGTGCACGGACTGGGAGAGCATGCCGGCCGGTATGCCGGCTGGGCTGAAAGGTTCAATAAGACGGGGGTGACTCTGCGTTCTTTTGACCTGCCAGGGCACGGACGAACGGAAGGACGGTGGGGTGTGGTGCCTTCGCCTGAGAAGGTATATGATACAATAGATGCTCTTCTTGTCGGGATAGGCCACGACTTTCCGGGGCTGCCGCTGTTCCTGTACGGTCACAGTCTTGGCGGAGGGATAGTGCTTAATTATCTCATCAGGCGAAAGCCTGAAGTCACGGGGGCCATTGTCACCTCCCCCTGGGTGATCCTTTCCGAATCGCCGCCCGCCCTGAAGCTGCTGATGGTAAATGTGGCCGGCAAGCTGATGCCCGGCATGACGAAGCCATCAGGGCTCAAAACGGAGTATCTCTCCCGTGACCCGGAAGTGGTTACGGCGTACAGTCATGATCCACTTGTTCATGGTCTGATCTCTGCAGGGCTTTACCACTGGATGTCTGATGCGGCTGCCGAAACGCTGTCACGGGCCGCTGAAATATCTGTGCCGTTGCTGCTGGCTCATGGTCGCAATGACATGATAACATCATCCTCCGGTTCGGTCAGGGTAGCCGGTGCTGCCCCACGGGCAACACTGAAGCTATGGGATGAAGGCTACCATGAGCTTCACAACGACCTGCTGAAGGATGAGCATTTCGCCTTCATCACGGAGTGGATGGATACCTTAATATAATATTCAAGGAATGGAGCTTCTGACCGGGGTGCCGCTTCCCTCCGCCACATCGGCTATCACCTTTGACACACCCGTGATGTTTCTCGGATCTTGCTTTGCTGGCGAGATTGGCTATCGCATGGCTTCCGGGAAACTGCCTGTGATGGTAAACCCTCATGGCACACTCTTCAACCCCTTCTCTGTGGCCAGGGCGCTTGACCGTTTTGCATCCGGTTACGTCTACTCGGAAAAGGATATCTATCTCCATCAGAACAGGTACATGAGCCTTGATCACCATACAGCATTCTCCTCGTATGAACGCGATGTTCTGACAGAGAGGCTGAACGGCGTAAGCCGGAGCTCGTCTGCCTTTTTGAGGAAAGCTACCTTCCTGTTTGTTACATTCGGCACATCCTATATTTATACTCTTAAGGAGAACGATGTCATTGTTGCCAACTGCCACAAGCTACCCTCATCATTGTTCAACCGCAGGCAGGCCTCATGGCAGGAGATAGTAGCATGCTGGAAAGAGACACTTGACCGTCTCACTGCAGTTAACCCGCATATAAAAATATGGTTCACTGTCAGCCCGGTTCGCCACCTGTCCGACGGCGCCCATGCCAACCAGCTGAGCAAGGCCCACCTCCTGCTGGCCACGGAGGAACTGCTCGGACATCCCCTGGTTGAAGGATACTTCCCGGCTTACGAAATATTCATGGACGAATTGCGCGATTACCGTTATTATGCCCCTGATATGGTCCATCCGTCAGAAACGGCAATCAATTATATATGGGAAAAATTCAGTTCAGTATTTTTGCCCGGACATGTACAAAGAGTCTGGAATGAGGCTGCAAGGATCACCCGGGCAATGGCACACCGGCTATCCGGCAGCCCCTCTGAAGCTGCCCCCTTTGCTACAGCAATGCTAGAGAGGATCAACGATCTCAAAAATCGCGCTCCCTTCCTCGATCTTTCAGCTGAGGAGAAATATTTTAAAGAACTGATGTACAATAAAAAATCTTAAAAGTTGAACAAAAAACCTCCTGGTTTGTATTGTCAGACGAAAACTTAACAATATGAAAATATCTTCTTTATTAATATTATTGTTTCTCCTGAGTTACAGCCTCGTCGCCCAGCAGGGAGGAGGAGTCATTCGCGGGCAGGTGGTTGATGCCACTTCCAACGAACCTGTGCCATTTGCCAGTGTGGTGATCTGGAATACCACCACCGGCGCCATGACCGACTTCGACGGTTATTTCAGCTTCACGGGGGTGCAGCCGGGTTTCGTGGAACTGAGGGTCTCCTCGGTGGGATACAAGACCTACGTATCTGAAGCGGTCATGGTAACAAACAATAATGAGGTCAACCTGGTTATCCCGCTGGAAACAACCGTGGTTGAGGTGGGTGATGTGATTGTAAGGCCCTCCCCCTTCCGCAAGTCGGTTGAAAGTCCCATCTCCGCACGTATAATCAGTATCCAGGAGATTGAGCTCAATCCGGGTGGCAACCGTGATATCTCGCGTGTCATCCAGTCATTTCCGGGAGTTGCATCCACCCCGGCGTTCAGGAATGACGTGATAGTCAGGGGCGGAGGCCCGAATGAGAACAGGTTTTTCATTGACAACGTAGAGATTCCCTATCTGAATCACTTTTCCACACAGGGATCATCAGGCGGACCGACAGGTATAATAAACGTTGATTTCGTCAGGTCAGTCGATTTCCTCTCGGGGGCGTTCCCTGCCTCCAGGGGTAACGCCCTCAGCTCAGTGATGGACTTTACCATGATCGACGGCAACAGGGAAAAGCGTTCGCTCCGCGCCACCGTGGGCGCTTCGGACCTCGGCCTTACATTCAACGGCCCTGTGGGAGAGAGAAGCTCGCTGATAGTTTCGGCGCGCAGGTCATACCTCCAGTTCCTCTTTGGTGTTATAGGGTTGCCTTTCCTGCCAACCTATACTGATTTTCAGTTCAAGTACAAGGTGAAATTTGATCAGAAGAATGAACTGACCGTGCTCGGGATAGGGGCAAAGGACGATTTCAGGCTTAACCTTGACGCCAATGAGACAGAATACCAGCGATACATTCTTGGTTACATTCCCACCCAGGAGCAGTACAGCTATACGGTTGGAGCCGTCTACAGACACTTCAGGTCAAATGGTTCCGACATGTTTGTGCTCAGTCGCAACTACTTGAACAATACCCAGTTCAAGTATCTGAACAATGATGATTCCAATCCTGACAACAAAACATATGATTACCAGAGCGGCGAGGGCGATATCCGTCTCTGGTATGAGCGTACCGTGGTCTGGCCCAACTCCCTGAGAGTGAGTTATGGCGCCGGCACGGAGATGTCGCGTTACCGCAATGACACTTTCCGTCAGTTCTTCGGCGGCGGGGGACTCGAGACGGAGTTTTACAACACCAACCTGGTTTTTTTCAAGTACGCGGCCTTCGGTCAGGTGAGCCGTGCCTTCATTGACGAGAAACTGAAACTATCCTTTGGCCTGCGCACTGATGCCAATTCATTTTCATCCGTTATGGCCAATCCCCTGACGCAGATATCACCCCGCCTGTCAGCTTCGTATTCGCTGAACAGTCTTTTGAATCTCAATTTTAACGTCGGCCGGTACTACCAGTTGCCACCTTATACTTCACTCGGGCTGAAAGACAATTCCGGCAATTACATAAACAGGGAGAATGAACTTAAGTACATAGCCGCTGACCACCTTGTGGGTGGTGTGGAGGTAATCCCAGACGAGCGGCTGCAGTTCACCCTTGAGGGTTTCTACAAGCTTTACTCTGATTACCCCTTCTCCGTGGCTGACCAGGTACCCCTCTCAACCAAAAGCGCCGGGTATGGCGTTTTTGGCAATGAGGCACTGGTTTCAACGGCAGAAGGAAGGGCTTACGGACTTGAGCTGATGGGCCGTGCAAGGGATCTCGAGGGCCTTAACATGGTCTTTTCCTACACATTCGTGCGAAGTGAGTTTGAGGGCACTGATGGCAAGTATATTCCAACTGCCTGGGATAACAGGCATCTTCTGAGTGTGACTGCAACAAAGAGTATCGGGAAGAGCTGGGATGCAGGTTTCCGCTGGAGGTATGTGGGTGGTGCTCCTTATACTCCTTTTGAGACCGACAAATCATCATACATTGATGCATGGAACGTCACAGGGCAGGGTTATCTTGATTACAGCCGCTTCAACAGCGAAAGGCTTAAAGGATTCAGCCAGCTCGATATCCGCGTTGATAAGCAATTCTATTTTGACAAATGGTCGCTTATGCTGTATGTTGACGTACAGAATGTGTATAATTTCAAGGCTGATCAGCCGGATATACTGGTTCTGCAGACCAATAATGACGGTTCAGCCCTGGTAGATCCGCTTGATCCGGAGCGCTATCTGTTGAAATTTATTGAGGCTGAAGCCGGCACGGTGCTCCCGACAATAGGAATAATAATTGAAATCTGAAATACATGGCTAAGATGAGATACATAATTATAATAGTAACAGCGTCACTGCTTCTTGCCTCCTGCTCCCCGAAGCCGTCGGCAGTACGGCTTGCCCAGAGGCAGACCTTTACCGATGTGGTGACCAACACGGCCGGCACAGGTCAGGAAATTGAGCTGAGATTCTATGGCGGACCCTCGCTCTATTATCCGCTCATGGCCGTATGGCTGGAGGATGAGGAGAAGGAATATATACAGACATTATTCGTTCCCAGGGCCATTGCTACCGGAGTATTTAAGTATGGCTCCAATTCCACGGGCAAATGGGTTGAGGCAGCCAAACGCGCTCCCCAGACATTGCCATACTGGTCGCACAAGAGAGGTATCCGTGCCTCAGACGGACTTTACATGCCTGACCCGGATAACCCGGTAGCCGATGCTTACAGCGGAGCCACCCCTTCAACCAGTTTCGTGCTCAGGAGCCGTGCGGACAATCCTCTACCCGCTAGATTCAGGGTGATGTTTGAGGTTAATCAGAACTGGGATTGGAATGAGTACTGGACAAATGACAAATACCCGGGTAACAGGAACTACCTGTTCAATGCCCAGCCGGCAGTTGTTTATGAGAGCATCATCGATCTTGATGATCTTAAGGAAAGATATCTGCTCCAACCTGTTGGTCACAGCCATCCCCTGGGGGAAACAGGCGAGCTGTTCACTGATCTGAGCACCATCACCACGGCGCTGCAGATAGCTGACTCTATAGTTGTAGAGGTAAATAAATAAAGATTATCAAAGTTTTTTCAGAGGCTGTCAGCCCACTCTGCCAATCCGGCCGGGGAACAGACAGCCATTGCTTTGCCATTGCTCCATGAACCGCTGCTATCATACCTGCCCAGCACAAGTATCTTCTTTAGCTCCAGCTCTTTGGCCATGGTACTGCAGAAGACCTTAACCTCATCATCAGGCTCTGAGGCAGGCAGATTAATGGCCAGCACGCTGAAGGGTCTGACGGAATGAATGCCTCTTATGTCATCTGCCGTAAGAGTCCCTTCCGTATAAACCACATTGTAGCCCTTCTGCCGCAGAAGGTATTTAAGAAATACGAGATTATTTTCATACTCAGTATCCCCGAGGTTAATGATTGCCGCACTCTGACCGTTTCCGGCAGCATCATGTGAGATATCTTCAGAAATAAGAACGGTCCTGATAACATGCCTGATAAACTGCTCCTGGGGTTTTGAGATACAGTCGGTCAGCCATAGCACCCTGGCCTTCTGCATCAGGGGATGGAATACCTGCAGGTACGCATCGGTCAATCCCTTCTCCCGGATGAATCCCACCAGCTTCTCCCTGAACTCCTCCTCGCTGAAACGCAGTGCTGACATGATCAGCTCACCGGGCTTGAAGGAGCCGTCACCGGATTCGTCGCCTGTTCCCGTCCTGAGAACCTCACGCAGCAGTTCACTGTCACTCAGCTTTGCAATCTTTGATATCTTCATCCCGTTACGGTTGAGGATGGAGATGGTGATGAGTTTCTTCAGTTCATCTTCAGTGTAATGTCTTATGTTGGAATCGCTCCTCTCGGGCGTAAGGATCCCGTATCTCTTCTCCCACATCCTGATGGTATGTGCTTTGATACCACAGAAATTCTCCAGATCCTTTATGGAGTATGTCGTGCTTCCTGCATTCATCTCTCTCAATGTTACTTACTCAACGAGTATAACAATGAGGGAGGGTAAAAGTTTACAATTATTTCTTTCTGAGCATCCGGGCGGCTTTCTCAAGGTCTTCAGGTGTGTCAATGCCTATGCTTTCCCACAGCGTCAACGCACAGCGAATGGAATAGCCGTTCTCTATCCAGCGCATCTGCTCAAGGCTCTCAGCTTTTTCCAGGGGCGACTGCGGGAGGCGGGTCAGTTCCTGCAGCGTCGGGGCACGGTAGCCGTAGAGGCCGATGTGTTTATAATACGTATGCCTGCTGTTCCACTCGTTTTCCGGCGCATCCCTGAAATAAGGGATCACTGACCGGCTGAAACAGATGGCATCCATGTTTTTGTTGACCGTTACCTTTGGCTTGTTGGGATTGAACAGCTCCTCTCCCTTTTCAGCAATGCGGATCAGGGTGGCAATGGTGACGGCCGGATCACTGAAACAACCCATTAGTGACCTGACCTGTTCAGGCCTGATAAATGGCTCATCACCCTGTATATTTATTATTACGGTGTTCTCATTGTTTTCAGTGATCATCAGCGCTGCCTCGGCGCAACGGTCGGTTCCGCTGCGATGCCCTGATCCGGTCATCACAGCCCTCCCGCCGAAAGCCGTGACCACGTCACGTATCCGCTCATCATCCGTTGCAACCCACACCTCCTCCAATACCAGTGATGCCTGACGGTATACCCTCTCAATCATTGTCATGCCCCCGATCATGGCAAGAGGTTTTCCCGGGAAGCGCGAGGAGGAATAGCGTGCAGGTATTATACCTGTAAATCGCGTTGAGTGGCTATCATTCATGCTCCCAAATTACTAAAAATCGCCTTTAACATAATGCAAAAAAGTCGTAAATTCGCAGTTCATTGGATTCTGATGAAGGATTTACAGAGTGTTAAACAGAGGTTTGGAATCATAGGCAATCACGAGGGATTGAACAGGGCCATTGATATTGCAGTTCAGGTGGCCTCTACCGATCTCTCTGTACTCATCACGGGCGAAAGCGGCACCGGAAAGGAGGTCTTTCCCCAGGTGATACATACATTCAGCCTGCGTAAACACGGTTCCTATATTGCAGTTAACTGTGGCGCCATACCGGAAGGAACCATTGACTCAGAGCTCTTCGGACATGAGAAAGGAGCATTTACCGGCGCAACAGACAGTCGCAAAGGCTACTTCGAGGTAGCCAGCGGAGGTACTATCTTTCTTGATGAAGTGGCTGAACTGCCCCTGTCCACACAGGTGAGGCTGCTCAGGGTTCTGGAGACGGGCGAGTTCATCAGGGTGGGCTCATCAAGGGTGCAGAAGACAGATGTCAGGGTCATAACTGCAACCAACGTGGATATAGTTCAGGCAGTACACTCAGGCAGATTCCGCGAGGATCTCTTCTACAGGCTCAATACAGTACCCGTACGCGTTCCTCCACTCAGAGAAAGAGGAGAGGATATTATCCTCCTCTTCCGCAAGTTCGCAGTTGATTTCGCCGAAAAATACCGGATGCCGGCCATCAGGCCCGACAGCCAGGCAAAGGAGATGCTGCTGAACTATTACTGGCCGGGGAATGTGAGACAGCTAAAGAATATTACCGAACAGATCTCGGTAATTGAAAAGGAACGTGATATCACTGCAGCCATTCTTTCCAGGTACCTGCCTGACTTTCAGAGTGACCGCCTGCCCGTCCCGGTCAGGACCAGGCAGGATGAGAAGGGATTCGGCAGCGAGAGGGAAATCCTGTACAAGGTGCTCTTTGACATGAAGAGTGACATGCACGACCTTAAGAACCTGGTATATGACCTGCTCAGCAGCGACCCGGGTAACCTTACCGAAAGCGGGGCAAGGGCCTTGCGTAACCTCTACAGCAAGGGCGCGCCGCAGAGCGGATCGGCTGCTGCGCAAAACATCTACGGCCAGGGAATAGTGCCCGGAGAATCCTTTGACCAGGCGCCTCCTGTCCAGGTTGGTTATGTCTCCCCCAGGGAGAAAAGGGTGATAGAAGATACCGAAGAGGTGATAGAAGAATCACTCTCACTGATCGATCGTGAAAAGGAACTGATCAAGAAGGCACTTGAAAAGAACAATGGCAAAAGGAAGCTGGCAGCAGCTGAGCTGGGCATTTCTGAAAGGACTCTCTACCGGAAAATTAAGGAGTACGGACTTGATGCATAGGATTACCGGCATAGTATTGCCTCTGCTGCTCCTCATAGCAGTCTCAGGTTGCGGAGTGAAGATCAAATACTCCTTCACGGGAGCCTCCATACCGTTGGAGGCCTCCACTATAAGCGTGGAGACATTCCAGAACAGGGCCAGCATGGTGGTGCCGGGACTGAACCAGACTGTCACCGATGCGCTCATTGACATGTGCCGTGCCCAGACGAACCTGGACATCGCCACTACCGGAGGCGACCTCAGCTTTGAGGGTGAGATAACCGATTATAAGACACAGCCTCTGACCGTCAGCGGCGATGAACAGGCTGCGATGAACCGGTTCTCCATCTCCGTAAGGGTTATCTATACCAACAGCTTTAACTCGGAACTGAGCTTTGATCAGACTTTTACCAGGTACCAGGATTATAACAGCACACTTCTCTTTGAGGATGTTGCTCCCGGCCTTACTGACGAGATAATCAAGATGCTCACGGAAGATATTTTTAACAGGGCTTTTGTCAATTGGTAGCACTGCTCATGAACAGGAACGAATTCAACAGGTTCATTGCAGGCATCGACCTCCCGGGTCCCGGTGACCTGGATGGATTGAGGGAGCTGCTGGAGCTCTTCCCCTGGTTCCATTCGGCACACCTGCTACTACTCAGAGGTCTCCGGGAAAACTCAGACATAAGGTTTGATCCACAGCTGAAAACTTCTGCTCTGTCAGTAAATGACAGGGAGGTGCTCTACCATTATCTGTTTACCTTACAGGGTGATGATGATGCCGGGGCGGGTATACCACTAACGGATGCCACTGTTCCGCTCTCAGCCACTCTTATTGAGGCTGAGGAAAAAGTACAGACGGCCGCGGATGAGACGGAGACGGAATCTTCGCAAGAACCAGCCCCGGTGGCATCGGAGACGGAATCATCCGAAGAGCCTGCCCAGGGAGAAGCAGAAATGGCAGTTGCTGATGAACCTGTTGCCGCGGAGGAGGAGATTCCATCTTCAGAAGAACCAGCCCTGACAGAAATTCCGGTAAGGTGTGAACCTGAAGAGGTGATGCCTGATGAAACGCCGGATGAGACTCATGCAGTTATGATAGCGGAGGAGAGGACGGCTGAGGCCGGTGATGAAGACTCAGGAAGGCCTGATGTGGAGGCCGCGGCAACAGAGATTAGTGAGGAGCAGCCGGCAACAGAGACAGGTGAAGAGGTGCCGGCAACAGAGA
>JAAZBN010000143.1 GCA_012513795.1 Bacteroidales bacterium | reverse complement strand
TCCCCTCGTAAACCTGTTCCAGGGCATCGTCATCTCCACAGTCGATATACCAGCGGACCGCCCCTTTTCTGTCTTCCGGTATTTTGTTAATCAACTCAGGTATACTATACCGGTTATAGTACTCCTCGATCTGTTTATCCGTGATATCAGGATACCGTTTAGGCAACAACTCCTTTGCATCATCAAGGGTGAAGGGAAATGTCGCTGCGCTCAGGGGGCAGGCGGCAGCAAATAATTCAGGGTGATGCAACGCATAAATAAAAGTGCCATTACCTCCCATCGATAAGCCTGCTATGGCCCGGTATCTTTTCCCCGGCCTGATCCTGTAGGTTTTTTCAATGAAAGGCATAAATTCCTGAAAGAAAAAATCCTCATATCGCCACTTCCCTTCAGGGTCATTGGCATAGCCCCTGTTTTCACCACTTGCGTCAGGCATTACAATAATCATTGGCGTTGCATGCCCCTCCAGTATTACGCTATCTGCAATATGTCTGACATTCCCATTCTGAACCCATACGATCTGATTTCCACCTCCACCATGCAGCAGGTACAGCACCGGATAGCTCCGTTCCGATGTTTCATAGTCGGGAGGGAGGTAAACAGCATAATTCTTCTTTGTCTTCAGGATTTCGCTCTGCATTGATAGCTGATCGAAGACTTTCCCCTCCTGGGCCATCAGTCCCGAGTTAATTCCAATTGCGATAAAGAGAATTTCTATGGTCTTTTTCATATCTCTGGATTTTTGTGTTATGGACATAAGTTAGGTTCCTTATCAATATTCGGGTATTTTATTCATGTATTTATTCATTCCAAAACTATAAACCCTTGAACCAAACCATGACATTGCATCTGGCATCGGAAGATGATAATTGCCAAAGGGATCTTGAAGGCCTGTGTGTTGTCGGGTTTTTTTCCACTTCTCCCATGAATCCATCCATCCACACCAATTCCAGCCAACAAAATCTTTTCTGGCGAATGCACGAGTTGCAAAATCCAGAAAGCAGTTGGCCCGGGTCTTGGTATCGTGACAGATTTTGCCGATGGGGTTTGGCATTTCTTTGTATGGCACGCTGAAACTGGAGTCTGCATGGAACAAGGGTTTACCTGCCATGTCTGACCATCTGTCAAGAAGGGTGACCTGTTCATCGTAGCTCCCGTAGAACTGGTAGGCCACAAGGTCAGAATACCCGGTCATCAGTGAGACAACGTCATCTGGCGGAGGGGTCTGAGCATTGATTATATCGCCTAAAATGAGATGGTTAGTATCGTATTTTCGGATAGCATCATATGCAACCGCATAATACTGCTTAAGGATGTTTAACAGGAAGATTAGATTGTCATCTGCATCATCGATTTCCTTACTGCTTTTCATCGGGCTCCATTCATATGCAACCGCGAGCTCTTCCCATGAAGTGAAAATCGTTTGGTAAACCTTGTTGAAGTCGTTTATATTCGGATATCGATCTTTCATAATCAACACGAACGCCTGTTTCCCGGGTGATTCAGGTCCCAGGTTTCTCAATACCCTGGGCCAGGTTGGTGATTCCGGAGCTGGCCCACCCCAGGGATCCTGTCCGTGGGCAGCTGCGTCCCTGTCTGTGAGAACGGGACAGTCGGTCAGTGTATAGCCGATAAGATAGGGATCATCCTTTCTGGGTTCAACCGTCCGACGGGCAATCTGGTCACATCTCCTTTCAAAGGTCGGGTCATACACATCCGGAAAATCTCTTGCTACAGGACCTTTCCAGTAAGGTGTGCTAACAAAAAAAAGTCCTTGTATGTACGGTACAGTTAAAGTTTCATAATACTCCTTCCTTGCATGGGTGCCAATGGTATTCATTCCAAACACCTCCAGGTCGTACATCACTTTTTTGATGAATGCCTTTTTAAATACAGGATCCTCTCTATCGCCCGCACCGAATTTTTCTGACCAGTATTTCCTGTTGTACTCCTGCAACATATAATCGGGATCGGGGTGATTCAATCCCCAGGAAAGAAAGGCGTTACCCTCGGGAGTTACCAGCCACCAGCGATCTCCTTTTTCCAACCTGAAATACCCGTTAGCATTAAAAGAAATGGCTTTCAGGCCGCCAAACCTGTCGAGGTCGTTTCCCTGGAAGCAAGTTTTCGGAAAAGGAGGAAAGGTCATTACAACGGCACCAAATCCCATTGTACGCATGAAACTCCGTCGGGTTAATTGTTTCATAATTAAATGTTTTTAACATAAATTTTGAATCATCATCACAGCTATTTCTTTTTGAAGAAGGCTATCATTTCCGCTTTCAACTCCTCCTTTATTGTTGCGTAATCCGGATCATCAGCCAGATTGTTCCATTCGTATGGATCGGACTCATGATCATATAATTCTTCTTCACCGTTGTTGCAGAATATGTAACGGTATTTCCTGGTCCGGAGACTGTAATGCTGTCGTTCAGGGATTCCTGGTTCACCTGAGTCAAGCCTTTCCAGTGAATGGATTGAAGTCAGGGCAGCATCAGGGCCTCTCCATTGGCCGTGCTCCGGATTTTTTAACAGGGGAACAATGGAATAACCGTCTAGTTTTTGGGGTGTAACGAAATCGGTGTTAAGGCCGGCAATATCAATTAAGGTGGGATACAGATCCACTAATGAAATAGGCTGATCGCAGATTTTCCCTTCTGGAACACCCGGACCGGTAACAATAAATGGTACCCTGCAGGATTCTTCCCACAGTGAATTTTTAAAGAGGTATTCTTTCTCTCCCATGTGGTAACCATGGTCACTGGTAAAGATCACCCATGTATTATCTGCATAGTTACCTGCTTCAAGCGCATCCATAATTTTCCCTATCTGGTCATCTACAAAAGCAATGTTGGCCAGGTAGGCCTGGGTCCATTTTCTTAGCAGTTCTGTTCCACCCTGCCGGATATAGTTTTCATACCTCCTGAATCCAAGAGCACTGGCATCTGCACCAGGGGGAACAAGTATGTCAGCACAATCTTCCGTATCACCATCTTTAATGATGGCCAATTTGACCTCCTCGATTGGGAAAAGATCAAAATATTCGTCGGGAGCAAAGGTAGGGGCATGGGGTCTGTTCATTCCTATACACAGCAAAAAAGGCTTGTCATGTTTTTCCCTGAGTTTTTCTCCTGCCCATTCTGCATTCAGCTCATCAGGCATGAGATCCCGGTCGCCCCTAGTAACATACCGGAAGGGTTTGTGATATAAACGCCAACCAGTATAGCCCGGAATCCCTTTTTCATTGTCAGGAGCGATAACCGGGATATCGGACAGTCGGCCGAATTGGTCGGTGATCATAAAAAAACCTTCTGCAAAATCATGGTGGAAGGCTGCATTAGCTGTCTCGGCTAGCTGATCAAAGGAATAAACAGTATCAGAAGTACCATCCCATGGCCATGGTCCCCAACTGGGTTCATGACCGTATTCATCGAATGAGGACCATTCTTCCTGGGTATTATGGAATACCTTTCCGGTTCCGAGCACTTTGTATCCATTAGCCCGGAAAAAATCAAAAAGTGTCATTGATTCTTTCAGAACAGGATTGGTTCTCCAGTGAATATGATTGAAATTGTAACCGAAGTAGCCTGAGGTATGGGGGTAAAGCCCGGTAATGAGACTTGCTCGGCTGGGCCCGCTAACCGGGTTATTGTTCTGAGCATTAATAAATCTCACGCCTTTGCTTACCATCTTGTCGATGTTAGGGGTAATGGCCTGGGGATGCCCTCCGAAGCCTGTTATGGCATCGTTCAGATCATCACAGATAATGAAAATTATATTGGGTTGATTTGTCACCACGGAATCACAGGAAGCATTACAGGGAAGACAGGCCAGGGTTCCAAGTCCAAGAAGAGGTAGTGGGGAGTTATTTTTCATTATAGAAATTTTTATTTACATCAATTGGAAGAGATTAATGTTTTAGCAGGTAACTGAAAATATAAACCCGGCACATTGTTTTCAAAGGGTCCGTAACTGATATCTTCCTGATTGGGGACGGGACTTTTTACTTTATCCTTGAAAAACTCCCAAAAAACGTCTGCAATCACCAGGGGATGGTTTCTGCCGTTAGGGTAATTGTGTCCGAGATTACCAATAAGTGCAAACCTCAGCTGGTTGCCGGCATTCATACGGCTCTTGCTGTAAACCAATTCCAGAAAATGCTCATTTTCTTTTACTACATATTCCCTTTCAAGGCTAAGTCTATCAACCATTCTGTTTATAATTCCCATCAGTAATCTGTGTTTTTCAATAACCTCAGGGCTGAGAGGAAGTGCTTCTCCATCCGGCCCGGCAAGCAGAATTTCCTTTTGTCCGACAGCCAGAAAGAAAGGAATCGGGGATTTCGTCTGCAAGGTAGTGTCCTGCAGCATTCCTGCCACCACTGCAGTGGCAGCCAGTATATCCGAAGCCTTAATTGTAAGAAGGCTTACAAAATTAGCTCCGTCAGAAAATCCCGAGGCATAAATCCTCCTGCAGTCAACGCTGTGATTCTCTTTTAGGTACGACACCATGTCTCTGAAGAACAGCACATCATCAGCAAGGGTCTCGCTTTCACAAATCTCTTTTTCAAGAGTGCCCGCATTCCATCTGGTTACCAAACGAGTTCCATCATCACCCTTTAGACAATACCTTTTTGCAGTGGGGAAAACAGCAATAAAGCCCACACTGTCGGCTTTTTCTTTCCATCCGGAAATATTATAGAATCGCTCTCCGTTGCCACTTGCTCCGTGAAACATGAATACCACCGGTGAAGGCCGGTTTGATTCTCCGGCAGGTTTATATACAATAAAATGACGGTCAAGATTCCCCGATGATATAATGCAGTCGGTTCTGCCGGTGTCCTCTGCACAAAGCAATGCCGGAAGGAACAAGTAAAGAAACAGGGTAGGAATGATATTATTCATGGACTTTTGTTTAGGGTCTTAATAATTTTACTAACAGTTGTTTGTCCGGATATGGTTGTTTTCAGGAAGTATACCCCCGGGAGAAGATGGAAGCCGCCGGAAGGGTTACCTGCATATTCAATCGTATAATCCCCTGGCGTCTGAAATGAGCTGATCAATACATCCTGCATTCTTCCCATAGGATCCAGGATGACTATTTCAACCGGTCCGGGCTTTTGCACGTTATAGTTAATGGAGACTGACTCCTCAAACGGATTCGGATAACACAGCACTTTATTTCTACTGCCTGTTTCCAGAAGGTTTTCCGAGGAATTGGGGCCACTTGGGAGAATAATGACTGCTCCGTATGGATTATCGGCTCTTTCTGTGGAGGTTTTGGAGGCATTTACATAATAAAGCACTTGATTTTCATCGGATTGTGTTTTATTGTACTTGAATACATGATAGTGACTCATTGGAAAAGGATCGGGAAGTTCCGGCCAGAATTCCTTTCTGCGCTGATGGAAGAGCTCATTCCATTCTCCGATAGTTCTTCCAGTCGCACCCGGGTCAAGCACATGTCCGTTCATTTCGGCTTCCCAGAAGCGTTGTTCATAAATTTCCAGGAATATGCCATCCGAGTTGTCCCACACATTCCTGATGGCTGACTCCAGGGTCAAGGGATCTGAAACACCTGATGGATTTAAGGCATCACCTGTAGCATTGACAGTTTGAAAAGCTGTTATCTGGCCATGCTCTCCTTCCCTCAGAACGAAAGGATTTGGACAACCCATGCCTGCAAAGGCAAAGGGACCTGCCGCCGGATGTATGCCCTCATTGGGACAGGGCTCCAATGGAGGATTTCTGTCCTGTGGCCTTGGTCCCACTCCGTTATGCTGCACAACAAACCTAAGTCCCTGTTCCAGCCTCCCGTTCTCCAGGATTGTCACCGTTTGCAGCAACGGACCGGGAAGTGGTTCTGTCAGCGGTTCCATGTATTCACTGTAGTTGTTTATCAGAGGAAATCCATTCTGTATCAGCATATAGCTCATGTACTTTTCAGGGAATAACTCTGCCAGCAGGGTGGTCTGTTTGCTGTAAAATGCATACAAGGCATCAGGGGTATAATTTCCTTCCTCCGCCCAGGCTCTGTCGTTACATATGACCACATTGCATATGGAGTCACAGCCCCTCGGAAGTTTGTTTTCTGGCGATATTTCATTCAAACCAGAGGGTTTAACATATGCCAGGGCCCGGTAAAAGGCATTTTTCTCCTTCAGGTGGGCAGCAGCGGCTTTCCACAATTCAAAATAATGATGTAGGTAATTGGTATCTGCCGGACTGCCAAGAGTCCATGGTACATAGCAGGAATTTCCTCCATCTTTTACCAGTTGAATGGTAACCGGATTAACTGTATAATCACCAGCTATTCTCGGATTGAAAATCCAATCAGGTGTACCCTGGCCACCTGCCTTAAATGTAAGATTGTACATTTTCCCGTTTTCGACAGCTTTTTTTATTTCTCTGTCCAGTATACTCCAGTCGAAAACACCTGGGCCAAGATGGATCTCATTCCATCGCATCCTGATATTGACCCCGGTTATCCCCGGTTGCTGCCAGGTCCAGTCCATTGTAGCATAATCAACCCCATTACTGCATAAGATTTGATTACCGGCAAATGCTGCTGGTTCGCATGGTGATTCCCCCAGGGTATAAGCTTTGAATCCTGCCGAAGGGCTTTCCGGGCTCTGAGTGAACACACCGGACACTGCTATGGGTAAGGGTCCTGTAAATTCATTTGGGTCATCAGGGTTATATGCCCTATATTTAATTGACATGCCTGAACCTGAATCAATGGAATCCACAGGAATTATATTATCTGAACGTTCACAGAAGTTCCATTGGACAGTATCTCCGTCTCTTACAAATAAATATTTTGGTGAAAAAGAACCGTCAGGCAATAAGTTTACTATATGGGTGACCGCCTCCTGTGAGATGACAGCTGATGAAATAACCGTGAAAAGAGATGCAAGAATATATCGGATCATTCTAATTTCTTTTGAGGCTACCTAATCTGTTTGATCCAGATCCCATGAGCATTACGGCATGCTGATGAGTTACATGAATCTCACGGCAAAAGCCCGGGGACAGGAAGCGAGGTATCTTTATCATCTATGCCGTCATTCCAGTATAAAGGAGCTAAAAACAAACCTCCTTCTCCAACACCAGAATGACTGACATACCATTTCCCGTCACTATCACGTACTACTTCGGCAGCGTGAGAATCAATATGGCCGACTTTATCCTCCAGATGCCATTTGAACGGGTCTTTTGAGGCAAAAACATCAGTCCCGACATAACCTTCGCGGGGACCAATTAAAAGATAAAAAGTGTCTCCACGGCGGACAACGAAAGGGGATTCTGTTGGTCCTCCCGCTTTATGCCGTCGGGGATCAATAAATGCTATATGCCTTTCACTCCAGTTCAGCAGATCATTACTTATGCGATAAGCTACCACATGATTGCCCCCCTGAGCCTTTGTATTTGCACAATAATACATTACCCATTGTGTACCTACCTTAAGTATCATAGGGTCGCGTGCATCAAAACCATCTATAAATAGCGGATTCCCTGTGTATTTGGTCCAGTTACGAAGATCACGGGAGGTAGCGAGATGCATACGGTAAATAGCTCCGGTCTTTCCCCCGGCACAATAGTACATATAATATGTGCTATCATGTTTTACAACATGGGGTGCCCAGAGGTGCATTTCTTTCCATGGATTCCATTCAACAGGAAAGGGATAAGATTGGGAAGTCCAGGCCCTGCCCTTAAGGTTCATTGATGTGCCGTGGGCAAATCCCCTGCCACCTCCGATACCGTAGAAATGCCATTTACCATCAGGCCCCTGAATGAAACAATGATCATTAATATTGTTTTCTTCATATATCTTAAAGAAGTTGCCTGCAACTACATGTTGAGTCTTCGGATTAGGATCTCTGTCATATTTCCACGGCTCCAGCTGGAGGTAATCAAGCCCGAATTGAAATGTATCTGAGTCAGCTGAGTAGGATTTGGCTGCAATAATCATCAATGAATGCAATCCCTTACTCAGGTTGTGAATTCCGTAATCAACAGGGCCGGAGGGTGCGAGCATTTTGTGATTGAGATTCAGGTTTCCATCTATCAGCTTTTCGTCCAGGTAGACTTTAAATTGCCCATAGGTTTCCCCTTTAATGAATTGTATCCTGACCTTAAAATCTGAATCAACTTCTGATGGTACAGATAATTTTAAAGTATCCCCGGCCTTAATATCCTTCCACCATAGTTGTTCTTTCCCTCTCATTCCGCTCCATCCTCCGGTATGCAAGCCTTCAACGAAAAGTGGTATGGCAATACCTCCAGTGCATGTAACTATTTTCAGATCCTCACCCTCCAGGCAATCTTCCATGCCGAACTCAGAATCAACATGTCGATCAATGCGGGCTTCTAAGGGGGCTTGCTGAAATGCCTTGAGTTGACTCTCTTCCTGGTACCAGAACATTGTGGCGTTATAATAAACAGAATCAGTTTCGGGGAAATTCATACCGAATCTGATATCCAGAGATTCATGAAATGGAATATTATCCGTTATATGCCACCTGTTGAGGCTTTCATGTTTCCGTTGTGTCATTGAGCGATCAATCAGACTATGAGCGTGGAAGGCTTCACTGAAATAGTTATTACCCCAGGTTCCAAAATAAGTATCAAGCCCATACCCTTTAACAGATGGTGCCTTTTCCCGGTCAATTATAAAATTATATGAGCAATCTCCCCACCACTTTCCGGTTGGGTTGCAGGCATCGAGCATAATTCCGCAGAATCTTCCTTTTCCTTTTGTGGATAACAGCATCAATTCCCTTCCATGCTCACCTGAGGGCTGTCGCATGGAATTATCTCCCTGCCATAAGACATGAAACCTTCCATAATTCTCTATCGGATCTTCAAGCGGAATGTGCGTGATTTCAAAAATAAGTTTTCTGACTTTCAATCCGTCATTCCGCAATGTTATGAGTGCTTCATTCCTGAATGGCATAAACCATTGACTGTATAATTTATCCGGTGTCATCCCGGAAGGTAAAGAGCGATATGTATTCCAGCCTGGGGCTGTCCCGAAGAAATCGCCCAGCGGAGACCATACTCCCGGATTTTTTTCGCCATCCCAGTACATTGCCAGCACAAGCTCACGCAAGACATTTTTGTCATCAGGGGTATCAGGGATTATCCTCCTGCGACCAGGTTGTCTCAGGTTCTGTCCATCCTGGCGAAGGATTATTTCCGGTACTATCTGGCCAAGTTCAAGGGAAACGTTCATTGAACTAATTGCCCGGGTGGCTTTGGAATGGAAAACAGTTAATGTTTCACCAGGCTGAATGCTGACGACAATGGTATCTGTTGATTCTCCGTTATGCGACCGGTCGGATATATATCCCCGCTGACCCATTTTGGAGTTCAACTGATCAAGTGCTAATCTTTCATTCTTGCCAAATCCATCCTTAAGACTGGGGAGATTCGTTTCGCCCGGATATGTTTTGAATCCAACACGGTAATACTCCCCCCAGTCCTTTTCAGCAACTATTCTGCACGATTTCTGAAAGGGTATCGGAATGAAGAAATTAAAACTTCTTCCGGCTCGATAAACCAGATTGGGATAAATCCGGTTAAAATTCCTGAACAATTCATTTATGGAGGCATTAAAAACCGGGGTCTCTTCTTCATCCAGAAAGACTTTCACGGATCCCTCACCGGGGATAGCAAACCACAGCCAGTTTATCACCCCGGGACCTTTTACCTCTGCCAGAACCAGGTCATCTCCTTTCTTAAAGGGGAATCCGGTTGGAACATCTGAAGTAATATCCCAGTTGTATAAGAAGTCCGGATTATAATAACCGGTACTGTAATTATTTCCTGCCAGTATAAATTGTTTCTCTCCACAAGCCGGAAGTTTAGCCAGGTGCTCAAAGTCAATAAGATGGGAAATAAAATCACCATAATTGATTCTCTCACCGGGCATGTTCAATGCCCAGGAGAGAATCAACGCAATTAACCAGTTTGTAAATCCAACCAACACAAAACCTTTTTCAAATTTTCAAATTAAAGAATATGAATTCCAGTTTCATAATTCAAAATATCATTCCCAAAGTGGATTTTGCTCCAGATTAGGATTTCTCTGTACTTCCCCGCCGGGGATAGGAAAGAAATTCCATTTCCCTGAAAACTTAGTTGCACAGGATGTTGCATAGAATGTAGCCCTGGTTTTGTATACATTTGATACGAGTGGGTTCTGCTGGGCTATAACCTCACGTGCAGGCAGTCCCTTAACCGTCTCTTCCAGAATTCCCCATCGGATCAGGTCCATTTTTCTTCCAATAGCTTCTCCGACGAGTTCTTTACTGATTTCACCTCTTATAGCCTGGCGAAGTCCCTCCTGGTCTAAATCTTCAGGAAGATCAGCTAGTTTAGCCCGGTTTCGGATGGCATTCACAGCATCATAGGCAATCTCTGTCGGGCCGTTCAGCTCATTTTCAGATTCGGCTAGAACGAGGTATGTATCTCCCAGTCTCATGTATATATTATCCATTCCTGAGTTAAGTTTCGCCATAGGTGAACCGACATCCATCAGTGGATCACTGATAGGTAAAGGAACTTCCATATACTTCAGGCAATAATAATAATTAGTCTTTTTGCCATCAATGGAGTCCACTACAATATATTTTTTTCTGATATCATTCGGTTCAAATGTGTCGATAAAACTTCTGTAAAGACACCATGCGGCAATACCATTGAACCAAACGGGGGCAGGCTTTATATGGGCTTCCAGGTTTCCCTGTGGCCTATACTGATTCGGTACGTCAGTTGATTTGGCGTCTTCTTTAAATTCTATGCCAAAAATCAACTCGGCATTCCTTTCTTTTGAGGATTTGAAAATATCCCCGTAATTCGGCATCAGGATGTGAGGCGATTGTGCAATAATTTCAGATGCTTCTGTTTTTGCATTTCCCCAATCCTCTATCCAGAGATAGATCCTGGCTTTTAACATTTTTGCTGCCCACTTTGTGGCCCGGCCACTGTTTTGTCCCCAGGTGGTGGAGGGTAGTGTGCTCTCCGCAGTTTCAAGATCATTAAGTATATAATCAAATATCTCACTTTGAGCAGTTTTGCCTATTAATGAGACCTCATCAATGTTTAGCTCGTCTGTCCAGAACGGAACGTCTCCCCATAAGGTGGCAAGGTAATAGTAAAACATGGCTCTTATGAATTTTGCTTCTCCCAGCAGAGCTGCTTTTTCGGATTCATCCAGAGGAGATTGCTCGATCCTCGAAATAACCAGATTTGCATCCCGGACTCCACGATAGAGAACAGTCCAGTAATCAAGTATCCTGACGTCAAAAACTCCAAGTCCTTCATAAATACCATGAACCATACCGCCGAACATCACAGCCCGGGGTGTAAAGAATTGATCAGTCCCGATATTCAATGTATGTATCAGGCTAGAGTGAAGAAAGCTATCACTGAACCTGAAATAGAGTCCGTTTATAGCGCTGGTACACTCTTCTTTTGTATTGAAGTACTGATCTGCAGATAGATTACCTCTTGGATCCTCCGTGAGAAACTCGTCACATGAGGAACAAAGAAACAACATCAGTATAATTAGTATAGCGTTTTTCATTTTTTTATTTTTTTGGCGTTTTGGACTATTTCTTATTTAAAATGTGACGTTGACACCGAATACATATGATTTATTATTCGGATAAACTACGTTATCATATCCTCTTAACACATCATCGGTTCCGAACTGACTGACTTCAGGGTCATAATTCAGATAGTCCTTGTCCTTGAATAGCAACAGGTTAGATCCGGTAAAATAAATACGTGCCTGTTCAAATAAATTACCTATTTTAGGGATGGTATAGCTAAATTCCATCGTTTTCATTCTCAGGAATGACCCATCTGCAATAAACTTGGAGTTTGAATAGGCAAGTATATTGTTGGCAATACCTGCCCCTGGCCACTCGGCGCCTTCAGGGTTCGCAGCGGTCCATTGCTTTGAGAGCTGGCTGTATGAGTTCAATTCATGACCAGATACTTCAAGTGAGCTGCTGTTATAGAGTCGGGTGTTATATAGGTCGTTCCCATAGACGCCCTGAAAAAACATAGTCAACCTGAAGTTTTTATAGCTCAAAGAATTTTGTATTCCTCCAAAAAATTTGGGATTTGAGTTACCAATAATAGTTTCATCATTTTGATCCACAATCCCATCAGGTACTCCTTCAGGGCCCGAAATATCTTCAAATACAAAATCCCCGGTTGTTGGATCTACAGCTTTAACTATATAACCAACAAAAATTCCCAGGGGTTCACCTTCGATCAGTTTTCCAGTCAAAGCCCTTGATGGAGCTGGAAGGCGGTAAGTTTCAATATACTCTTTGTCACCCAGATCCAGAATTTTATTTTTATACTGAGAAATATTAACTGAGACATCCCATGAAAAACTTGGCCTGGAGATGATCTTGGCATCAATAAGAGCCTCATATCCAAGGTTCTGCAGGCTTCCGATATTTCGTAGCTGAGATTGGAAGCCTGTAAAATAGGGAACTTCTACATCAAACAACAGGTCCGTAGTTTTCTTATAATAAAAATCAAGTTCAAGATTTAGTCTATTCTTCAGGAAACCGGCCTCAAGACCAACATCGAATTGTGCTGTTGTTTCCCACCTGATGTTGGGATTTGACAAGGTGCCCTGGACAACGCCAGTGTATTCTGTGTCATTAATAATTCCCTGTAAAGTACCAAGTCTTGGGAGAGTTGCGAATGTAGGAATTCCCTGATTTCCGGTAATTCCGTAACTGGCACGAAATTTCAGGTTATCAAATATACCAAGATCCTTGATGAATGGCTCTTCAGACATTTTCCAGGCAAATGCTGCAGACGGGAAATTTGCCCATTTATTGTTGGCTCCTAATCGGGAAGATCCGTCACGACGGAATGAGGCAGTGAATAGGTATTTGTTATTCAGTGAAAAATTGACACGACCCAAAAATGATACTATATTCCATTGGTTGTAGGATGAGGATATTGTTCTGTAATCCACCTCGGTAAATTCCAGGGCATAGAATTTAGTGGCATCATTGAGGAGTTTATCACCTGAGATAAAGCTTGATTGCCCTACAAATGACTGGGTGGTTTGTCCAAGTATGACGCTTACAGAGGAATTCGCAAACTGTTTCTCATAGTTCAGGATGTTTTCATTCAGGATGGTTTTTTGGTCATTGTTATCAATACTGCCGTAGCCGCCTGAGTTTTGTGCTGTTCGGTTTGGTTTACTGCCTGGCAGGTATACCTGGGTCTTATTATTGGCTTTTTCGAAGCTGAAGGAAGATTTGAATTTAAGTCCTTTTACAATATTGAATTCAGCATTGGTAATCGCCATAATACGATCATTGAATGATTCATCAGTGTTCATGTTGGCAGCTGCAATTGGATTATCAAACAGTACTCCACTTGCCCACTGATATGTATAATCCCCAGCCTCATCATATACGCTTAGGAATGGACTTAAAAGTGCTAATGTGCCTGCTCCATATTTTGGATTATCAGTATATAGATTAAGATATCTGAAGTTAACCCCGACATTCAGAAAGTCTGAAACTTTCTGATCGAGGTTAATATTGACATTGTATCTCTGAAATTCATTGGACAGCAAAATGCCCTGCTGTTTCAGGTAGTTCCCGGAGATGTAATATTGAGTTTGCTGGGTTCCTCCCTGTATCGAAATACCGTTATCAGTGATATATGCTTCTCTAAGAGCAACTTCTTGCCAATCTGTCTCCTCGGGGAGGTTATCAAGATCATAAATAGGTTCTGTCCCGGTGTTCAGGGCGCCATTATTATAAAACTCTGCGAACTCACGTCCGTTCCTTACATCGATTTTCCCGGCTACCTTTTGCCATCCATGAGATGTGCTGACCGTTACTTTGGGTACTCCGATTGTTCCTTTTTTCGATGTTATAAGAATTACTCCGTTAGCACCTCTTGTTCCATAGATTGCTGTTGAAGAAGCATCCTTCAGCACTTCAATTGACTCAATGTCACTTGGAGCTATGCTATTCAGTGCGGCTCCGATTACTCCATCTATTACATATAATGGTTCATTCCCGGCTGTTATAGAGTTTCCGCCTCTGATACGGATAGTCGTTCCTCCTCCAGGCTCATTGGAAGCAGAGGTGACAAATACTCCTGCCGCTCTGCCTTGAATTGCCTGGCTGATATTGGAAACTGGGGCTACAAATGTCTCCGCTGCATCAATTGAGGAAACCGAACCTGTTATGTCACTTTTTCTAACTGTCCCATAGCCAATCACAACAAGCTCATCAAGGGCAACAACAGCTGATTCCATTGTGACATTTATTACAGATCTTGCACCAGCTTTTTCCTCTACAGGGTTCATCCCGATAAACGAAAATACAAGTATTGGGTCTTGAATTCCCGCTCCAAATTCGATAGAATACATACCGTTATTGTCGGTAACAGAACCAATATTGGTGCCTTTTACCATGACAGTTACTCCGGGCAATGGCTGATTCTGATTGTCCACTACCTGTCCTTTGATTGATCTCTGCTGCTGCGTTTCCTGATTCTCTGATGCCAGAACAAAATTAAGCTGGCAAATGCTAATGCAGAAAATCATGAAAAATGCAACCAATGTCTTCTTCAATTGCTTTTTTGATCTCATAGGTTTTAGGGTTAGTAGGAATGAAATTCTGTTTAATTATTCGATTAAAGGTTATTTCACCTGTTTCAGGCCATTTTAGTTTAAACGATTAAGCAATACAAAGTTAAGAAATTATGAATAAAATCCAAAATATTAAATATGCTATAAAGCATATAATAGAGAATAGTTATAATTACTTCATTATTCAGAGAATTTTCAGTTTTAAGTAAATGCTTAATCAGATGAAGACATGGTTTTACGGGATTTGCGTTGAAATCTATCTTTATTTTCAAGTACAGATTCCGTAAGTTCCTCGACAGGAATTTTATCTGAGCACGAAGACTACCGGCACTGAGAACCATACCGGAACAGGATTACCATCCTGCTTGCCGGGCTTCCATCTAGGCAACCCGCTGATCACCCTCAGGGCTTCGCTGTCAAGCAGGGGATCAACGTTGCGGGTGACCTCAACACGGGTAACCTCTCCTGTACTGCTTACAACAAACTGCAGCAACACGGTACCCTGTATCCTGTTTTCAATGGCATCCTGCGGGTAGACTACCTGCTCCATGATATGCCTGAGCAAAGCCTCATTGCCTCCGGGGAAGGAGGGCATCTCCTGGGCAAACACATATGCTTCGGGCTCAACAGGGACAACCGGATCCGTTCCTGTCAGGTCAACCGGGACCTCTACGGGAACATCACCGTCAACTACTTCCTTGTTGAGAAGGTCAGCAGGCATGACTCCGTCTCCGGTCTCCTGCCCGTCAACAACCACCTCGGGCGGAACAAAACGAACATTGTTCACTGCTTCTGCAGGTGGCCTCGGCGGTTCAGGTGCCTCCTGAGGCAGCAGCGGTGTGACCAGGTCAGGATCAGGCATGGCGATGACATCAATCCTGTTGCCAGGCTGAAGATCAACAGGGTCAGCGGTGAAATACGGCACCAGGAAGAATGAGGCGCCAGCCAGCAGTCCTGCTGCAAGGGAGATGCTCATCGTTGACCCGTAACGCCGGCGCAGATCGTAAGCACCATACTCCTTGTTGCGGTCCCGGAAGATAATAACATCAAAACCGGGAACCTTTTCTTTTTTCCTCTTCATAATTTAAAGTTTAGGTTTATGAATTAATTGAAGAGGCGCCTCATTGTTTATAAACATCAAAAATTGTACCACGAATGTTTAACAAATTGCCATTTTATGACATGAATCATTTATTTGTGATCCTGCCACGTTATCTTTGTCCGCGATATGAAAACAAATGCATAACGATTTTTGAAAGTTGTACTGAGATGAAAACAAGATTTGCACTTTTTATGATTCTTCCGTTGTTTGCCGTAATGGTTTCAGGTTGTGAGAAGGAGAAGGAAGATCCTTCAATTACACTTGGTGCCCAGGCCAATACCACCATTCCGGGATTTTATTCAGTGAGTGAAAACAAGACCTATACAATGGTTCAGGCTGCTGATAACGCTGCTGTGATAGACATATTCTGCTTCTATGAGGCTGAAACAGGAAACAACATTGCACTTGCATCTCCCGGCACAGGTATCACCGGGATATTTACAGGTGATGATATGCCTGATAACTGGACAACGAAGAATACCACATACTTCTTTCTGACATCCCTTACCCAGGCTCAGTTTGAAGCCGTTCAGAACGGTGACGCCCTGATTGAGACCTCATTTGACAGTGAAAATGCACGCAGAAAGGCAAAAGATGTACAGGTGGGACAGGTATGGGCATTCAATACGGAGGATGGTACCTACGGATTCCTCCTGGCAACTTCCGTAACCCAGGGTGCCGACGGTTCGGTTACATTCCTCGTCAAAACAAAGTAATCTGACGATGGCAAAACGGATTCCTGTCATTCTGCTGCTTTTATTTCTTGCTGCCACAGGTTGTGACACCGAAGAACCCGGGACAACCCCTCTGATCCTTCTAAGAACAGGCAATGAGTTCACAGCTGATGGCTCTGCCGTGGCACCGGGAGGTACTCTCAGGTTCGGGATATCCGTTTCAGGCGGGGGTGGGGCAATCACCAACCTTGTTGTGAGGAGGATCTCTGACGGAGTTTCCGTTACAGAGTCTGACCGGGGAATGTACATCAGTTACGGGGGCCTTGACACCACCCTGACCTACACCCGGGGTTACGGTCAGACCGAACGGTGGATATTCTCGGTAATGAATTCATACCGTGATACTGCATCAGTTTCAATGACTGTACTGAAGGGAGCCGGGTCTGCCTGGGGCGAAATAAACTACCACCCGTCTGTCAGGATCGGGCTGCAGGACAATTCCTCACTGCCCCATTTTGTTGATCTGCATTCCGGGTCAGCCTGGAATGCCGCCGGGGTGTCCGGGCACGAAGCGGATGTTGATATGGCTGCCTTCTGGTACATTACATCAGGCAACTCATCACCTACACTTACCTGTCCTGCCTATTCCTCTGCACTGACTTATTACCCTCTCTTCAGTTCGTGGAGTGTGCGGAACCAGACCATGTTTGATTATTATACATCTGATAATGATTTGGTTACCGAAGCCATGTTTGACGAAGCTGTCAATGACAGTCTGCTGGTCAATGCATACCGGCCGGGCAGTGTCAGCGGGCTGTCAAAGTATGCCTATACCGGCAAGGTGGTACCCTTCCGCACTGCCAACGGCAAGTATGGACTCATAAAGGTTATCCGTGCCGATGAGGTGGCAACCGGGGAGATGGAGATAGCTATCAGGATTCAGAAATAAAATTCAGTAAAGGAGCTTAAGGTGAAACCCTCACGATTAATACTTTCTGCAATACTTTTAATTGTCTTTTCTGCAGGTGTATCTGCCCAGGGGATAATCACCGGGCGGGTCACCTGCAGCCGCGACGGGCAACCTCTCCGTGATGTTGCAGTAATACTTGACGGGATAAGGGGAGCAACAACCGGCACTGGCGGTACTTTCATAATTGAACAGGTCCCGGCGGGAAGCCATACCCTTGAAGCACGGATTCTCGGGTATAAATCACAGTCACGTATTGTGGAAGTGACCGGGAGTGGTACGGTAAACATCAGCTTCGCCCTTGAGGAGGAATTCATTGACGCAGGCGAGGTGATCATCACTGCAAACCGTGGCGCAAGCCGTATTGCAGACGTACCGGCACGGGTCACCCTCCTGGGTCCGGCAGCCATTGCCTCAAGGCCGGCAGCTACCGTTGATGAAATGCTTGCTTCAGTGCCAGGACTTAATGTAAGCCGCTCATTCGGCATCTTTTCACACAAGTCAAGTGTAACCATGCGCGGGCTCAGCGGCAATGAACAGGCCAGGGTGCTGGTGATGATTGACGGTGTGCCCGTAAACAAGTCAGACGGGGGCTCAGTAAACTGGAACCTGCTTGACCCTGCCATGGTAGAGCGTATCGAAGTGGTTAAGGGGCCGGCATCATCGATGTATGGCAGCAATGCCATGGGCGGAACCATCAACATCATCACCAGGAAACCTGAAGAGGCTCTCTCCGGAAAGGTGACTGCAGGCTATGGCACCTACAACACATTTTTCGCGAGGATCAGCCTTGGCCAAAACTTTACTCAAGGTAGGAATCTCGTATCCCCCGAAAACCAGAACCCGGGTCAGAATCTCTCACTGGCGAAGGATATCCAACCGGGTCAGAACCACAGCCCTGCTGAGAACCCGGCACCCGGTCAGAATCTCCTTCCCGGAGTGGATCCCGGTAAAAGCCAGGGCAGGGGTTTTTACTATCTCCTGAACGGTTTATACCGCCAGAGTGACGGTTATATCACGCAATCGGAATTTGACCAGGCTGCCAACCCGTTTATCGTGGCTTCTGACATGCAGGAGTACACTGCCAGCCTCAAAACCGGCTACAATATCAGGAGGGGTGAATTTATCGAAACCGATTTCATTGCCTACAATGACAGGCGGGGCACGGGAGAGCTGGTATATCAGCCTCATGGAAACACCACCGATCATGATACGTACCAGTTCAGGGCTAGATACAGCGTTGAACGCGACCGCCTTACGGCCGATGTGAGCCTGTTCTGGCTGAAGGAGGATTACAAAAAGGTAAATGAGTACATGAAGGATGACTACACCTGGTATAATGTCCTGTCAGAAAGGGTTGACGCCGGTATTCTGTCATCTGTCCGGTGGAAACCAGGCAGCCGTCACACTCTGACTGCCGGAACCGACCTGAAAACGGGAAGTGTTGATGCCGCCGATGTCTACCTCACTTCAACCGATATCGTATACAACCGTGGGAAAATGCTCAGTGCAGGTTTTTACCTGCAGGAGGCTTTTGCCCTTATTCCTGACCGTCTGAATATTACAGCCGGCCTCAGGTATGACCTCTCCATGTTCCGTGATGGTGCATTTTATATTGATACTCCTTCGGCAGAAACTGTATTCATGAGGAATATCGAGGACCGTGATATGGACAATGTCACCTGGGGAGCCCTGAGCCCGAAACTGGCCATCAATTACACACCGTCACCGGAACTAAGGCTTTACGCCTCTGCCGGAAGGGGATTCCGGCCGTCAGTGCTTGACGACCTCTGCAGGTCAGGACGCATCAGGGGAGGTTTCAAGCTGGCAAATCCTGATGCCGGCCCGGAATACCTTACCAACCTTGAAGCCGGCGGTGACATCATGATTGCCGGCAGGCTGAGGGCGTCACTTTCTGCATATTACTCGACAGGGAAGGATTTTCTCTATTATGTCAATACCGGTGACTCCATTGACATGGGTTACGGGCTGAGACCAATACTGGTCAGGACCAACATACCTCTTGTTGAGATCACCGGAGCAGAGGCTGAACTGAGCTATCCAGTGAATTCTTCAATATACCTCGGAGCGTCGATCGGTTACAGCTATTCTGTGATTTCCGGATACAAACCGCTTGATGCGGCTGATCCCATTGATCTGACAGGCAATCATCTCACCGATGTGCCATCAGCCACGGCTTCGTTCTCGGCACGGTGGAACAACAGGTTTGTCAATGCAGGGCTTGTAGCCAGGTACCAGGGGACAATGTGGGCCAATGATCAGAACATCTTTGACGAGGTCATTGGAAGTAACCGCTACCCGGCATATGTTACCATCGATATGAGACTCTCGAGGGTGTTCCTGGGAAAGATCTCAGCTGACCTGGGTGTACAGAATATTCTTGACACTAAGTTCTACGACAGCAAGGGTGCAGTCTGCCCTGGAAGGTTCATAACCCTGGAGCTGGGATATATCTTCTGACGGTGCCGTCTGCCTGATGAGGCCTCGTGATACTTAAGTTGCGGTATATTTCCCGGCAATTGCCAACTGCCACAGGTGGCTCATATCATCAGACCTTGGTATAACTTAAAGTCCGGGGCCCCCGGTCCGCAATAATTCATTATCCGGAATCATGTGATACTCCGTGACGGGTGTCTGAAACAGGTAACCAGGTGGTCATTTACAATGCCTGCTGCCTGCATGAAGGCGTAACAGATGGTCGATCCCACAAAGGTGAAACCTCTTTTCTGAAGATCTTTACTGATAAGATCCGAGAGAGGGGTGCGGGCCGGTAGCTCACTCAGGGTTTTCCAGTGATTTATCACAGGCTTGCCGTCAGTGAACTTCCAGATGTATGCATCAAATGTGCCAAATTCCTCCTGTACCTTTATAAATGCCTTTGCATTATTAATTGCTGATCTGATCTTCAGTCGGTTGCGTATGATTCCTTCGTCATTCATCAATTGGTTGTACCTGGCTTCATCATACCGGGCCACTTTTACAGGATCAAAACAGTCAAACGCCCTCCGGTATCCTTCACGGCGGTGGAGGATTGTTTTCCAGCTGAGGCCTGCCTGGGCGCCGTCAAGGATTATATGTTCAAACCATTTCAGGTCATCATGAACCGGAACACCCCATTCTGTGTCATGATAGGCAATCATCAGGGAGTCACCAGCCGGCCATGGACAGGTATTGTTCATCATAGTCCGAACCTGTATGAAAACTTGACAAGGAATACATTGTGTGGTTTTGTATCTCCGAACAATGCCCCGGCCTGGGAGCCAAAATCGAACCGGCCGTCACCGGTATTATACTCACGGGTCTGAGACCATACCAGGTATGCGGTTGATCCCGGCAGGAACTCCCACCTCACAACAAGGTTATGCAGGAATTCACTGACAGTGAAGTCGGGATTGGAGAAGGAGTAATCTGTCCATGAGTCCAGGTTTTCGTCAATGGCATATTCATTGTCGCCTGTGATATATTCAATCTGTGAAGGGCTGAAAACTTCATACCTGTCATCAAATTCACCCGCAACCGGATCAGTTATGTGCTTGAAGTTGCTGTAAGATCCCGATCCGAAGAATGGTTGTCCCCAGTACTGGACGGTCAGGTCAGGGGTGATATTATAATCCACCCTCAGTGACAAGCTCAGTATTTTCTGGTCAATAGTTCCAAAAATGTATCTTGGAGTATAAACGCCGCTGGTCAGTGATACTGTGGTGACATACTGCATGTTGTCCATTGTTCTGCTCCATTCCGGTTCAATGCTGATGGTCAGTGTGTTTATCGGCCTGTAGTCTGCCTCGAAACTGATATTGTAGGCAGTACGCACATCCCCGAAGGTTTTATAAAACCTGAAGTCGATTTCGCCGCTCAGCTTTTTTCGTGAATTGCTGTTGATGCCACCCCCGATGTACATGTTGCCCGGCATTTTCATCATAGGACCTCCGCGGAGCATCAGGTTATCCTTTTCCGGGCTGTTTACCTGGCCGCTGATGAACGTGTGCCACAGGTTTTTATATTGTGCTGAAGATGAGCCCGAAATTCCTACCACATTCAGGTTCCCCCCGAAATCCATCAGATGTATCAGGTTGGTTCCGAAATTCATTCTGTTGAATATACCGAAGGGTTTATGGATATTGTAATTAATCACACCGACTCCAAGGTACTGGTCAGCTGCCTGCATGTATCCTATGTCATTCAGTTCAAGGCCCGGTGATTTCCACGCCGAGAGGTAGAGAAATTGCCAGTTTCCTCCTATTTTCCCGGCCATGAGGTTACCGCCTGTTCCGGTAAGCGACTTCCGGGTGGGGTCATACTCGGTATAATCTGCATCCGGTCGCCTGAAGTTGTGAATTATTGAGCGCTGTGTGCGTGCAATTACATCTTCTGTTCCTGTTACATTGCTGAAGACGGTGCGGAGCTGGAGTATATAATTTCTGTCCCCGAAATACTGAGTAAAGTCGAGTCCGCCGGTAGTGGCCGACTTATGAAAATAGTCCTCGGTGGTTTCATCCAGTTGGCGTATGGTGCTGGTTATCAGGCCTCCTATAATTGTTTTCCCATCATTTAAGTCTTTCTGCACCCTGCCAAGTGCAAAATTTGAGAGTGGTTCGGCTGTGATGTACGATGTCTCGTCAGTTAACTCATTGTAGATTCTTGTGTTTACCTGCGCGGTAACTGCCTCAACGGCTCCCACTGACAGTCCTCCGGATGACTTGCCCGTCAGTTTTGCGGCTCCGATAATAGGTGTAAAAGCCGGGGTCCATGTAAATTCATCATCTCCCGGTGAGTGTCTCATTGAAGGCCTTCTCCCGATTCGTCGTGAATAGAAAAGGTTGTCATTACCCTCATCTCCGTCACCAATGCCGAGATTATATGATGTAATATTTCTTCCTTCTATGAAAAACGGCCTTTTCTCACTGAAATAGGTCTCAAAGGCTGTCAGGTTCACTTCTGACGGATCAGCTTCAACCTGGCCGAAGTCGGGGTTAAGTGACAGGCTGAGTATCATGTTGTTTGTCACCCCTATTTTGGCATCAATACCTGCATTTGCCTTAATGTTGGTTCCGTCATGCCATGGGTTTCCCCTTTCCCCTTCGTAGGTTTCAAGCATGGCAACACCATACGGGGTGAGGTCAAAGAGTTTTTTCGGCCTGATATTGTTCAATCCTTTCAGCAGTCCTGAGTTATGTATGAAGCCCGATGCATTTCTTGGTATAGGCTGCCAGAGGTCGGTTTCGTTATGCCTGTATAACTCCCTGATGACTTCAAAACCCCATACCTGCTCATCCTTGCCGGCAAAGCGGAGCTGTGTAAGAGGTATCTTCATCTCTGCCGCCCAGCCCCAATCGTAGATACCTGTTTTAACGTACCATATAGGATCAAATGTTTCATCCTCGTTCCTGCCGTCATCAGTCCAGATGAGATCACCCTTGACCCCGGCAGCGCTTACCCCGAATCCAAATCCGGTGCTCAGGTCATAATATGAGTCAATTCCCAGGACCACCTGGTCACCGTCAGTGTCATCACGGCGGGTCATGCGCGCAACAATACTGTCAGGTGCAGTGTCCCACATTTTCAATGCTACATAAATGTTATCGTCATCATAGAGAATCTTGAATTCGGTCTTCTGTTTTGGTGCCGCTCCCTCATATGGCTCAAACTGCGTGAAGTCGCCTCCCCATTCACCCGTTGTCCATGCCATGTCATCAAGGTCACCGTTAATCACCGGAGGGGTGGTGGTCCGGGATGCTGTATAGACCCTCTTTTCATACTCCTGGGCGGAGAGCACAACAGCATGAAGCATCAGAAGAATCAGAAGGATACTTTTCATGGCAAGGGGTTTAAGGGACAGTAAAGTAACACAAAGTTAAACAAAATTAAATCAGGGCGACTTAAATGAAAAGGGACAAAAAAAAAGAGCGACAGACAAACATCCACCGCTCTTCCGGACCTGCTTTCAGAGGCGCTTAGCGCAAACCGAAACGGTAGGTAAATTTTACCAGGAAGACATCATATGGTTTTTCAGTTGTATAAAGGTTGTTAAGGTTCTCTTCGAGTGAGAATGACCCTGTTGTATCATTGTAGCTGCGGGTCTGTGACCAGACGAGGAACAGTGTTGACCCCGGCCTGAACTCCCACCTGACAACCAGGTTTGAAAGGAACTGGTCATAGTTGTTGTCCGGGTTGTCAAAGCTGTAGTCAATTGTTTCATCACCGTCTTCATCAACTGAATACCTGTTTTCATCAGCATCATAAGTCATTTCTTCATCTGTAAGAAGGTGAAACCTGTCAGTCAGCTTATCTGCCCTGGGGTTGGTAACTGCCTTGAACCTGCTGTAATCCATTGCGGCAAGGAATGGCTGTCCCCAGTATTGTACAGTCAGGTCAGGTGTGATATTGTAATTCAGTCTTACTGACATGCTGACAATCTGCTGATCTATACGTGACAGGATGTACCGATCGGGTTCACTGGCATGTGTTACGTACTGGATTTCATTCCTGTTTCTTGAATAGGATGGAGAAAGCGTAGCAGTAAATGATCTTCCTGGTTTGACCGTGAGATTAAGTCCTGCCGTATATCTTTCAGAGGAGTCTTCTCCGCCGTTGCCCCCGTTTGCGAAGACGGTGGCATAAACGCTCCTTGAGCTGTTTGATCCAAGGTTAAACCACCAGTTGAGGTATGAGGGATTGATCATTACAGGCCCTCCCCTGAGGAGGGTTGTTGATAATGCGTTCCCGCGATAGCTTGCCCCGTAGTTGGTCCACCACAGGTTCTTGAACTGGATATAGAAACTGAGGTTGCCATTAGTGGCCAGGTGTGTGCCGCCGAAGTCCCAGATACCAACCAGGTTGGCGTTGGGTCTTATCCTCCTGAATATGCTGAATGGTTTGTCAAAGCTGTATGCTGACCAGAGGCCCGCAAAGATTGCATCGGCACTCTGAAGGTACCCAACGTCATTGAGATCAAATCCGGGTGATTTCAGGTATGCAAATCCCGTGAAGTTCCATTTTCCCCCTACCTTTCCTGCCTGGATATTGCCTCCGAAGCCGTTGAGGCTGGTGCGTGTGGGATCTACTTCAATGTAATCAGCATCAGGTCTCTGGAAGAAATGGATGGATGATCGCTGAACCTTTTCAATGGCCTCTTTGCTGCCGTTGAGGTTACTTCCTGCTGCAGTTGCTGACAGTAACCACTTCCGTTCTTCTCCGAAGAAGTGGGTGAAATCGACCCCGGCGGTGTTGGCGCTGCGTACCAGCTCATCAGTTCCTCTTGCGTCAAGGAACCGGTAGGTGTTTGTATAGGCTCCGCCGATGATTGTCCTTCCTCCCCCGAAGTCCTTCGAAATCCTTGAGACGAAATAGTTGGTCAGAGGCTCTACCGTCTGTTCGCTCCTCTCACCAAGAGAATCAATAAGAGCCCTGCCTTCCGCGGTCACCGCTTCAACGATGCCAACGGAAAGGCCGTCAGGGGTTTTCCCGGTAAGCTTGGCTGCGCTGATAATCGGGGTAACGCGTGGTACACGTGCAAATTCGTTCTCCTCGGTCTCTGCTCCGAGATGCGGGCTTCTCCCTATCCTTCTCGAATAGAAGAGGTTGTCAAAGCCAAGGTCGCCGTCACCTACTCCTGTCTTAAGGCTTGTGATGTTATTGCCTTCAATGAAGAAGGGCCTCTTCTCCTGGAAGAAGGTTTCGTAGGCGGTGAGGTTTACCTCGGAGGGGTCAGCCTCAACCTGCCCGAAATCGGGGTTGACAGTAAGGTCAAGCGTCATATTGTTGGTGATACCGAACTTGGCATCAAGACCTCCGTTGTATTTCCAGGCTCTGCCTGTGGCGAAGGGATTGCCCTCTTCGCTTTCAAAAGTCTCAAGGCTTCCAACCACGAAGGGAGTGATGTCAGCCTGTTTCTTTGGTTTAATGCCAGTAAGGCCTGTAAGTTTTCCGAAGTTATGTACAAGACCTGAAGCGTTTCTGTCAATTGGCTGCCACGCAGACATTTCCTGGTTTCGGAAAAGGCGGCGAAATATCTCCAATCCCCAGACCCCGTCATCAGATATCCTGAAGCGAAGCTGGGTAAGAGGTATCCTCATCTCTGCAGCCCATCCCCAGTCGTATATTTTGGATCCTGCGAACCAGATGGGGTCCCAGGTATCATCCTCCATACGGCCGTCCTGTGACCATATGAAATCATTCTTGACGCCGGCGGCATTTGCCATGAAAGCAAAGCCGGTCTGGAGATCATGGTAGCTGTCAAAGCCGACACCCACGAAATCACCGTCACCGTTGTCCCGTCGTGCTATACGCCTGACAATGCTGTCAGGATTTGTGTCATAGGCCTTGAATGCCACGTAAATGTTGTTGTTATCAAACAGGATCTTGAATTCTGTTTTTTGGGAGGCAGGCGCGCCGTTATGAGGCTCAAACTGGGTGAAATCGCCCTGCCATTCACCGTTAAGCCAGGCATCGTCCTCGATTGCCCCGTCGATGAGAGGGGGGGTGGTAACAAATGTGGCGCTGTAGGTTTTTTTCTGAATGGAGTCCTGGTTTGCAACTACTGTTTCTTTTTGTCCGGCCGGCCGTGTGCCGTTCTGTCTGTTGTTCCGGGTATCTGACCGTTTTTCAGTCAGGCTTTCCGCCCTGGCTCCTCCGAGAGTGCATAGAATCAGCCCTGCAAGCGTTAATGCAATTCTTTTCATGGCAGTAATGAGTTTTAGTTTAAGGTGCAAGTCCGGATAAAAGACTGTCAGACTGAGTTTATTGCTGCATCATTATTATATATGTCAGGGAAAATTGGAATTATTTCCGGCGAACGACGGAACGGGTCTGGTAAATGGCGATTATGACCCTGCCGTTATTCCGGATCAGATAAACCCGTATGTGTACAGGGTATGGGAAAGGATCCGGAAGGCCACCTCGCGGAAGAGGGCCATGGAAGCGGTTTCAGAAATATTCGTAGGTGTTGCCGGTGTGGGCCAGGAACCTGAATAGCCCTTCACGGGGGATGATCAGGGAGGCAGTGTTGGTGTTGGGATGAAATGAGAGCCTCTCATGATCAAGAAGAGTCCTGTCAATGAACAGATGTACGTGACGTGTATGGTCATTGATAAGGCCGAAAGGGGAGACCGAGCCGGGGGTGAGGCCCAGATACTGCATCAGCCTGCGGTCAGAGGCAAAGGAGAGTTTTCCCTGGCGGAGCTTTTGCTCCAGCTCCCTGATATTCAGTTTTGAATCGTAATAAAGTATTACGAGGTAATGGCGGTCACCCTTGTGATTGCGAAAAAAAATGTTCTTGCAGTGGCCGGAGTCGATGCCGGACCAGTATTTCATTGCTTCCTCAACCGTCGGCACGGGAGGATGCTCTATATATTCATAGGGTATCTGCAGCGAATCAAGGAGCTGGTAAAGTTCTGCGGGTCCTCTAAGCTGGCTCATCTGGTTTTCGGGCAATACCTGAACTGCAGTTCAGCAAGCAGCGCCAGGTCCTCGCCGGCCTCGCGAAGATCCGTGTCTTCCTCGTCATAATGCCATTCGATGTCCACGGGAATCCCTTCGTTGCTCATCTCCTTCAGGTGGCCGAAGATGTCAAAGAGAAACTTTGCTGAGGATGAGTTAAAGTATTCAAGATCAAGCTTAAGGCGGAGCGGGTTGGCGTCAGTGTAATTGTGCCCCCTTTTTATTTCCGCAACGAACTCTTGCATCCATTCAATAACCGGGTAATAAAGACCCCTGACATCTTCAGGCGCCGACTTCCCGGCGATAATGAACCGGTTTTCTGCAGGAGACAGGATTATCTCCGGCGTCAGGTCTGTTGCTTTGTGTAAGAAACTTTTCATCTCTCCCCTTTTTTTACAAAAATTGCACTTTTTTTATAAAAGACAAATATTACTGTCACCTGTCAGATGATCTCTTCATCATCACCATTTGCCTTGTAGCCTTCATCTTCAGGAAGACCCGGAAGCTTTGATGCTGCCACCGCAAGGGTATCACATCGTTCATTTTCAGGGTCATTGTTATGACCTTTCACCCACACAAGGGTCACCCTGTGACGCCTGTAAACCTCCAGGAAACGGATCCACAGATCCGGGTTTTTCTTTTTGGCAAACCGTTTCTTTTCCCAGCTGAAGAGCCAGCCGTTGTTGACCGCATTGACAAGGTATTGTGAATCGGTGTACAACCTTACAACCAGCCCGTCAAGTTTGAGCGCCTCAAGTCCGGTGATGGCTGCCAGAAGCTCCATCCGGTTGTTGGTGGTGAGCCTGAAACCTCCTGAGAGCTCCTTGCGGAGCGAACCCGAAAGAAGCACCACACCGTAGCCTCCCGGACCGGGATTGCCGCTGCAGGCACCGTCAGTATAGATAGAAACCACTGACGGACTCATTGCGGAAGGGTGATGCCTGTGTTGTTGATGAACAGCCTTATGGCGATGGCAATAAGGATAATACCGAAAAATTTCTTCAGTATGTGCAGCCCGGTGGGCCCCAGCAGACGCTCGATCCTCGTCGTGAGCCTGAGGACGGTATATATGATCACCATGTTCAGCATCAGGGCAATAAGGATGTTTATAGTTGCATACTCAGCCCTGAGAGAAAGGATGGTGGTAATGGATCCGGCACCGGCAATTAGCGGAAAGGCTATCGGCACAATGGTTCCGCCCCCGGGCGAATCATGCTTGAAGAACTCTGCACCGAGCACCATTTCCATCCCGATCAGGAAAATGATGAATGCACCTGCTATTGCGAACGAACCTACGTCAATACCGAATATGCTGAGAAGTTTCTCCCCGAAGACAAGGAATGCAAGGAAAATGGAAAGCGAGACCAGGGTTGCCTTCCAGGGGTGGATGTTGCCGGTCTTAGATTTGATATCCAGGATGATAGGGATCGATCCCGGCATGTCAATGATTGCGAACAACACCATGAAGCAGGCTAATATGTCAAGGAGATTAAACTGCATTGGGGAAATTTTTGCAAAGGTACTCTTTTTAAGGCATTAGGCAAGATAGGGGCGAGCGTGAATAAAATGCCCGGGGGGCATTTTTAGCGAGCAGCCAGATTGCAGGGGAGGGCAGTAGTGCTGGCAAAGGATCAAGGCCTGTGGTTACAGTTCATTAAGAATGAAAAAGGGATCCAATTCTGGAATCCCTTTTTTCACTAATGCCTATTGCTTTTTGCCTGCAGGTTACTGCCTGATATCCATCTCATTGAGCAGATACCCTGCCCCTGAATAGATGTCAATCACCCAGAGAACGTAGCGTATGTCTACGTTGATACATCTCTGGAGGTCAGGTTCGAATGCTATGTTTCCGGTCATGGCTTCCCAGTTGCCGTCAAAGGCAAGACCGATCAGTTCGCCGTTGCCATTAATGACCGGACTGCCTGAGTTGCCACCGGTGATGTCATTGTTGGTGATGAAACATACAGGCATGTAGCCATCAGGTGAACCGTAACGGCCATACTCCCTTTTGTTGTTGAGATCAATGAGCCGCTGCGGCAGATCAAACTCATAATCACCCTTCTTGTATTTCTGCACAACGCCGTCGAGGGTCGTATACCAGTTGTAATGAACTGCATCATACGGGTAGTAGTCGAGTACCTTACCGTAGGTGAGCCTCATGGTGGAGTTGGCATCAGGGTACTGTGTCTTGTCAGGCTGGTATTCCATTACTCCGGCCATGTAGAGACGCTGCCCCTTTGAGAGGTCAGCACTGAATCCCTGGAGATCCTTCATTAATGTCGAGTTCATCTCGTTGATTGATTTGGCAACAATAAATGCAGGATCCTTCTGAAGGACCTTCAGGCTGGGAGCCTCGAGAAATGCCGCCAGTTTCTCCTGTGAGACAAAGATTGACTTCGCAAAGATATTATCAACGAAGGCGTCGATGTTTCCCTTGAATTTCGTGTCAATCAGCTTGTAGAACGATGGCCAGTACTTCGGATCAATGTCAGTCCTGTAGAGCTTCAGCATCGCCTTTGTGGTTTTCTGGTCGGTAGGATAGTTATAATCACCGTAGAAATTCTCAACAGATCTCTTAAGCCTTCCTGTCATGCCGTTGATTCTCTCAGCATCCTTTTTTACAAGGGCCTCCTCGAGCATGGTCATCTGGCCGGCGAAGCCCAACAGTTCTGTCGACAATGCTTCTCTCATATACTGGGAAACGTTGTACTTTTCGGCCCTTCCCTTAACGGCGTTTTCGATCAGGGAAAGTGCATTGCCGTATTTTGCCTTGCGGGCCGGATCAGCGTTTACCCACTTCATGTATTCAGCTTCGAAAGCCGCTTTCTTTTCTGCGGTGCGCAGACGGGTGAGACCGGCGTTCTGGCCGATTGAGAACTTCCAGTAATTGGATGAACCGGCGTATTTGGATGCATACTGGATATTTACCTTCGGGTCTGCCATCATATCCTTCATCCATATCTCCTGGCGTGCACCACGGATCTTTACCCTGTTGGCGTTGGTGATCTTCATTGCCTCGTCAACCTCGTACGATGTCATGTACCTGGTGGTGGTGCCGGGGTAGCCCATTACCATTGCAAAATCGTTCTTCTGCAGGTTCTTGATTGAGACAGGCAGGTAATGCTTCGGTTTGAGCGGAACATTGTCCTTCGAGTACTGAGCCGGTTTCCCGTCAGGACCCATATATACCCTGAAAACGCTGAAGTCGCAGGTATGGCGCGGCCACATCCAGTTATCAGAGTCATGGCCGTATTTCCCGATTGAGTTAGGGGGTGTTCCCACAAGCCTGACATCGGAGAAAACCTCATAGATAAGCAGGAAATACTGGTTTCCGCTGTAGAATGATGATACGCGGGCGTTGTAGTGGGTTCCCTTCGTAGCCTCTGAGGTGATGGCGGCGCTCTCAGCCTGGATGGCTTCGCGGCGTGCCGCTTCGGTCATGTCTGGATTGACCTTGCCAAGTACCCTTGAGGTAACATCTTCAATGCGCACCAGGAAGGTGACTGACAGGCCGGGATTGGGAAGTTCCTCTTCCTTTGACATGGCCCAGAAACCGTTATTGAGATAGTCATGCTCAACTGTGCTGTGGTTCTGGATCTGGCCATAACCGCAGTGGTGGTTGGTAAGAAGCAGGCCGTGAGGAGAGACGATCTCAGCGGTACAGCCGCCTCCGAAGATGACGATGGCGTCTTTAACGCTTGCCTGGTTGATGCTGTACAGGTCTTCCGCTGTCAGCTTGAGCCCCATCTCGGTCATAGTGCCGATATTGAGCTTCTCGATGAGCGGCAGCAGCCACATGCCCTCATCAGCCCTGGCCTGCGAGGCTGAGAAGGTTACAAGGATAACAATAATTGCCAGTAGTTTTCTCATGATTTATGGTGTTGTTGATTTAAGTTTGGAACCAAAGATATCAAAATACATTCTCAGGAATAATGATTTTAACATTTTATAAGAAAGGGAGTTCCCGCTGCAGGTCAATCAGGTTGAATGATAGCCGGTGGAACGGGCTGGGGCCGAATTCAGCAATGGCTCTGCGATGCTCCGGGGTAGGATATCCCTTGTTCTGCCGCCACCCGTAGCAGGGGCAGAGGGCGTCAAGCTCCTCCATGCGATGGTCACGCTCCGTCTTTGCCAGCACTGATGCAGCCGCGATGGACAGGTATGTGGCGTCACCCTTTATTATTGTCTGATGGGGGATATCTCCATAGGTGTAGAACCTGTTGCCGTCTATCAGGAGCAGGAGCGGGCGGGGTTCAAGCCCGTCTATTGCCCTGTGCATGGCGGTGATAGAGGCGCGCAGTATGTTCATCTCATCTATCTCGGTGTTTGAGCACGAGGCGACGCACCAGGTGGTGGCAGATGATATGATTTCCGTGCGGAGCCGCTCGCGCTGGCGGGCGGTCAGTTTCTTGGAGTCATTGAGCTCTTTGTTACGGTATCTCTTCGGGAGGATGACTGCTGCAGCGTACACGGGGCCTGCCAGGCATCCGCGCCCTGCCTCGTCGCAACCGGCTTCACGGATGCCGTCCCTGAAGAATGGTTTAAGCATCAGGCGGCTCCCCCGGTAGCTTTGATGACTGATTTCCACATTTCTTCCGCAGCCTGTTCCCAGGTGTACCTGAGTGAGTTGGCATATCCCTCGTCAGCGAGACGGCGGCGCAGCGCGCCGTCGGTGACGAGGCGTGCCATAGCCCCGGCTATGGCACCTGCGTCAGCGGGGCTGACGCAGAGTGCCGCGCCGCCGCTCACCTCGGGGAGTGATGAGCTGTCTGACAGAATGCACGGCACACCGCATCGCTGCGCCTCCACTACGGGTATGCCAAACCCCTCGAACCGCGGCACGAAGGTCAGCGCCTCCGCAGCACCGTAGAGCCGGCGCAACACATCACGCGTTACAGAACCGGTAAAGACAATATCCTTGCCATACGGGGAGGCCTCCAGGTGCCTGTCCATCTCACGCGTCAGGTAAAGCCTCCGCCCGGCAAGCAACAGAACTTGTTCTCCTCCTCCGCTCTGCCTGAAAATTTCAAATGCCCTGATCACCGCTTCAACATTCTTCCTCGGAGAAAAATTGCTTACGAACAGAAAATATGGCTTACCACCGGTGTAATGCCTCCGCGTCTCCTCCGCCTCGCCAGGCTGCGGCGGAGAAAAAATCCCGGCAACACCGTTCGGCACGACATCTATCTTGTCCGGGCTGATCCCGTATGTCGCAGCAATGTCGCCTGCCGAGAAATGTGATACAGTTGCAACACGTGCTCCCTTCCCCGCGAAGAGCGGGAAAAGCCTGCGGTAATACCTGCACTCAGCGCCAGGTATGTCTCCGGGCCGGTGCTCATGGTTGAGGTCATGGATCACTGGAATACATGGCACATCCGTTCTCAGCGGAATCATCCCGTCAGGTGCGATGAAAACATCAGCCCCGGTCCGCCTCAGCACCGGTGGCAACAGATACTCATGCCATCCATGCCAGAGCAGCGGATGCACTGTCCGTAACGGTAAGGTCACATATTCAACATTGTCACCCCTGACCGGAAGCGGCTCCGGCCTCCTGTCGCCGATCAGGACAAACCGGTGCTCAGGGTGGTTACGGACCATCCCGCTGACAACCTCAAGGGTGAACCACCCGATACCGTCACGGGGCACTGCCCTGAGCGTACGCGCATTGATTGCAATGATCATTTTCCGCTGCTGCTACTGAAATACAAATGTGGCAATTAATTTATAAATTGGCATTGATTCTTTTATCCACGGCAGACTGATTTGAGGCGAAAGTTCCTTATCAATATCACCTTCCTCCTGACAGTGAGCATCCTGGTCAAGGCTTTCTGGGTGCTGGGCATAGACCGCACTGTTCAGAACGTGGTTGGCGAAACCGCCTACGGAAGCTATTTTTCACTTTTCAGCTTCTCAGTGCTCTTCACCCTCCTGCTTGACCTGGGACTCTCGGGATTCAACAACCGCGCTGTATCGGCTGATCCTGCAAGGGTAAGGATCTACTTTGGCAATGTGCTGGTAATAAGACTCTTTCTCACAGCGGTATACTTCCTTGTCTCTATCAGCGTTGCTTATGCCCTGGGTTACCGGGAAGGGCAGATAACAATACTGCTGGTACTCATGCTGAACCAGGTGATGGCATCAATGATCCTCTGGCTCCGGTCAAGCATAAGCGGCATGCAGTACCTCTTCCTTGACAGCCTCCTTTCCGTAGCCGACAGGCTGGTGATGATAGTCATCTGCTCGGTGCTCCTGTGGGGCGGAGTTACTACCGGTGGGTTCAGGATAGAATGGTTTGTATGGGCCCAGACAGCTGCCTATTTTACGGTGATGTGCGCTGCATTCATAATAGTGGTGCGCAAGGGGAGGGTTGCAGCAGTGAAGCCTGATACCTCAGTTCTGAAGAGCATCATCATGACCGGGCTGCCCTATTCGGTGGTGGTCTTTGCAATGACACTCTACTGGAGAATGGATTCGGTGATGATTGAACGGTTGCTTCCTGACGGGGCCACCCGGGCCGGCAACTACGCCCAGGCCTTCAGGCTCTTCGATGCGCTGGCAATGATTCCTGTGCTGTTTGGCGGGATGCTGCTTCCCATAATGACACGGGGACTGTCATCAGACAGTGATATCAGGCCTCTGGCAAGGATGGCCGGCCGGATGCTCATAGTCCCGCTGGGGATAGGTGCGGTGACCCTCGCCACGTTTCCGGCTGAGATGCTCGACATTCTCTATACCTCACCGGTTGAGAACGCCGTGACCGCTTTCAGGATACTGATGATTACCCTCGTACCCGTTGGAGTGATATACATTTACAGCACAATGCTTACTGCTTCATGGAAACTTAAAATGCTTGGGGTAATAACAGTGTCAGGCATGATCATCAACCTTTCACTCAACCGGATCCTCATTCCGGAGCTGGGCCCGTCAGGAGCTGCCTGTACCGCTCTGGTCACTCAATCCCTGGTTGCCGTGGCTTGCATGCTGACCGTGAGAAGGACGATGTCCGGCATTGCCGGGAACGGAAGGATTCTTCTGTTCCTGCTGATGCTTGGACTGACCTTCCTGGCCGGGTGGCTCCTGAGCAGGACAGGTATCCCGTGGACAGCTGCAGCCGCCTTACAGCTTGCGGCAGGGATCCTCCTGGCCCTCCTTTTCAGGTTCATCGAGCCTCTCTCCAGCCTCAAACTGATCACCGGGAGGTTCGGAACTGCCTGAAAAGTGTTATTTTTGAATTTGTAAACAAAAGGGCCTTTATCATGAAACGGTTTATTACCGGTATTTTCCTTTTGATGATATGTACATACCTCTTCCCGCAGAAGTCGGACAGGCTGTCGCACCAGGTACTTGTGCCGGCTGGTAACATTGTTACACACACAGGTCTGACTTACCAGCAGACAATTGGCGAGACGGCCGTGGAGGTGTCACTTCCCTCTTTTTACAACCTGTCACAGGGCTTTCAGCAGCCGAGGTTTATCCCGGAGCAGAAACTGCCTGACAGGGAGGGAAACGGGGTTGACTTCTTCCCCAATCCGCTTACCGAAAGCAGCGAAGCCGGCCCCTGGGTTCTTACAATAAGAGTCTACGGAGTGATGGCAAGACATTACAGGATCTTCATCTACACCCTGCCGGGCTCACTGATGTACACTGATGAACTCGACCTTTCTGCTGAGCATGATTACAGGCACAAAGTCAGCCTTGTCCACTACAACAAAGGAATCTATGTCGCCAACGTGATCAGTACCGACGGCGTTATAAACAGGTCATTTAAGATTGAAAAACTATAAACCAAAGGGTATGAAAAGAGTCTCTTCTTATGCGATGGCAATACTGGTGGTTCTGGTGGCAGCGACTCTTACGGCAGGGGCTCAGGGAACAGTCCCGGCCGGTATCAACTACCAGGCCGTGGCCCGTGACAACAGCGGCAACGAGCTGGTTAGCACACCAATAGAGGTGCGGTTCTCTATCAGGAAAGAGTCACCCACCGGTGAGATCATTTACCAGGAGGTTTTTACAAATGTTACTACCTCCAGGTACGGGGTTTTTTCGCTCATGATTGGACAGGGCGCTCCGGTTTTAGGCACCTTTGGTGCGATAGACTGGTCAACTGCCAACCATTACCTGACTGTGGAGGTCAAGTTTGAGAATCTGTTCATGGATATGGGCACGATGCAGTTCATGGCTGTGCCGTACGCGCTCTATGCCGCCAAATCACTTGAACGCGGCCCGGCCGGCCCTCCCGGCCCCAAGGGTGACCCGGGCGACCCGGCAACGGATACTGACGATCAGAAATTAATTTATGACCAGGGGACTAAGCTTCTCTCAATCGAATCAGGAAACACAGTCCGGCTGGATACAATTATAGCATTCAGGGCAAGAAACCTTTTATCAGATATTGCCCCTCAGATTACCAATGTGATAATGACATATGATGAACCTGACCTGAGCATCGGAGGTGGTTTCAATGCAGGGACCGGAGTTTTCACAGCCCCGGCTGATGGCATCTACACTTTCAATGTATCCTATTTTGCAGACGGCAACGGAGGCTCACGTGAAGTTTCGATCTATGTCAACTCCGCACCTTATGAAAAACTAGCCGTTGAAATTGGAAGCGGTACCACTATGACAGTCAGGTCAATAACAATCAGATTAAGCAGAGGTAACACTGTAAGTGTAAATATTTATACAGGTACTGCAACCCAGACAGGCACAGGCTCCTTCGCCGGCTACAAGGTTGGTTAAAGGCTTACGGTCCCTTAGTAGATCATACCAAAATGCCATAGAGGAACGATATTCAGGTAACCATGTTCAATTCCGTCTCTGACAATAAAGCCATTATCCAAATCCTGAATCTGCTTTAACCCTTTGCTTTTTCCACCAACCTCAAAGGTAAAATCATCAATCCTGAAATCAGCTGCGGGAGATGTAATTACATCATATTTTAACCTTAGCTGGTTCAGGAAAAATGTTTCCCTTATGTTCCCGGGATTCGGGTCGACACTTGCGAGATTGTAAATCAGATTAGTGTTGTCGAGATATACTTTGTCTACTTTGCCCAAACCTCTTATTCCCCCGGTGGCATCCCTGAGCTGGGTAATCAATCCGGCTTCTTCAATAAACAGGCAATAATCTGCAATATTATTCCGGCTCGCGACAAGAGCAGTTGCTATGCTTGTCATATTAGGCTTGAATGGAACGCTTTTAGCAATAATAGCCAGTAATTGCTTTAACTTTCTCCCGGTTGATACGTTCATTCCTGCATACACCGGAATATCAGTTTCAAGGGTGTGGTTGACAATCTGCTGAAGTTTTCTTTCAAAATCTTCCTCCAGTGAAAATGGGTAGTACCCTCTCTTCAGATAGTCTTCAAAGAGTGGTAATGGGTGTTTTATTTGAGGTAGCCCCGCTTTATGCGACAGGATTTCCTCCAGGGTAAACGTCCGGGAAGCAACATGGTGAAACAATTGCAAATATTCCCTGAACGATAAACCTTGCAGGTTATACATAACCGCCCTGCGGCTCAGGTCAGAGGCCCCTTTTTTAATGTCCAGAACAGAAGAACCTGAAAACACAATTTTAAGTTCCGGATGGTAATCGTAGATCAGTTTCAACTCCCTGGCCCAGTCCTTGTATTTATGTATTTCATCAACAAACAAATACTTTCCGTTACGTTTAACAAAAGCATCAGCCAGATCAGTTAACCTGTTGTCAGAAAAGTAAAAGTCCTCTGCTGTCACATAGAGCGTCTCAGGAATATCCAGGTTCATTTTGATATGCTGCAATACCAAAGTCGTCTTTCCTACCCCACGAGGGCCGGTAAGCCCTATCATTCTGTTTTCCCAGTTTATTTCAGGATAGATGTACCGCAGGAAACGGGTATCTGTCTCTTTCAGAAGTTTTATAAAATGCTCAAATAACTTTTCCATGGCAGTTAATATTCTGCAAAGATATAATAATGCACCATAAAAGGTCACATATACATTAAAAACGCACTATTATAGTGCAAATATTGCCCATTTGGATATAATTATACACCTGAATGCGGGGCGTCCGGTCCCGAAATACCATGTCGGCCCCCAGACGCCCGCACCACTACTGGTTATTACCAGCTGGCTCTTGCCTAATTTGACTATATTTGCGCAAACTTTTACATGACATGATAACCAATGACCAGATACAGGACCTCGTTGAACGCCGGGATGCGTTAAGGAGGTATCTTTGACGTCGATGCCAGACTAAACGAAATCAAGGAAAAGGAAGAGATTACCCACTCGGACGGATTCTGGAATGACCCGAAAAAAGCAGAGGAACTCATGAAGGAGATATCCTCTGTTAAGAGCTGGACCACGGCTTTCGCCAAAGTCGACACTGCCGTTGAGGACATGCTCGTCCTGTACGACTTCTTCAAAGAGGGTGAAGTCACCGATGAGGAGATGGGTCAGCAATATGATAAAACCCTCGCAGCAGTAGAAAAACTTGAGCTCCGCAACATGCTGCGCCGTGAGGAGGACCGCCTCGGCGCCGTCCTCAAGATCAATGCAGGCGCCGGTGGCACAGAAAGCAATGACTGGGCACAGATGCTCATGAGAATGTACCTCATGTGGGGAGAGAAGAGCGGGTATAAGATCACAGAGGCATACTACCAGGCAGGCGACGAAGCCGGAATAAAGACTGTAACCCTCGAGTTCGAGGGTGAAAACGCCTATGGATACCTCAAGAGCGAGAACGGCGTCCACCGCCTGGTCCGCATATCACCCTTCAACGCACAGGGCAAACGACAGACGACATTCGCATCGGTCTTCGTCGCTCCGCTGGTTGATGATGACATTGTCGTCGAGATCAATCCGGCCGATATTACCTGGGAGACCTTCCGCTCATCAGGCGCCGGCGGCCAGAACGTCAACAAGGTGGAGACCGCCGTCCGCCTCCGCCATGCCCCCACCGGCCTCGTCATCGAGAACCAGGAGTCACGTTCCCAGGGACAAAACAAGGAGAACGCCCTCCGCCTCCTCAGGTCACACCTTTATGAGATGGAACTGCGCAAAAGGATGGATGAACAGGCAAAGATCGAGGGTGCAAAGAAAAAGATTGAATGGGGCTCACAGATCAGATCGTATACCCTGCACCCATATAAGCTGGTAAAGGACCTGCGCACCGGTTACGAGGCAGGCAATGCCCAGGCCGTACTCGACGGTGAGATTGATGAGTTCATCAAGGCGTACCTGATGGAGTTCGGCGGCAAAGAGTGAACTCTCATGATAAAAAGCATGGTTTAACAGCCTTACAACACATTAATTTACAACCCTCAGCAACATAAATCCTGATGGATAAGAAAAAGAAGCTATTTGAACAATTTCCGCCTGTCTCCGCAACGGAGTGGATGGAGAAGATCACTGCTGATCTGAAGGGCGCTGACTTTACCAGGAAACTTGTCTGGAAAACACGCGACGGCCTTTCTGTCATGCCCTTCTACAGGCAGGAGGACCTTGACACTCTGCCTCACAGCAACCTGCTTCCGGGTGATTTCCCCTTTGTAAGGGGAGTGGCAGTGAAGGGTAACAACTGGTTCATCCGCCAGGATATAACGGTGACAGACTATAAGGCTGCCAACGCCAAAGCTCTTGACATACTGATGAGAGGCATCACCTCGCTTGGCTTTGTCATCGCAGACTCGCAGACGGCCACCCCGGAGACCGTCGCACAGCTCCTTAAGGATATTCATCCGGAGAGCATTGAGATCAGTTTTTCAATCGCCGGCAGGGCGAAAGAGCTCGTTGCCGCACTTAAGGGATACCTCCGCTCATCAGGCGCTGACCTGAAGCAGGTGAACATAACCGTCTCGGCTGACCCGCTGGGCAGGCTGGCCGCCAACGGCAAGCTGTGCGTGCCCGTTGACCAGGGCCTCGATTACCTGGCAGGCCTCGTCAGCGATGCGGCAGAGACACCGGGCATTAAGTGCGTCGAGCCCTCAGGCACCCTTTTCAGCAATGCCGGCGCTGGCCCCGTCGCTGAGCTGGCATATACGCTGTCACTAGGCAATGAATACATGGCAGCACTGACCGGAAGAGGCATTGACCCTGACACAGCGGCAGGAGCCTTCCGGTTCACACTCGCCATCGGCCCCGACTTCTTTCCTGAGACGGCCAAACTGCGTGCAGCCAGGATGCTCTGGGCAGAGATAGTCAGTGCCTACGGCACGAAGGAACCCGGATCAGCCCTGATGCACATCCATTCGGTCACAGGCAGGTGGAACAAGACCCTCTATGACCCGTACGTCAACATGCTCAGGACCCAGACCGAAGCTATGTCGGCTGTTCTTGGCGGCGCAGAGTCAGTAACAGTGGAACCATTCGATACAGTGTTCCGGACTGCAAGCGACTTCTCGGAGAGGATCGCCCGCAACCAGCAGCTGTTGCTGATGGAAGAGGCGCACCTCGGAAAGATTGCTGACCCGGGAGCCGGATCATATTACATAGAGGAACTGACCTCAATGACAGCCCGCGAGGCCTGGAAACTATTCCTTGAGATTGAAAACGAGGGAGGATTCCTTGCAGCCCTTCGCAAAGGGATGATACAGAAGCGCATCAGTGAGGCTGCTGCAACGCGCAAGGCTGACATGGCAAAAAGAAAGGAAGTCCTTCTGGGTACAAACCAGTATCCTGATTTCAGGGAGAAAAAATCGCCGGAACATGATCCGGGAAAACTTTTTAAAGAATACGCTGCCTCAGCTGACGAGGAGGTAAGGCCTATCCTCCCTGCCCGCGGTGCAGATGAGTTCGAGAAGCTGAGACTGGCAACGGAAAAGTCCGGCCGCAGGCCGCTGGTTTTCATGCTCACTATCGGTGATCTTGCCATGCGCAGGGCAAGGGCACAGTTCTCATCCAATTTTTTCGCAGTGGCCGGCTATGAGGTGCAGGACAATAACGGTTTTGCAGGCGTCGCCGAAGGCGTCAATGCAGCCATCGGAGCAAAGGCAGACATAATTGTCATCTGCAGTTCTGACGAAGAATATGCCACACTTGCGAAAGAGGCCTTTAAGGCAACAGGCGGAAAGGCTGTCTTTGTGGTGGCAGGAAATCCGCCATGCACGGAAGACCTCAAGACCGAAGGAGTGGAGCACTTCATCAGCATCAAATCCAATGTGCTTGAGACACTGCAAATGTTCAACAGGATACTCGGAATAAACTGACGGGAGATGAGCAAAAGACCAAAATTTACTGATATTGACCCCCTGAAGGTGACAGTGCCTTCAAGAGACAAACAGAAGTGGGAGAAAGAGAACGGCATCAGCCCGCAGTGGGAGACTCCCGAAAGAATTCGCCTCAAGAGCGTTTATTCCCGTGAAGACCTGAAGGGCATGGAGCACCTGCAGTATGCTGCCGGTGTACCACCGTACCTCCGCGGGCCTTATTCGGCCATGTACACCATGAAGCCATGGACAATCAGGCAGTATGCCGGATTCTCCACCGCTGAAGAGTCGAACGCCTTCTACCGCAGGAACCTTGCTGCAGGCCAGAAGGGACTATCGGTTGCTTTTGACCTTGCAACACACCGCGGATATGACTCTGATCATGAGCGCGTTGTGGGTGATGTAGGGAAAGCCGGCGTGGCAGTTGACTCGGTGCAGGATATGAAGATCCTCTTTGACCAGATCCCCCTCAGGGAGATGTCGGTATCGATGACAATGAACGGGGCGGTGCTGCCCGTAATGGCATTTTACATAGTGGCAGGGCTGGAGCAGGGAGCAAAGCTGAGTGAGTTGCAGGGCACTATTCAGAATGATATCCTGAAGGAGTTCATGGTTCGCAACACATACATCTACCCGCCTGCATTCTCGATGCGGATCATCGCCGACATATTCAGGTACACCTCTGAGAAGATGCCGAAGTTCAACAGCATCTCAATATCGGGGTATCACATGCAGGAAGCAGGCGCCACAGCGGATATAGAACTGGCTTATACCCTGGCCGACGGCCTTGAGTACCTCCGCACCGGGGTGAATTCCGGCATGAACATAGACGACTTCGCGCCGCGGCTCTCTTTTTTCTGGGCCAGCGGCATGAACTTCTTCATGGAGATAGCCAAGATGAGGGCGGCAAGGATGCTTTGGGCGAAGTTAGTCAGCCAGTTCAACCCGAAGAATCCGAAGTCACTGGCGCTCCGGACCCATACCCAGACATCGGGATGGAGCCTTACCGAGCAGGACCCGTTCAACAACGTCGGGCGTACCTGCATCGAGGCTATGGCTGCAGCGCTGGGCCATACCCAGAGTCTGCACACCAACGCCCTTGACGAGGCCATTGCACTGCCTACCGATTTCTCTGCAAGGATTGCTCGCAACACCCAGATATTCATACAGGAAGAGACCAGCATCTGCAAGTCGGTTGACCCGTGGGCCGGTTCATTTTATGTTGAGACACTCACTCACGAGATCGCACATAAGGCATGGGAGCTGATAGAGGAGGTTGAGAGTCTGGGTGGCATGGCAAAAGCCATTGAGTCAGGCATACCCAAGATGAGGATTGAGGAGGCAGCCGCCAGGGCACAGGCAAGAATTGACTCCGGCGCTCAGACAATTGTCGGCCTCAACAGGTACAGGCTGGAGAAGGAAGACCCGCTCGAGATCCTCGAGGTTGATAACAGCGCTGTGCGCGAAGCCCAGCTGAGGAGGCTTGCCGAAGTGAAGGCAGGACGTAACGGGGAAGAGTGCCGCAGGGCGCTCGAAGCCATCACCCGTGCAGCCGAAACCGGTGAGGGAAACCTGCTCGAACTGGCCGTTGATGCTGCATCAAAGAGGGCAACACTCGGCGAAATATCTTACGCATGTGAAAAAGTAGCAGGGAGGTACAAAGCAGTGATAAGAACCATTTCAGGAGTATATTCATCAGAGTACAAATCAGATTCTGATTTTGAGGAAGCAAGGGCAATGGCAGCCGAGTTTGCCGCCCGGGCGGGAAGACAACCCCGCATCATGATTGCCAAGATGGGGCAGGACGGCCATGACCGCGGCGCCAAGGTTATATCGACCGGATATGCCGATATTGGATTCGACGTCGACATCGGACCACTTTTCCAGACTCCGTCCGAAGCAGCAAGACAGGCAGTGGAGAACGATGTTCACCTGCTCGGGGTCTCCAGCCTCGCCGCAGGCCATAAGACCCTTATACCGCAGGTCATAAGCGAGCTTAAGAAGCTGGGCCGGGAGGATATTCTTGTGATTGCAGGCGGGGTCATTCCGCCGCAGGATTACCAGTTCCTCTATGATGCAGGCGTGGCTGCCATCTTCGGTCCCGGAACATCAGTGTCGAAAACAGCAAAACAGATATTATCTTTGCTGTTGGAGACAGTATGAGAATTATACG
>JAAZBN010000142.1 GCA_012513795.1 Bacteroidales bacterium | reverse complement strand
GAGTATTTCCTGGTACCAGGCTATCCTCTGAATATCAGGATGATAAAGTACGGTCTGGCATGGACTTTCTACGATTAAAAAAAAATGTATCTTTGCAGCGCGAACAAAACTGGTAAAGGATTGTTTTGATTGTCGGACTAATTGTTTTAGGTATTGAGGAAGTTTATTTCGTTATTGTTTATCGTATTTCTGTCAGTCATCTCCTGTGAACAGGAAAACCGAAGGGTGTATACTGATTCAGTTGCACCCAGGGATCTTGACGCCATCATTGCCGAAGGCAAGATAAGGGCAGTCACCAATGTGAATCAGACAAGCTATTTCATATATAAGGGCGAGCCAATGGGCTTTCATTTTGAATTGCTCAAGAAATTTGCTGATCACCTTGAGCTTGAACTTGAACTGGTTACCAGCAATGATATTGATGAAGCCCTTGGATATCTCCAGTCGGGCTCTGTGGATCTGGTTGCCATCGGGTTGTCTGTCAGTGCAGACCGCAAGGAGATGATGCAGTTCACTGAACCCCTTATCCAGACGACCCAGGTGCTTGTGCAGCGCAAGCCTGATGGCTGGACAAGGATGACAGCGGATGCCGTTTCAGACAACCTTGTCAGGAACCAGCTTGATCTCGCCGGAAAGACTGTTTACGTGCAGAAGGGATCATCCTACGCACAGCGCTTATATAACCTCGAACGTGAGTCGGGTATGGATATTGGAGTAATTGAGGTACCATATGATGCTGAGGAGCTCGCTCGTCAGGTAGCTCGCGGTGAGATAGAATACACCGTATGTGACGACTATATGTCGAACATTATCCGGTCACTCTATCCTGACCTTGACATGTCAACACCTGTCAGCTTCCCGCTCAATATAGCGTGGAGTGTGAACAAGGAGGGGACAGATGCACTTGTTGCCGAACTTAACAGCTGGATAATGGGATTCAGGACCACCAGGGAGTATGCCTGGCTGGAGAGGAAGTATTTCAGCGGATCACGGCCTGCATCGATAGCCGGTTCGGAGTATTTCGCAACAAACAGTGCCGGAAAGGTTTCTCCTTTTGATGAGATCATTAAGCGATGCAGCGAGAGCATTGGATGGGACTGGCGGCTGGTGGCAGCACTGATATACCAGGAGTCGAGGTTTAATCCCTCAGTCATCTCTCCGCGCGGAGCTTACGGACTGATGCAGGTTATGCCTGAGACCGGGCAATTCTTCGGGTACGATGTGACCCGTTCAGTGGAAAACAATATCCGAGCCGGCATCAGCTATATCAGGATGCTCGACAAGCTGTTCAATGAGTGGGTTCCTGATCCCGACGAGAGGGTCAAGTTCATCCTTGCATCATATAATGCCGGTCACGGTCATGTTATCGATGCCATCAGACTGGCTGAGAAAAATGGTCTGGACACCGGCAAATGGGAAGATAATGTGTCACTGTTCCTGGAGCGCAAAGCCGATCCCGTCTTTTATGGCGATCCAGTTGTAAGGAATGGCAGGCTCAGGCAGGGCGTCCAGGTGAATGCTTATGTTGCTGACATCCTGGAGCGGTATGAACACTACCGGAATATCAAATAGTTTTACAATTCTTGATCCCCTACGGGGATCTGTGGGTTTTTGTGCCCTGTTCTACAATTCTTGATCCCCTACGGGGATCGGTGGGTTTTGGTATCCTGTTCTACAATTCTTGATCCTCTACGAGGATCTGCGGGTTTTTGTGCCCTGTTCTACAATTCTTGATCCCCTACGAGGATCTGTGGGTTTTGGTATCCTGTTCTACAATTCTTGATCCTTCTACAATTCTTGATCCTCTACGAGGATCTGCGGGTTTTTGTGCCCTGTTCTACAATTCTTGATCCCCTACGGGGATCTGTGGGTTTTTGTGCCCTGTTCTACAATTCTTGATCCCCTACGAGGATCTGTGGGTTTTGGTATCCTGTTCTGCAATTCTTGATCCTCTACGAGGATCTATGGGTATTTGTGCCCTGTTCTACAATTCTTGATCCCCTACGGGGATCTGCAATTATGAATCCTACACGGGGATCTGCAACTATGAATTCTCCACTGGTAATTAATGCGCGTAGCGCATAAAGAATTGTAGATCAAGTATACACAATCAATTAACCCCGTAGGGGTTAAAGAATTGTATAACCTGTCCGCTAATCATATAGCAGGTATTTCTCCCGGATGGTCCTGAACCTGTCAAGGTCATCCTTCCATGACGCCCTTATCTCCTCAGCGCTCATGCCGCTGATGATCTGCTCCCGCAGGGTGGTGCTGCCGGCGAGCGTATCGAAATAACCATTGAAGAAATTTTCCTTTTCGGGGTATGCGTTGTACATGTCAATTATCCAGCTCAAATCCATGCCCGGCTTTGGCACCACTCCCTCAGCAAGTGCATTACGCAGGTCGATGCCATAACAGACCAACCCGTTATGTTTCGGGTTGGATGACCCGAAGGAGGGCTCCGGCGTAAAGCTGAACCCGGTGTCAGGCATCAGGGGAGCGCCAAGCACCTGGAAGGGGAACTCAGTACCCCGGCCACAGGAGAGAACTGTCCCTTCCGCAAAGCACAGAGAAGGGTACAGATAGATTGAATTCATGTTGGGAAGGTTGGGCGAGGGTATCACCGGCAGCTCGTACATGGTGTCATGAGTGTAATTGGTGCATCTGATCACTGTCAGGTCGGCCTGCAAACCACCCGCCAGCCACTTCTCTCCGTTGACCATCCCGGCATACTCGCCAAAGGTCATTCCATGAACCACGGGGATTGGATGCACTCCCACAAACGAACGGAATCTTGCAGTGTCAAGCAGAGGACCATCAACATAGTAGCCGTTGGGGTTAGGACGGTCAAGCACTATGAACGACTTCCCGTTCTCAGCACACGCCTCCATCACGTAACACATTGTGGTCAGGTAGGTGTAGAACCGTGTCCCTACATCCTGGATATCAAAAACCACAATATCAATATCCGCCAGATCTTCCGGCGCCGGTTTTTTCCTGGCGCCATAAAGGCTGATAACCTCGATGCCTGTTACGGGGTCGGTGCCTGAGGTGATATTCGCACCGGCATCGGCCAGGTCCCTGAATCCGTGCTCGGGTGCAAAAATCACCCTGATATTTGTCCCGGAGGAGAGCAGTGTATCAACAAGATGAGTATTGCTGACCATTGATGTCTGGTTGGCCACCACAGCCACTCTTTTGCCCTCGAGCAGGGGGATGTATTCGGATGTACCATCAGAGCCCGTCTTGAGTGTTAAGTCTGTTTTGTCGGCAGAGCAGGCTGCAAAAGCAACTGTGATCAGAAGAAAGATAATGGCTGTTTTTTTCATTTTTTCAGGTTTTTCATTAACGGAATTCAGAACCGGTTCCGGCTCGCCGGTAAAGATATGGAAATGGTTCATTTAATTCTTAATTTTGCCCGGATGTCAATCGGAACCTTCATAGCCAGTCGTCTGATAAAGGACCGCAACAGGGGTACTGCATTCTCGCGGCCCATAAACGTGATTGCCATCATCGGCATAGCCCTGGGTCTGGCTGTAATGATACTTGCAGTCTCCATCCTCACCGGATTCAAGAAGCAGATACGTGACAAGGTGGCGGGCTTCGGAGCCCACGTGCAGGTGGTCAATTTTGACGCCAACCTCTCATACGAGACCGTCCCCATCAGCGCTGACCAGCCATTCGTCTCAAAGGTCCGGACCCATCCGGGAATAAAAAGCGTTCAGGTCTTTGCCACCAAAGCCGGCATCATCAAGACTGATGAGAATATTCAGGGGGTGGTTTTAAAAGGCATTGGAAGTGATTATGACTGGAGTTTCTTCAGGTCCAGTATGGTGGAGGGGGAGACGGTCAATGTCAGTGACACCGCCAGGAGCAATGATGTCGTCATCTCAAAGAAGGTGGCAGACATGCTCGGGCTGAAGCTGGGTGACTCGTTTGCCATGTTCTTCGTGCAGGATCCGCCGCGCATGCGCAGATTCAACATCTGTGGGATCTATGAGACCAGTCTTGAGGAGTTTGACAAGACCTACCTCTTTTGCGACATTAACCATATAAGAAGCCTGAACGGATGGAACAGCAACCAGGTGAGCGGATTTGAGATCTTCATCAACGACTTCGATGACCTTGAATATATGACAGATGTTGTCCGTGACGCCATAGGCTACCGTGTGGTTGAGGAGGAGGAACAGCTTAAGGTAACGAACATCAGGAGCCGTTACCCGCAGATATTCGACTGGCTCGGATTTCAGGACACAAACGTAATCATTATACTGATCCTGATGATCCTCGTTGCAGGATTCAATATGATATCAGGGCTGCTGATACTGATCCTGGAGAAGACCAACATGATTGGCGTTCTGAAAGCACTGGGCGCCGGCAATAAGCTGATCCGGAATGTCTTCCTGTACCAGGCGGCCTGGCTGACAATCAAGGGTCTTTTCTGGGGAAATGTAACAGGCATAGGTCTGGCACTGCTCCAGCTGAAGACTGAGTTATTCACACTTGACCCGTCATCATATTATCTTAAGAGCGTTCCAATCAACCTTGACCCCCTCCATATCATCCTGCTTAACATCGGAACGATGATTGCGATCATCCTGATGCTCCTGATCCCTTCACAGCTCATAGCCCGGATTACCCCCGTAAAGGCTATTCGTTACGACTGATTTCCAGTTAATTCCAAGCTTAATATTTTTAAGTTACGGTCATTTTAACGCAGATGACAATTTTTTCCGCTGACATATAATTTTTAAATCGCCACAACCTCTTTTCAACATAATTTCAATCTTCCGGCATTAAAAGGGAAGGCGGCTGAAAGTTGCGCAAACTTTCTTTATTCGGGCACTTCCAATTTTCCCAGCTTCTCCGTAAATTGCAGTGGCAATGTCGAGGAATATGTCCACACCTGATCCATTAAAGAACTACGAAAAGACCCGGGAGGAGATTGGTTATATCGGTCGTCAGGAGGCGACACTTAATGATTATAAGCGGATAGGGTTCAAGTCAGGCCTCGAGGTGCATCAGCAATTAAAGACAAGGAGCAAACTGTTCTGCCGTTGTCCGGCCGGTATCTATCATGATCATGATGATTATGATGCGGAGGTTATCCGCCACATGAGGCCCACTCTCAGTGAGATGGGCGTTTATGACGGTACCGCGCTCATGGAGTTCAGAACCAGGAAAGAGATCATCTACCGCATTAATAATCGTACAGCCTGTACCTACGAGGTTGATGACACACCGCCTTTTGAGATTGACCGCCAAGCCCTTGACATAGCTATACGCATTGCCCTGGCGGCAAGGATGAATATTGTCGGCGAGGTTCACATCACCAGGAAGCAATACCTTGACGGAAGCATTCCCACCGGTTTTCAGCGCTCGGCCATCATAAGCGTGGAGGGGGAGCTGCAGCTCAGGAATAAGAAGGTGAGGCTCATACAGCTCAGTCTTGAGGAAGATTCATGCCGGGAGATATCCGATATAGGTCACAGGAGGATATATAAGACTGACCGTCTGGGTATGCCATTGATAGAGACAGTGACCTATCCTGACTGTCTTACGCCCGATGAGCTGGCCGAGGCGGCCGAGCACATCCGGTTCCTCAACCGCAGCACGGGAATGGTTCGTACAGGCATGGGTGCAGCGCGTGAGGATGTGAATGTCAGCTGTGAGGGTGGCAGCCGGGCTGAGATCAAGGGAGTGGCACATATCAAATGGATCCCTGAGCTCTCGCATAATGAAGCCTTCAGGCAGTACGCGCTGCTCAATATACGTTCAAAGCTTCATAGGCTGATCGCTGACCCGTCGGCCTGGTCTTTAAAAACCAAAGAGATTACTGCGGAGAACAGCGAATATCATTTTGCCCCGGTGCGTACAGCCCTTGACCGCGGGGAGAAGGTTTTTGCAGTCAATCTTCCCGGGTGCCGCGGCATACTCTCGCACTTCACCCAGCCCGGCCGCATCTTTGCCGACGAGATCAGTGACAGGCTCAAGGTGATAGCATGCATTGAAAAGCCAAACATGATCCATTCGGAAGAGATTGCCGGGGTCAACTACAACAACCTGTTTCCCGAGGTGGCCATCTGGCTCTCGGCAGCGCCGGATGATGCACAGATAATACTATGGGGGCCGGCTGATGATATCCCCACAGCGCTCCAGACGGTAGAGGAGCGCATAAGGCTTGCCCTGGAGGGTGTCCCCAATGAGACCCGCAAGGCTTTTGAGGATGGCACAACCATGTTTGAAAGGGTTCTGCCGGGTCGTGACCGCATGTATCCTGACACTGACTCGCAGCCTATTCCGGTGACCACTGAGATGCTTGAGAGGCTGGGCCGCGATCTTCCCGTGGATATCGCAGAGCGATTTCGCCAGATGAAGGATTGGGGACTGCCGGAAGATACATGGCACTACCTGCTGAGCAAAAACCTGGTGGGATTGATTGAAAGAACAGGCGATGACCTGGGGTTTGATCACCGGGAGGTCGGTATCCTGATCGGTCACCGATTCCGTAGTCTCGAGGGACGCGGCAGGGTGGCTGCCGGATTCAGCTATGAGCGGCTCTATGATCTCTTCGCCTGGCTGAAAAAGGAGGGGCTATTGGCGCCTGTGGCGCGACTGATGCTGCCGGGCGTGGTGTCAACACCTGATCCTGATTTTGACAGCATCTTCACCGAGACAGGCCTCCGTCGTACCCCGATGGATGAGATCCTCAGTGAGATAAAAGGTCTTGCAGGCAGGTTTACGGAGGTCTGCTATAACGGCAGTATGGCCGGCATCGAGGATTGGGTGATGGGACAGATGCACAAGAAGGCCATCGGTACGGTTAGGTTGTCTGAGGTGAGAAAGGCAGTGACAGCAGTTGTGGAGGCAAAAGAATAGGGTACTATGACTGAAGATTTTTTCCAGGGATATAAGGGCGAGGCTCTGGCAGTACTGAAGAAGTTCAATGTCAGGGTATGGGGCCAGACCGAGATAGAGACCACCCGCGGACTCTTCAGGGGGACCATCCTGCCACGGTCGGAGAACAATGATGATCTTCACATAGTGATCAAGATCGAGAGCGGTTATAATATCGGCATTGATATCACCACTATTCTCAGGATGACTGAGACAGGTTACAACAAGGCCAACTACAAGATACCTGAAAAGGAGTTTCCCTACTCGGATGACAAGCCCAACGTGAAGTTGCTTGGCACCGGGGGCACCATTGCCTCGAGGCTTGACTACCGCACCGGTGCCGTCATCCCGGCCTTTTCGCCCGGAGAGTTGTATGGAGCCGTGCCCGAGCTGGCCGACGTATGCAACATCCGCACTGAAAAACTCTTCGGCGTATTCAGTGAGAACATGGGCCCCGACCAGTACAAGATCCTGGCAAATGCAATCGGCAAGGAGATTGCCAATGGTATTGACGGCATCATGATTGGTCATGGTACCGACACCCTGCATCACACTGCTGCGGCTCTCTCATTCATGGTACAGGACTCACCCGTTCCTATAGTGCTTGTAGGATCACAGCGCTCCTCTGACAGGCCGTCGTCTGATGCCGCTCTGAACCTGATACATGCCTCCACGGCTGCCGGCCATGGTGACATTGCCGAGGTGATGGTCTGCATGTTCGGTCCCACCAGTGATGAGTACGGGTTCCTGCATCGCGGCACCAGGGTGCGCAAGATGCACAGCTCATACAGATCAACTTTCAGAACAATTGGTGACATGCCCGTGGCTACAGTACGGCGGGGAGAGGTGAAGCCGATAAAGAAAGACTACAATCCCAGGCGCACTGACCGCAATGTAAAGATCATGCCCTATTTTGACGAGAATGTAACCATGCTCTATTTCTATCCGCACATGAAGGCGGATATGATTCATTCACTCATCGACAATGGTTACAAGGGGATCATCATCGTGGGCACCGGACTGGGCCATGTCAACAGGGAACTCTATCCGGCGCTGGAGAGGGCGCAGAGGGAGAATGTGGCGGTCTATATGACCCTGCAGACCATCTGGGGTTATGTTCATATGTTCGTTTATGAAACGGGGCGCGACATGATGGCCAAGGGTGTCATCCCCCTGGGCAACATGCTTCCCGAGGTTGCATGGGTCAAGCTGGGCTGGGCACTGGGGCAGACGGATGACCTTGAGGAGGTCAGGCGGATCATGCTTACTCCTGTTAATGACGAGATCACCGAGAGGGAACCCTATAACGGATATCTGGTCTACCAGGGCGGCGTGCCTGAGGTGGAGGAGTTCATCAGGCGAGTACATAAGTAGAGTAGGCAGTAGGCAGTACCAGTAGGCAGTACCAGTAGGCAGTACCAGTAGGCAGTACCAGTAGGCAGTAGGCAGTAGGCAGTAGTTTTCAGTGCAGGAAGCGCAGCACGACATCATGTTCACCCGGAAATGACTGCCGCGTGCCGACTGCCGCGTGCCGACTT
>JAAZBN010000141.1 GCA_012513795.1 Bacteroidales bacterium | reverse complement strand
TGGGATAATTAACAAATTAAGAAGTCATGAAGAAAAGAGTATTTCTTGGAATCATTTTTATCGCGCTTGTATCAATTATGGCGCTAAAGCAATTAATGGCTGTAAAGGCTATTGATGCTGGTGAACTTTGTACCACGTGGTGCATCCCTTCAACAGGAGATGACTGTACACTGCATGCAGGTGATTCAAACGGCACATACACAATAATTTGCCATGACAAATTATGGCCCTGAGATAAATTAGTTGTATGCCTGCGGCCATTTTGTCTTATCTAGATAAGTGAAATATAACATTATTCGAAAGGGATTGTGTGCAGTTTTGTCCTGCATAGTGTTTTCCTGTGGTCATGGCAAGGGAAATGAAGACCTTTTCAGTGAAGGATCCTTCAATACCAGGATTGACTTAAGAGATGGTCGGCAGTTAGTGGTTGATGACCTGTTTCTTGGGCAACCGGCTTCAATTACGTTTCATCCTGATTCGTTTCTGATTGTTGATAAAACTGACTCACCGATGCTGATCAGTATAATTGACCTCAAGAACAACAAGACTCAGGAACTTATACCGCGTGGCAGAGGACCGGGAGAAATGCTCGTATCCAGAGGTGTTACGATTGTGGATAGAGACATATATCTGTACTGCGTTCAATTAAGTAAAGTAATAATTCTGACTCCTGCCGGAGATCGTAGCTTTTGCATAACCAATGAGTTCTTTATTGATGAAAAACAGTCGGGGTGTTTACACCCGCTATCCCGGGACAGAACTGTATGTCTGAGCGCAGTTGGAGATGAAAACAGGTTCACATTGCTCAACGGCAATGGGAGAATCCTTGAAAAATTCGGAGGATACCCTCAGTTTCTTAATGATGATGAAATCAAAGCCAACAATGATATCTTTCAGTCAGTTATTGCCTCTACACCTGACGGTGAGCGGTTCGTAACTGTTTGCTCAAAGACGGATCTCTTCGAGTTATATGATGTTGATGCCGGATTGCAGAGTAGGTTTCAAGGCCCGTTAGGTTTAAAACTTTTCGTGGAGGCCACGTCAATGGGATCTGGTTATATGCTCAGGCCTGAACCGCATTACAAGACATACAGGCCATTGATCGCCAACAAAGATGAATTCTGGGCAGGCTTTATCGGTCACCGGATTGAACGCGGGAAAGGACTTACTCTTGCAGATCAATGCACTAAGAAGATATTTTGCTTCGACTGGGAAGGCAAACCTCTAAGAATGTTCTCATTGGAATTTCCGGCTGTCTATTTCGATGTCGACTGGAATGAAAAATCACTTTATGCCCTTGAGCTGCATGAAAATGACCTTGTTATTACTACCTACGATCTGGATAATTATCTCCCGGATAGCAAATGAAAACATTAAGATTATTGTTTGTCCTCCTGCCTCTTTTCTCTTGCAGCAATAATCTTACAGTCATTGCTAATCATACTCTCTCTCCCCGTCTCCTATAGATATACCAGTACGCCAGAGGTATGAAGTAGAGACTGACAAAGGTGCCGAGTGTCATGCCTCCTATCAACGCCAATGCCATCAGCCGCTGCAACTGGATTCCCAAACCTGACCCGAACAGCACAGGAAGAGTAGAAAACAACGACACTATAGTAACCATGATAATGGGATTCAGCCTCCTCGACCCGCCAGTATATATCGCCTCCTTCAG
>JAAZBN010000140.1 GCA_012513795.1 Bacteroidales bacterium | reverse complement strand
TGTGGGAATCAATAGGATTGTATTGCAGACATTGACTTTCACATGGACCTATAGGCTGACTACCATAGGTTACTTCCTTTTATCAGACAGTAGATTCCGGGATTATCTCATAAGCCCGTTCCTTAAAGTACCACGGTAACCCTCTCCTCTTTTTGCTTTTCTATCCGGCGATGAAAACATTCCTCCGAAGATTTGAGAACAACAGGGATCTCGTAATACTCTTCGGCACATGGGGGATAGACGAAAAAGCCTTTTCAAACCTCTGCACTGACAACCACGATTTTATCCTTTTTTACAATTATTCCGCTGATGAGCCTTTGATTCTTCCCGAGATGAAGACCTATAGGAGGGTGACAGTCATAGGATGGTCACTGGGCGTATGGGCGGCAGAATATTACAGCAGGAAAATGGGTATCAAACCTGACCTGACAATTGCCATCAACGGAACACCGGTTGCTGCGGATGATAAGTACGGGATACCCCTGAAGATATTCGAGGCAACACTGGATAATATCTCCAACTACAGCATGGGCAAATTCTACCTGAGGCTTTTTGGTACCAGGAGCAGGTTTGAAAAGAACCGCGCCCATATACCCACCCGCTCTGAAAAATCACTTCAGGACGAGCTGAGATGGCTTTACAATCGCATGATGGAACCGGTACAGACTGGTTTTGCGTGGGATTATTCACTAATTGGCACTGAGGACAGGGTCTTCAGGGCATCCAACCTTGTAAGTTACTGGTCAATGCACCCCGAGACCCGCCAGATTATTGTGGAAGCTCCACACTACCTGTTTGATAACTGGAATTCACTTCAGGAACTGATCAGGTATGTAAGGCGGTTCCGCCTCTCACCTTTCCGCAACAAATAGATATTACAGGTCCCTGAGAAGTATATTTGTCTCGGAAGAGGCTATCAGGCTCTCAAACCGGGTCAGCGCTGCATCTATCTTTCTGTAATCAGCATTGTTGATCACTACCTTATGCTGTGACCCCGACAAATCCAGTCTTTCGAGTATGAATGACAGGGTCATGCGGTTAATGTCAGTGGCAGGCTGATATACATATTTCTCAAGTTCCTCGTTCCATACCTCCGTTACCAGTGAAGCCTCATTGAGCATATCAAGGCAGTCATGTACCGTCCTGGCCGGCAGACTCAGTTCCAGGGAGATCTCCTCAGGCGCCCTCGGTTCCGCACCCTTGACAAAATCCTCTATCAGGGAGTGCATCACAAGCAATGACAGCCTTTTTTTCTGCCTGGGAGAGACTGTCTGTACATCAAATTCAAACTCGTACCTGGTGATATTCTGCAGATAATATGTGAGCTGAGCTCCCATCAGGACTATTACCCAGCTCATCTGGATCCATACCATCAGTAGTGGCACGGCTGCAAAGCTTCCGTAGAGGGCTCCGAGCCTGGTCAATCCCATCTGGGTCTCCACATACAGTATCTGAAGCACCTGCAAGGCTATGCCTGCTATAAGACCTGCAATGAGGGCATTCCTCAGCTTGACCCTGGTGTTCGGCATGGCCAGAAAAGCTGCAGTGGAGATTGTACAGAGTAGAATGAAGGGTATTAGCTGAATAAGAAAGGCGACCACCGGTTTAAGGCCTTCCAGCATATCCGATCTGCCCAGTATCTCATTAAGCCGGGTCGTAGCCAGAACAGTTGCACTGCTTGAGGCAACGAAGAGCACCGGGACCAGGATTATAACAGCCAGGTAATCGGTTACCTGACGATACCACACCCTGGTCTCTTCAACCTTCCAGATTGAATTGAAAGCATTCTCCACATACCTGAGCAACTGTCCTACGGTTGAAAAGAGGAACACCACTCCTATCCCGGCCAGCCAGCCGCCACTTGTCTGCTCAAGGGTGTTATTGGCAAAGTCAAGAATCCAGTTCATAACCTGCTCCTGGTTATGAAACTGCATTATTATCTGAGCTCTGAGCTCATCATTGAGCCCGAATCCCTTGGCAATGCCAAATGCAAGAGCCACCATCGGTATCACTGACAGAATCGTAAAAAAGGTCAGAGCGGAAGCCTTAATATAAATATTGTCCCTCTTTATTCCCTTGTATAGAAGATAGATGATGCGCCGCTGGCGAATCCAGAAAGGGGTTGATTTCCTCAATCGCTCTGCAACCACCCGGCGGCTACGGTCCGCACGGCTCATAATTGCCTGACTTATTGTTGACATCGGTCTCATCAGACTTCCTGATTCTTTTAGGAACACAAATTTAAGAAATGATCTTCAAACACTATTATTATCTTCACATTTTGAAACATAAG
>JAAZBN010000015.1 GCA_012513795.1 Bacteroidales bacterium | reverse complement strand
TTGGCGTCATAGAAGGTTCCCTCTTTATATCCCTGTTCACCCCATCGCCTGGAGTAGCTTCCGGTGAACGCCCAGTTATTATTCATCAGGCCGGTGCTGTATGTCAGCATCGCCCTGTTGGGGTAGGTTCTGTTAGAGCGGGAGTAAACTGCACGTATGCCCGAACGGTATTCAGAGGCCCGTGTGTTTATTCGCGTTGCGCCACCCACAGGCTCAAAAAGGAAACCTATCGGTTCCGGGCCTGAGCTTACCATGGAGCTGCGCATGACATCATTCAGTCCGCCCCAGTTGGACCAGTAGGGGGCGCCTGATTCGATGTCATTGACAACAAAGCCATTAAGGCTGACATTCTGGTAGTTATTGTCATATCCCCTGTTCCTGTACATTACCTGGCCGAAGGTATAGGCTGCTGTGCTCATGAAGATATCTGCAGAGGAGCTCAGTATTCCCTGTATCGATTGTGTCTCAAAGCCGTCTTCGGAGAACCCTTCCATGGTGGCGATGTTTCCAAGGTCCATCATGAATGCGGACATCTCGGGGAGGGTCACGATGCCCAGATTGGTAGTCTCACCTGTTGTGACAGTGATGCTGATGATTGCCTGTTCATAGTCGGGCATGTTTATGAACAGCATCTGCCTGCCTTCATTCATGTTGACACTAAAGGTTCCGTCATCGGCTGACCGTCCCAGTTCACTTCCCGAAGCGTCGGTTATCAGGGCCCCTGCCAGGGGAGTACCATTGTTTTTACCTTTTATGGTACCTGTTACTGTTCCCTGCTGGGCAGCTAACGTTCCGCAGGATATCATGAACAGTAAAAATAAGATAATCAGTTTGTTATGTCTCATGGGTCTGTTAAAAGAAAGGTTTGAAAGATAAGGTTTTTCATCAACATGGCAAAAGGGAAATGGAGGCCGGAAACACAAAAATATTACCTTTGCCTGCACAAACAGAAATATGCTAATTAGGACGATATTCATTACAATTCTTCTGACTGCAGTATTGGCGGCAGAAGCGCAGCAGCAGGTGAGGGCAGGGTTAATTGCCTTTTACAATCTGGAGAATCTCTTTGATACCATCAATACGCCGGATGTGCTTGATGAGGAGTTCACCCCTGAGGGGCCCAACAAGTGGACCGGTAGCAGGTATATGGAGAAGCTAGACAACATGGCTCTGGCTATCTCAAGGATTGGGGAGGATGATGGCTGGAAGGGTGGTCCTGCGGTGCTTGGTGTGTCTGAGATTGAGAACCGGTCTGTGCTGGAGGATCTGGCTGCTCATCCTTTGCTTAAGGATTCGAATTACCAGATTGTTCATTATGATTCACCTGACCGCAGGGGTGTGGATGTTGCGCTGATGTACCGGCCTCGTTTCTTCAGTGTCACTGCCTCTGCCAGTCCGTCGCTGCCACTGACCAATGATGAGGGCGAGCCGGTTTACACGCGTGATCAGCTTGTTGTCTCGGGTCTCTTTGACGGTGAGCCCATGCATTTCATTGTTGGTCACTGGCCTTCGCGATCAGGGGGAGAGCTCACCACGCGTCCGCGGCGCAATGCAGCAGCAGCGCTCTCACGCAGGCTGGTAGACAGTCTGCTGGCCATTAACCATGATGCCAAGGTGTTTGTCATGGGCGATCTGAACGATGATCCGTCAGATGAGAGTCTCCGCAAATATCTGAGGGCTTCGGGGAATGCTGACCGCCTGCGCGATGATGAGATGTACAACACCATGTATCCGCTCTTCAGGAAAGGTATAGGTTCACTCAATTACCGTGACGGGCTGAACCTGTTTGACCAGATCGTAGTTACAAAGTCATTGCTGGGCAATGATTACTCAACATATAAGTTTTTACATGCACGGGTATTCAACTCACCCTTTCTGATGCAGAAAGATGGCCAGTACAAGGGTTATCCGCTTCGCTCATTTGTCGGTACGGTATGGCAGGGCGGCTACAGCGACCATTTTCCGGTCTATGTCATCATAGTGCGATATAACGGTAATTAATACCGGGAGGCAGTCTCTAAGGAATGATTCTTATTGCCACGGGGCGATGGTCAGAGAGTACTTCTCCGTAGTCAGGGTAGCAAGGACTGGCTTTGATAACCACTGTTGTATCTATGTCGGCAGACAGTTCGTTGGTCACCAGTATATGGTCTATATGGCTTGGCCAGGAAGGGTATGACCACCATAGCTGACTGCCGGTGGCGATTGTCATATCCGCAAAGGTATAGCTGGAGGCATCAATGATAAAGTTGAGGAAAGGGTTTTCTTCGGGGCTTACTGATGCTATTTCATCATTGTAATCGCCGAGCATCACCACTGCATCATCGGCCCTCTGTCCGTCAAGGTATTCCTTCAGCTTTTGGGAGGCGGAGCGCCTGCGGTTTTCGTTATCCGTTCCACCGCAGCATTTCAGGTGCAGGTTGATTAGCAACAGTTCCCTGCCGGAGGGCTTATGGCTGACCATAATCTCAAACGGAGGCCTGGGGAATGCGTAAAAGTCATCGTGAAACAATGTTCTCACTGTTCCCGGTATCACCTCCATCTCACTGTCCTTGATGAGATATGCCAGGTTCCACTCGTCATTGTTGACAGGGTAGAAGTAACCGGTCCATCCGGACATGAGTTTAACCATGCGGTTGAAGTCGGCTTCAGAGACCACTTCCTGAAGGGCAACGATGTCAGGGTCAATAGCATTGACAAGCGCTGACAGTGCTGTGACGCTGGTATAGCCTGCCTTGGGGAACCCTTCGACGTTAAAAGTGACAATATCTATTGTGGAGGCTGTTCCCGGAATGACACAGGCAGCAAAGAGGCTGGTGTCATCGGGCGACGGCGGATCGGGGATCCTGCGGCATGAGCCTGTTATTACTGCCAGCAACGGGACGAGCAGCCATAGTAGCCGGTTGAGGATATGACGAAACATAATGTGCAAATTTGGGAATAAAAATGGCAACTGGCAAGAGGTCTTGAGTATTCCGGATGGGGAGGCCGGCAGAGGTTCAGGTTCTTTAGACACGGATGGGTGATTCAGCCGCAAAAAGTAAAGCCGCCCCGGTTGAGCGGAGCGGCTTTAAAGGTAAGGTGAGAGTTGAGGTTTATTCTTTTACAAATCTTCTCATCATTGTTTCGTCGGCTGAGGAGAGCCTGATGAAATATATTCCCCTTGCGAGCTGTGATACGGGGATTTTAACCATTGATTCTCCTTCACAATGCATTGCAGACAGTTTAACGCCGGTGACATCAAAGATCTCTATCATGGTCACCCCGGAGAGTCCTTCAATCGTCAGCTCCTCATAAGCAGGTATAGGGTAGATTCTCAGGTTGTGTCCCAGGTTGTCTGCAATGCCTGTGGCCACGGTAAACACCACAGTATAGTTTTTGACAGCCGACTTGTCGTGCGAAGTCACATCTACCTTTGTTGTCCGGGCTGCAGCATCACCTGTGAGTGAGGTTGCCGGTGTTATAACCACAGTGGCGTTAGCTTCTGTGGCTGTGGCTGTGACGGCGGGTACGGCTGTTGTCCCAGCCGCCAGCGAGACGTTATATGTCATTGTGGCCGGGTCAAATCCTGTCACCGTGGTGCCGCTAACCTGCAGGTCGCTGAGGGTAGCATCGGAGGAGTAGATGACCAGGTCGGCGTAGTTGCGCGGGGCCAGCTGTGCATCATCATTGAAGACGGTAGCAATGCCTGTCAGATCAGCCATGTAGGGGATGACCTTGTCATTCAGGTCGGTACCGAGGAAGATTGTGCGAAGGATTGTTGCATCGGATCCCGCGCTGATGCTGTAGTTTGTCTTTTCCTTGAAGG
>JAAZBN010000139.1 GCA_012513795.1 Bacteroidales bacterium | reverse complement strand
TGATGAAACCTTCAATAGGCTTCTCCTACTCTCCCGAAGCCGACTGGCTGACCTCGAAAATGCATGACAGCGTCCAGTATGATGATTCAGGCAGGAAACGGCTTTACTCATACTATGACGGAAGCATCTACGGAACCCCGTCCAGCGGAAGACGGTCAGGCTCGGTCTCATTCAGTCTCACCAATCTGGTGGAAGGAAAAGTGTACGCCAAGAATGATACAACAGGCAAACCCAAAAAGGTTAAACTCATTGAGAGTCTGTCACTCAACACTTCATACAACCTGTTTGCCGATTCCCTCAACTGGTCGCCCATCAGCATGTCTTTCCGGACAACCCTTGCCCAGAATATAAATGTGCAGGCGGGAAGCAGTTTTACCCTCTATGGTATGAACGCCAACGGGGGAACGGTGAACCAGCTGGCCATCAGCCAGGGCCTCGGGCTTGCCAGGATGACAAACTTCAATATGAGCTTCGATCTTGATCTTGGGCAGTTGCTGGGAGTGAAGGACCGAAGCAGCCAGCAGCAGACATCCGGACAGGCATCGCAGAGGGCCCCGGGACGGGAGATGGGTGAGCCCGGCACCATAGGTGGATCCGCGTCAGGCAACCTGCCTCTGGCAAACAAAGACTATGACGAGTACGGTTATGCAAGGTTTGATGTGCCCTGGTCACTCAGAATGGCATATAACTTCAATTACAGCAAGTCAGGACTGAGAACAAACATTACCCAGACAATGACAATGTCAGGTAACGTGAAGCTCACCCCCAAGATGGCAATTAATTATAATACAGGATTCGATTTTAAACAGAACGAGATCACTATGACCCGCGTGGGGATCAGTCGGGACCTTCACTGCTGGGAGATGAGCTTCTCCTGGATCCCTGTAGGATACATGAAGAGCTGGAACTTCACAATCAGAGCCAAGGCCAGCATGCTGCAGGATCTCAAATATGAACGCAGAAAGGATTACCATGATAACTACTAATGATATAATACGATCAGGAATGAAAAGGATTATCAGTACAACATCTGCCCCCGGAGCCATAGGCCCCTACAGCCAGGCGGTGGAGGCAAACGGAACTCTTTACATCTCAGGACAGGTGCCGGTGGATCCTGAAACAGGGAAGATGGTTGAGGGGGGCATAACAGAACAGACCACCCGTGTTCTGCAAAATATCAGGGCAATACTCCTTGCCGCAGGATACACAATGAATGATGTGGTCAAATCAACCTGCCTGCTCTCTGATATGTCTGACTTCAAGGCTATGAACGAGGTTTACGCACAGTTCTATACTGCCGACCAGCCTGCCAGGGCTGCCTTCGCCGTCAAGGGGCTGCCTCTTGGTGCCCTCATTGAGATAGAGACCGTGGCTGTCAGATAAAACAGCAGAGGCGGGTCTGCAGACCCGCCTCTGAGGTATTAGTGCGGTTGTAAACCTTGTTATTCGGCAACAACCTCGAAATCGATCTCTACTTTTACATCGCGGTGCAACTTGACCTGCGCCTTGTAACTTCCTGCTTCCTTGATGGCGTCCTCACCGAGGAGTATGTTCTTGCGCTCAATCTCAAAACCCTTCTCATTAAGGGCCTCGGCAATCTGGATCGTATTGACTGATCCGAATATCTTGCCTGCTGAACTTACCTTGGCGCCTATAACCAGCTTCACTCCGGCAAGCTTCCCGGCCAGCGTCTCAGCCTCTTTCCTGATCTGTTCCTCCTTGTGCGCCCTCTGCTTCAGGTTCTCATTGTGGATCTTGATGGCAGAATCGGTTGCCTGTATGGCTAATCCCTTCGGAATGAGAAAATTCCTGGCGTAACCGGTCTTGACAGTCACGATGTCATTCTTCTGACCTAACTTATCTATATCCTGCTTAAGTATTATCTTCATCTCTCCTCCTCCTTACTTTAACAGGTCAGCAACATACGGAAGCATGGCAAGGTGACGGGCACGCTTTATTGCCTTTGCAACCCTCCTCTGATATTTGAGCGAGGTGCCCGTGATACGACGGGGCAGAATCTTACCCTGCTCATTGAGAAACTTCTTCAGGAATTCGGGATCCTTGTAGTCAATGTACTTGATCTTGTTCTTCCTGAACCTGCAGTATTTCTTCTTTTTGATCTCTACTGTAGGCGGTGTCAGGTACCTGATCTCTGAATTGTTCTGTGCCATGATTACTCCTCCCCGACTTTTTCAGTTTCCTTCATCTTTCTTTTCTTCTCAGCATACTCTACAGCATACTTGTCCATACGGAAGGTAAGGAAACGGATGATCCTCTCATCCCTCCTGTACTGTACTTCCAGCTTATCTACCAACTCGCCCGGACCCCTGAACTCGATCAGGTAATAAAAGCCTGTCGACTTCTTCTGGATCGGATAAGCGAGTTTCTTCAGACCCCAGTTCTCTTCATGAATGATCTCACCTTCACTGTCGGTGATGATCTTCTTGAACTTCTGAACCGCTTCCTTCATCTGATTCTCAGACAAAACGGGAGTTGCAATGAAAACGGTTTCGTACTGATTAAACATCTCTTAATTGATTTTTATTAGTGTTAATAAATTGGGTTGCAAAAGTAAGACATTTAATATTAAAAAAAAATATTCCGAAAACTATTTGACTATATTTGTGACTGATATCTACATACACTGTAAGAACCAGCTATGGATAACTTTATTGTTTCTGCCCGTAAATACAGACCTGCTACATTTGACATGGTCGTGGGGCAGGATACCATTACTACTACTCTTAAAAATGCCATCAGGAACAATTTGCTGGCACAGGCCTACCTCTTCTGTGGTCCGAGAGGAGTTGGCAAGACCACCTGCGCCAGGATCTTTGCCAAAACCATCAACTGTTCCGAACCGGGCCCTGATGGCGAGGCATGTGATAAATGTGAATCATGCAGTTCATTCAACTCCCAGGCATCATTCAATATTCATGAACTTGATGCAGCTTCAAACAACAGCGTTGACGATATACGTAACCTCACAGACCAGGTGAGGATACCGCCGCAGATTGGAAAATTCAGCGTCTATATCATTGATGAGGTGCATATGCTCTCCACGCAGGCCTTCAATGCGTTCCTGAAGACACTTGAAGAACCTCCTGCACATGCAATCTTCATCCTGGCCACAACCGAGAAACACAAGATCATTCCTACCATACTCTCACGCTGTCAGATATTTGACTTCAACCGGATCAATGTTGATGATATTGTTCAGCGACTCACCTTTGTAGCCGGTAATGAGGGAGTGAAGGCTGAACATGAGGCGCTTCACGTTATCGCCACCAAGGCTGATGGTGCTATGCGCGATGCACTCTCCATCTTTGACCAGATAGTGAGCTTCAGCGGTAAGAACATTACCTATTCAGATGTCATTGCCAATCTTAACGTGCTTGACTATGAGTACTACTTCCGTCTGACCTCGGCAGCCATGGAAGGAGATGTGGCCTCGGCACTGCTCACCTTCAACGAGATACTGAACAAGGGATTTGACGGGTACAACTTCATGGCAGGCCTGAACAACCACCTCCGTGACCTGCTGGTCAGTCGTGACGAATCCACCGTCAAGCTGCTTGAGACCTCCCCGTCTATCAGGCAGCGCTACCGTGAGCAGGCCATAAAGGCTCCGCTGACCTTCCTGTATGAGGCACTCGATATTGGCTCACAATGCATGCTTAACTTCCGCAACAGCAAGAATCAGCGTTTGCATGTTGAGCTTGCTCTTTTGCGTATGTGCAACCTCTCTGAGGAAAGGCGCCCGGAGGAGTCAAAAAAAAAAGCTGAACAAGTCAAGAACAGTGAGGAGCAGGATTTCACTGTGGCACCACCGGCCAGCTCTCCCGCCGCAAAGCAGAAATCAACAAAGAATCCTGACCAACCGGTGTCTGCCGCTGCCTCCGGAAAGCCAGTGACACCACGGGAGCAAACCCGAAAAGTGTCAATAAGGGAGATCATGGCTGGCTCCAAAGCTTCCGGAGATACTCTGAATGAACCCGGAGGAGAGATGGCTGCACAGGAGGATGACATTGATTTTACCCGTGATGATCTGCTGAAGGCATGGGCCTCATTCGCCAGCGAAGTGAAAGAGGAAAGCCCAAGGATTGCCGTTACCCTCTCTTCAGTAACACCTGACCTGCTTCCAGACAATACAGTTGTGCTCCGCCTTGACAATTCGGCCCTGAAAGAGGCGTTTGATCATAATTTCAAGCCCCGGCTTGAGGGACACCTCCGCCGAACCCTGCAAAACAGCCAGGTTAAACTTCAGACTAATGTTGAAGCAACTGAAAGGGGAGAGATACTCTATTCTCCCGAACAGAAATTCAACCACCTGGCAGCCAGAAACCCTGCCCTCAAAGACCTGAAGAAGACTTTTAACCTTGATTTTGAGTAGACAGAGAGATGCCGGCGAGAGGTAAACAGGAAGGAAAAACTTCTTCAGCAGGTGGTCATGGCCGCGGCAGGAGCAGTCAGGCAGAAGCACAGCTCGCTAAAATGGCCGCAGGAATTGCCCATGATCTGAACACGGTGATAACCACTATCTATGGCTTCAGTGAACAGGCGATGGAGAGTGCTGGAGAGAAAAGCAGAACAGCTGCTTACGTCAGAAAGATCATCTCTGCCGCCGACAGGGCCAGGATGCTCACAGCAAGACTTCTTTCATTGAGCCGGCACGCTGCCAACGAGAAGATGGCGGTAAGGATTACCGATATCCTTTCTGAAACAATTGATCTGGTCAAACCTTCTGTGCCGGCCGGGATAAAGATCGTAAGAAAGATCAATGCACCGGAAGCAACCATAGAGGCGGTCCCGCTACAGCTCTTCAGGATCTTCCTCAACCTGATCATGAACGCGGTCCAGGCTATTGAAGAAAAGAAAGGGATCATAGAAATAACTGTTGATGGTCCGGTGAACAACAAGGGAAAAAGGACGAAGAAAAACGACACCTGCCTTCACATACGCATAAGCGACACCGGCAAAGGGATGGACCGCGACACCATTGAAAAAATGTTTGAACCCTACTTCACCGGAGGCGGGGAACAGGGGACAGGACTGGGACTTTCCGTGGTAAGCGATGCCCTGACAGATATGCACGGAACAATCACCGTCAGTTCAGTGAAAGGCCATGGAACAATAGTCGATATGATTATTCCTGATGCCACTTTTGGCTCTGTCAGTGAAAAGAATTAATTTAGGTCGCCCGAAGAAATATCCGATATTCAGATGGCAGGAGTAATGATAGTTGAAGATGACGCCACACTGCTGGACCTGCTCAGGGAGTCCCTGGAGAGAAGAAATTATACCGTCATCACAGCATCCAACGGAAGAGAGGCCCTTATCAAATTCCGGCCCTCAGTGGTAGACCTTGTCATCACTGACCTGCTGATGCCGGAGGAGGACGGGCTGATGGTAATAATGAAGATCAGGGAGATGAAACCCTCAATACGCCTCATAGCCATAAGCGGGGGAGGAAAGGCAGGCCCGGGCAGCTACCTCCTCATGGCCAGCAAACTGGGAGCTGATCATGTGATCTCCAAACCTTTCCTTCCCTCTGAACTGGTGAAAAAAGTGAAAGAGATGATCGGATAAACATTCCTGCCATAGACTTGTTACTTGAAAAAACGAACAATTTAAAACCAAAAATATGTTAACAAAAAAAGTTGAAGAATTCTGCAACAGGCAGATTGAAAGAGAAGGGTACTCCTCAAATCTCTACCTGGCAATGGCCTCATGGGCTGAAACCAAAGGGATGGCAGGCATCGCTGCATGGCTCTATGCACAGGCCGATGAGGAGAAAGAGCATATGCTCAAATTCATAAAATGGGTCAACGAGCGCGGAGGAACAGCCATAATTCCGGAATTCAAGAAACCACCGGTGAAATATAAGGGTGTTCCTGAATTGTTTGCCGAGGTGCTCAAACATGAACAGTTTATTTCAGCTAGCATCAACGAAGTCCTGGAAGTGGCTATCGCTGAGAAAGACCATGCCACCACCAACTGGATACAGTGGTTCGTTGATGAACAGGTGGAAGAGGAGAGCAGCGCACAGCAGATTATTGACAAGCTCAATCTGGCAGGGGCAAACGCCATCTACCTGCTTGACCGTGATATCATGAAGCTCAGGGGAGACGATTAAACCGGAGTGATGTGAATTACATCATGATACTGACACGAAGCCGGGACCCGTTAATCCCGGCTTTCTCATTTTCTAAACAGAATAAGGGGCAACCTCCGATAAACGAACGGGAAACGGCCATCTGCAACAGTATGTCGTTTCTGACCCTTGAACCGGAAAATATATTAATTTTGCGATTGTTTTTAAAAAGACAGTAAATGAGCATAGTCAACAAAGTCCTTGGAGTCTTTCTTGGCAACAAGGAAGAGCGCGACCTGAAAGAGATCAATCCTTTTGTGGGCAAGATACAGAAGGAGAGTGAACTCCTTACAGGATTGTCAAATGATGCACTTCGCGACAGGACGGCTGAATTGCGGAAAGAAATACAGGATTCAGTCTTAGGGGAAGAAAAACAGATAAAGGAACTTCGCGCTGAAGCAGAAAAAGAGGAGGATGTTAACAGGAAGGAAGATCTCTATAACCAGGTTGACAAGCTTGAAAAACAGATACTCGAAAACCTTGAAAAAAAGCTGGATGAAGTACTGCCCACAGCATTTGCCATCGTCAGGGAAACAGCCCGCCGTTTCAAGGAAAACGAAGAACTGGAGGTGACAGCCAGGGACTGGGATCGCAACCTGGCAGCCACACGCCCGTCAATTACCGTGGAAGGTGACAGGGCATACTGGAAGAACCGCTGGATGGCCGGAGGGAATGAGATAGTATGGGACATGGTACACTATGATGTCCAGCTGATAGGAGGCGTGGCCCTCCACAAAGGCAAAATATCCGAGATGGCAACAGGAGAGGGGAAAACCCTCGTGGCAACACTCCCGGTGTTCCTTAATGCACTGGCCGGAAGGGGAGTACACATTGTGACCGTGAACGACTATCTCTCCAAAAGAGACTCAGAATGGATGGGACCACTCTATGAGTTCCATGGTCTTACTGTGGATTGTATTGACAAACATGAACCAAACTCGCCGGCACGCCGCAAAGCATACAATTCTGACATAACCTTTGGTACAAACAATGAGTTTGGCTTTGACTACCTGCGTGATAACATGGCTATTAACCCTGAGGACCTGGTACAGCGCAAACATCACTATGCCATCGTTGACGAGGTAGACTCGGTCCTTATAGACGACGCCAGGACACCTCTCATTATCTCGGGCCCCACTGCCAAGAGCGATACTTCACAGTTTGATGAATACAAGTTTAAGGTTGAGAAGCTGGTGAGCGCACAGCGCAAACTGGTGACACAACTGCTGGCTGATTCCAAGAAGCTTATTGCCGAAGGCGATTCGGAAAAGGGAGGGATGCTGCTGCTGAGGGCTTATAAGGGACTGCCCAGGAACAGCGCACTGATCAAGTACCTGAGCGAGGAGGGCGTGAGAAGCCTGCTCCTGAAGACAGAGAACTTCTACATGCAGAACAACTCGAAGGAGATGCCAAAGGTAACGGAGGAACTATTCTTCGTGATTGATGAGAAGGCCAACTCCATTGAACTGACGGAAAAAGGTCATGACCTGATATCAACATCAGTGGAGGACTCCAGCTTCTTCGTGCTGCCTGACGTGGGAAGCATGGTTGCTGAAATAGAGAAGACCGTAAAGGATGAGAAGGCAAGAGTCAAGGCCAAGGATGAACTTCTGCAGGACTTTGCAGTCAAGTCGGAACGCGTACATACCATGACCCAGCTGATGAAAGCATATACTCTCTTCGAGAAGGATGTGGAGTACGTGGTCATGGACAACAAGGTGAAGATAGTAGACGAACAGACGGGACGTATTCTTGAGGGCAGGCGCTATTCTGACGGACTGCACCAGGCCATCGAAGCCAAGGAGAACGTCAAGGTGGAGGCTGCTACCCAGACCTACGCCACCATTACCCTCCAGAACTACTTCAGGATGTACCACAAGCTGGCAGGCATGACCGGCACGGCAATAACCGAAGCCGGAGAATTCTGGAATATCTACAAGCTTGACGTGGTTGTCATACCTACAAATGTTCCGGTAATCAGGGATGACCATGAGGACCTTGTCTACAAGACCAAACGTGAGAAGTACAATGCTGTGATAGATGAGATCGTTAAGCTCAACAAGGCAGGCAGACCGGTACTTGTGGGTACCACCTCTGTGGAGATCTCTGAACTGCTCAGCCGCATGCTCAAGATGAAGGGACTGAAGCACAACGTCCTTAATGCCAAGCTGCACCAGCGTGAGGCTGAAATTGTTCTGGAGGCCGGAAAGACCGGCACAATTACAATTGCAACCAACATGGCAGGCCGTGGTACTGACATCAAGCTCACCCCGGAGGTGAAGAAGGCAGGCGGACTGGCCATCATAGGGACTGAGAGACATGAGTCGAGGCGTGTTGACAGGCAGCTGAGAGGACGTGCCGGCCGCCAGGGCGACCCGGGATCTTCGCAGTTTTTCGTTTCACTGGAGGATGATCTGATGCGCCTCTTCGGCTCAGAGAGAATCTCCGGGATAATGGACAAACTGGGACTGAAGGATGGCGAGATGATTCAGCATCCGATGATCACAAAATCCATTGAGCGGGCCCAGAAAAAGGTGGAGGAGAACAACTTCGGCATCAGGAAGAGACTGCTAGAGTATGATGACGTGATGAACTCCCAGAGAGAGGTGATCTACAGCAAACGCCGTCATGCCCTCCTCGGTGAAAGGCTCAGCGTTGACATTGCCAATATGATGTATG
>JAAZBN010000138.1 GCA_012513795.1 Bacteroidales bacterium | reverse complement strand
ACCGGGTCCGATTCCAACAGCGGTACCCTGACCGCTCCCTTCAAGACAATCACAAAAGCGGTGTCAGTGGTGAAAGCCGGTGAGACAATATATGTCCGCGGTGGTACCTACAACCTCACGGCAACAATCACCCTTGGCAAGAGCGGCACTGAGGACAGCCGCATCTCACTGCTCGCTTACCCGTCAGAGAGACCGGTGCTCGACTTCTCGGCACAGACACTCGGAAGCAGCAACAGGGGCATGGTTGTGACAGGCAACTGGTGGCATATAAGAGGCATCGACATCACCGGCGCCGGCGATAACGGCATGCTCATCAGCGGCGGAAGCAACAACCTCATAGAGCAATGCAACTTCTATCGCAATCGCGACAGCGGGCTGCAGATAGACAACGGGGCGTCAGATAACCAGGTTCGCAACAGCGACTCCTACTTCAACGCCGATCCTCCCGATTACGGTGATGCTGACGGCTTCGCGCCGAAGCTCACCGCGGGCAGCGGCAACCACTTCTACGGCTGCAGGGCATGGCGCAACTCAGACGACGGCTTGGACGGTTACCTCAGAGGAGCCAATGACATCTCCACCACCGTGGAGAGCTGCTGGGCTTTTGAGAACGGCTACCTGGAGGATGGCACCGATGCAGGCGCCAGCGCCAACGGCAACGGTTTCAAGATGGGAGGGAGCGATGACAAAACGCTGGCACACAATTTCACCCTGATAAACTGCCTCGCCTTTGGCAACAAGGCCAAAGGCTTTGATCAGAACAGCAACAGGGGCTCAATGACCCTTTACAACTGTACCGGGCACGGTAACCTCGTTGCCAACTATCGCATCAAGACGGAACTGGATGCCGGGAAGACGCTGATACTCAGGAACTGTGCCGAGCTCGGTGGCACTGTTGAGCTGGCTGCCTTCGCCGTCCAGGAGAAGAACAGCTGGCTGCCGCCCTTCGCAACCACAGCAGCCGACTTCCGCAGCACAGACCCTGCCGGCGCCACAGGCCCGCGCAAGAGTGACGGCAGCCTGCCCCATATTGAATATATGCACCTCGCAGCGGGAAGCGACCTGATTGATGCCGGGGTGGATACAGGTCTTCCGTTCGCCGGAACGGCCCCTGACCTTGGATGCTTTGAGACAGGCCTCTCATCCGTAGCCTCTGCCGGAGCGCCCCGCACAGTACTCTTTTATCCCAACCCGGTGACAGAAACAGGCTTCCTCCGGTTTACCGCCTCCACTGCCGGCAGGTGCGAGGTCAGACTCTATGATGTGACAGGCACGCTGGTCGCCACACTGGCCGACCAGCAGGTTGAACCCGGAGAGCATACCCTCAGGCTCGATTTCAGCAGCATCCGGGAGGGGATATTCATATATGATATAATTATCAACTCTGAACGCCTTGGGGTAGGCCGCCTGGCCCGGACATACAAACCACTCTGATTCTCTGCCTCTAAAGTGATAATCTTCCCCCCGCCGGTAAAATCGACAAAAATACGCTCTGAATTTATTGCCGGTTGGCTCGGTTTTTGTGCATTGATGCCGGGTCAGGACACCTTCCCCGGCCCGTCTAACCTTAATGAGATGAAAAGAACCTTCGCCATCATGGCTTTGCTGGTCCTGGTGACCGCAACCGGTCATGCACAGCAAAAAGTCAGGAAATCAGTCTTTGGCGTCCATACCGGCGTCTCGGTGCCGCTTGGTGAGTTTGCGCTCAAAACATTCACCTGGGATGCAGGATTCGCCGCCCCTGGCCCAAACCTCGAAGCGGAATACCTCTATTACGGCAAAGTATTCGGCTTCTCCTCATCGCTCGGCTATGCCAACTTTTTTTTCAATGAAAAGGCATACCTGTCTGAATATGACCGGACCCTTAACGATTACGGCGTTAATGAGGTCTCCGCAGGTAACTACCAGGTAATCAAGGCCCTCATCGGCTTCACTCTTAAAATCCCTGAGTTCAGCAATACCGATGTAATGCTTCTGTTCCACCTGGGATACGCCCGCGCAGTGCACCCCAACCTGCTTGTGACAAACTCGGAGCTGGGAGTAATAAACAGTGTGGAGAGAAATACCGGAAGCGGTGGCGCGGTAGCGAGCGCGGGCTTGAAAATAAACTACTGGCTGAATGAACGATACGGTGTATCGCTTAACGCCAGCGTGAATGGCATGTCATCCGGATTCATTGATGAAACAGCACCGGACGGCAACTTCTCTCAGCCAATGAGCTACGCCAATGTAAATGTCGGTTTCGTTATGAACCTTAAAACTGCCAAAAAATGAAAAGGATACTCTGCTTTTTAATTATAGCGCTTCTGCTCACCTCATGCGGCGGTAACCGGGTGAATTATGACAAGGGTATCATTCCTCCTGTTCCGGTTAATTTTTCATCTGTGAATTCTTCATATGACGATTACAATTCAAACTTGCAGATATCCTGGACTGAGAAGACATTCAGCCTGATCTTTTCAACGAACAGGAATTCATTTGGAACCGATTTCGACTTCATCGCATACAACGGGCATATCGTTTTTGATCTGATTGATGGCGAGTTTAAAATGACTACTGATTTGCAGGAGTTCGGGCTGCTTGATGCTGTCAACACTGAAAATAACGAGCTGGGGCCATATTTTACCAATGACTTTCCTTACTTCCATTACTTTTGGAAAGAGGCTGAGGACACGCGTTTCTTCTACAGCAGTGATCCGGAAGGGGACCTTGATATATTCTGCTGCGGGTATGAATTCGCTGATAACGGTTTTGATCCGTCGGGCGATCCGTTCGCCCTGACCCTGCTGAATACAGAATTTAATGAAGGCTATCTTTCCCTCCACAGTGGCGCGTCGGAGAATATGGAAACAGCCTGCTTCATGTCTGATCGTGACGGCTCATTTGATATCTACAGCGTCACCGGCGAGGAGGGAAAACTGATCACCGAATCTTCATCCGTAACCGTTACGCGGCCAACGGTGCTGAGCAGCACCGCCGATGATAAGTGTCCGTACATTGCCGGAAACGTGATGGTCTTTACCTCTGACCGTGAGGGCGGGTTTGGCGGATTTGATCTGTATTATTCTGTTTATGACGGCCAGCAGTGGTCGGCTCCGGTCAACATGGGAGAGCTGATAAACACGGAATATGACGAGTACCGGCCGGTGCTGGTTCCCGGAGGGGAGTGGTACCTCAATGATCTGATGATATTTTCCTCCAACAGGCCTGGCGGAAAGGGTGGGTTTGACCTCTATTACGCCGGCGTGCCTAAGAGGTAGAACCAGTCGGCAGTCAGCCGTCAGCAGTCGGCAGTCAAATTTGACCCCACTACCCTCAGACCTTCCGACCTTCCGACCTTCCTACCTTCAGACCTTCAGACCTTCCGACCTTCAGACCTTCTCAGGACACAAACAGACTTTTACTGGAATACTCCGGATCACACGTCACGTTTACATTCAGCTTGCGCAGGCCGGCCTCATCACCCGGGGTGGGTATGTGGGTCAGATGCACCTCGCAGCCGCGAAGAAGGGTCAGCTGCTCCAGCGCCGCCTGGGCGGCAGGATTGCTCAGCCCGCTGATGCCCAGCAGTATCAGCGTCTCCTCCACATCCAGGCTCACCTCCTTGCCGTTAAGGATATCCTTCTTCAGGTAGGTGACGGAGTCAATAAGGTTCTTCGGCAGAAGCAACAGACTGTCGGGCAGCCCGGCCATGTGTTTGGTGGCATTGAGTATCAGGCTCGAGGCAGCATGCATCAGCGGCGAGTTCTTTCCAGTAATAATGGTACCATCAGCCAGCTCAATGGAGGCGCCGCAGAAAATGCCGGCATTACCCTTGCCACCCTTCTCAGCCTCCTTCATCGCTTTCCTGGCGGGTAACACTACCTTCCTGTCCTCCGGCCTGGCCTTCACCTTCGCCATGATCTTCGCAGCATGCTCCAGCACCTCTTTGTCCGCCAGCCCGATGACATACTCCACGGCACACCTGAAGTAACGGCGTATGATCTCCTGGTGAGCGGCTTCCTGTATCACCCTGTCATTGACTATTCCGGCACTGGCCCTGTTGACGCCCATGTCTGTGGGCGACTGGTACATCGACTCGCCGCCGGTGATCTTCTCAAGTATCCTCTTAAGCAGGTGGAACGCCTCTATATCCCTGTTGTAGTTGACCACGTTCGTGCCATAACGCTTCAGATGGTAGCTGTCTACCAGCACCTCGTCCTTCAGGTCAAGGGTGGCAGCCTCATAGGCAATGTTCACCTTGTGGTCGAGGGGCAGATCCCATATAGGGAAGGTCTCGAACTTGGCATAGCCGGCCTTAACGCCACGACGGTACTCATGATAGAGATTGCACAGACAGGTGGCGAGCTTGCCACTGCCAGGACCGGGCCCTGTAACCACAACAATGGGATTGGTGGATTTAATGTATTCATTGGCGCCATAACCCTCATCACTTACAATCAGGTCCACATCAGTGGGATAACCCCGGGTGGGAGAATGAGTATACACCTTCACTCCCCTGTGCTCCAGCTTGTTCCTGAATGTTTTGGCGGGATGCTGTCCGGTGTAGCGGGTGATGACAACAGCCGTCACATCAATACCCCACTCCCTGAAATCGTCAATGGTCTTCAACGCGTCGGCATCATAGGTTATCCCGAAATCGGCACGTACCTTCTTCCTCTCTATGTCGCCCGCATGAATACAGAGGATGACATCGATCTTGTCCTTCAGCATCTGCAACAACCTCATCTTTACGTTCGGATCAAACCCGGGCAGGACCCTCGCTGCATGGAGGTCATACAGCAGCTTACCCCCGAACTCGAGATAAAGCTTGTTGTTGAAACGGTTCACACGCTCAAGGATGGATGTAGTCTGCTCCCTGAGGTATATCTCATTGTCAAACCCTGTGTGGTATGTATCAGTCATTTAAAGGCCCCCGAATCGCTATTCCGACAAGAGTTAGGATCAGTCTTCAATATTAAGGAAATTTTCAGTTAACGAAAATTCCTGAGAATAAAATTATGTTTTTTAAATGAACATATTGCTTTATCTTTGATTATTAAGTCCGTACATCTGACGTTTATGTTGTATGGCCCTTAAATGCACAAACATGGAAAAGAAAAGAGTTCTGCTTTTTTTACACATCCCGGTTATCCTGTTGGCAATCCTGACGGCCTGGTTCTTCAGCGCTGATGATGTCCCGGAAGGCAGAAAGTGGTACACGACACTCACTACCCTGGTAATGGTGATCTGGATGCTGGCTTCCTTTTATGCTTTCTACTCATTTCTCGTTCCGAGGTATCTGAAAAAGGACGACAGAAAGCATTTCTGGCTTTGGTCACTGCTGTTCGTGCTGGTAGTGATGCCGGTGCTCGGGATGGCCATGCTCCTTGTCACCGGGACCAGTGCGCTGGGTTTATCGGAGACGCTGTCTGCAGAAGGCCTGATGCCATACGTGGGGAGCGTGATTATCACCCTTGTCTGCAGTATCCTGGGGGTACTCTACAGACTGCTGCTGGAGCGGTTTCACACCGCCTGAAGTGGCGGCTGATCACAGACATTGCCACCTGTCACTGACTTATTTCCGGCACATGCCCGGGGATCTGTTGCCCGGCACGGCATTCTATATAGGAAAATTTTAATTAATTGTCTGTTTTGGCACGGGACTTGTTGCAACCCGTTTGTCTGAGGTCATATTAATAATGAATTGCTTGAATTAAAAGCAAATATGCCATGAAAAAGATATCAAAAGGGGTGCTACCTGTGTTGCTGGCGGCTCTGCTGCCGGCAGTCGTGCTGCTGGCAGGCTGTGAAGGTTATGGTGAACGTATCACCGCAGAGGTCATTGATCATTCGGGGTGCAAGGGCATCAAGTCCGGATCAGCCGATGGCGCCACTCCTGATACCCTCTCATGCATTAACTACGTCTTTGAGGCCTCTTCCGGGACACTTCAGATCACCCATGTCAACGCGGGCTTCAATTGTTGCCCCGGCAGGCTGACCTGTCATGCAGAGGTGAACGGTGACACATTGTTCATCAGGGAGAGCGAGCAGCAGGCTGCCTGCAGCTGCAACTGCCTCTTTGATGTGGATCTGACGGTCAAGGGGCTGGAAAGTCGCGAATACATCATAAAGATGCTTGAACCCTACTGCGGCAAACAGGAGGAGTTGATTGCACATGTTGACCTGGCTGAGACGCCTGCCGGATCATTCTGTGTCACCAGGAAGCTCTACCCGTGGGGCATCATGAGATAAGCGGCTGCCCGAAAAACACTTTAGCCGTTTCCGCAATAACCTCTCCGCTCATTTATCCGTCACCGAAAAGGTATTTCCTGACAAGCTCATATCTCCGCCCCGGAGTCACTGTTCCGGTCATTGATCCAGCAGCGACAGGTATTTCCTGACATAGTCATCGCGTGAGGCCGAGCGGTATTGCATTATGAACCTGGGGTGTTCCAGTGATACTATCCTGTCAAAGAAACGGTGCTTCTCGTTCAGCGTACGGAGGAATTTCTCATTCTTACCGGTGCCAAGGCAGTAGCACACCGTGGTTGATACTCCCATCGATATCTGCTCCCTTATATTCCAGAGTATGAAATCGGTTACCGCAGCTGTCAGGTCGGGCCGGTCATAATAGTTGTAGTTCTTCTCCCTTCCGTTGGCGCCTCTATGTGTGAAGCCCAGGGGGCAGACGGAGGTGATGTAGAAGTCGCTGTAAAACCGCTCCGGACCACCGTAAGCTTTGATAACCTCATAGACAAAGACCGACGACGGCTCATGGGTCTGTTTACCGGTGTATGGGATACCGCATTCTGCCGTGAGCCTCTTCGTATCAGTGAAGGGCACCCCGGTGAATCCTGCCCCGAAGCGGCCGGGATTGATGCCCAGTATCAGGCACCGCGTCCGGTTGTCATCATAGAACTTCCTGTAGAAGGCAGAGGATACCTCAAAGATGTAATCATCCCCGCTGCGGAAAGGATTCATGATGCTGATCCCTTCCGGCAACGTTCCCCGGAACTCCACCTTCCGGTTGAACTCAATGACCCTGTCAGCAAATGTCTGCATCTATTTAATCTTAAGTTTAATAGTTTTATCACGAAGCAGGGAGTATAATTGTTACCTGCCCGGCTACCTTCTCACCCGGGGAGATTGACGGGAATCATATCCCGGAGGGCTGCCATCTGTCCTGGTGTTCTCTTCTCCAGTGCAGAACATTTTAGGATGGCAGAAACTTAGCCTGCCCGAACAGGCCTCCGGATCAGCTCCACCGAGACTGCCACTATCCAAAGGAAGTAAACCAGCCATGCGATGCCGTTGATGGCAGCAAACAGTCCGGCCGGATCATTCTGAATAAGTGTGGCGATGCTCAGGATGGCTGCTGTGCCAGTTATCACTCCGGCCCAGCCCGTCCATCGCGCAAAGACACCACTGCGGATGATGATTATTGAGGCGGCTATCATGGCCATGCCGCCAAAGGCTCCGGAGACGGTGTATGCATAGAAGTTGCCAGCCATGCCATATTGCGCAATTGAGGGGGTGACCGCACTTCCCAGCATGGCCAGGGACATGATGAAGGTGCCGGCAATGGTGCCTATTGCCGGAGACATAATAGCCCCGGCCCAGGTGACACGGGTCCATATTGCCGGCTCGCCCTCCGCCTTGCGGAGTCGCTCACACAGCCCGGCATAAAAAGGAAAATAAAACAGCAGGAAAGCCATCCCTGCAAGGTAATGACCAAAGCGGTACCACTGACCGTTTTCGGCAAACCAGGCCACATGGTCCGCTTCAGCACTGAAGGCGGGTGGCATTTTGTTAATGCCTGAAGCGACAAACGAGACCAGTACAAACAGTATCCCGGCGATGCCGCTTAATTTCCATGGATTCTTAAAGATGTTCATGTCAGACTGATATTTAAGGGTTTAGGGTAAGGCATTTTGAGAAAGGAACGGCTCCCCGATAACTATCCGACTCAGTCCCACCACCCGTGCCGGCAGCGGCACGGAAGAAACGAAACACAATTTACGAATAAACCATAAAAACCAGGTAAACCAAGTGCCTGTCGCCGGGCCCTGACATCCCTACTTCAATTCTACATCCAGATAAACCGAGTGCCTTCCGTAGGTGTCAAAGAACGGCTTGAATACCACGCCGTCAATTGTGAACTCCAGCTTCGAGGGGTCACCGGTAATTGTCTTACTGATGTCTGCGGCATCCAGTATCACCTTGCGCCATTCGGTGCGCGGACCGGGCTCCTGCGCCGCCAGCAGCACCGGCCCCCAGAACAGGCTCGCGATGTTCTGCTGATCCATCACCGGCTCAAGGCGAAAACTGAACGGCATTCGCAGCTCAACAGTGTCGCCCTTCTTCCACTTGCGGCTCAAAGTCAGATAGGTTCCGGGAACCGCATCAACCTTCTCATCCCTGCCGTTGATCTTCACGAAGAATCCCTTCGTGGCCCATTGCGGCACGCGTATATTCAGATCAAACCTGCCCTTGCCGCGGATGGTCAATATCGTCCGGTCTTCCTTCGGGTAAGCCGTGGCCTGAGTAACAGTAATCTTTCTCCCGGTCCATGTCAGCGTCGACGGTACATACAGGTTAACATACAGCGCCCTGTTGTCGGCACTCCTGAAGTATATCGAGTTCTGGAGCTTCGTGCTGCTCTCCAGTCCTGTGCCGTTACAGCAGGTAAAACCTTTCATATCAGGATTGTCAAACCGCTTCACCGAACCCGGCCTCAGGGGCACGTGATAGGTGTTGGCAGGAGTGTGCTCCGCCACAGAGGCGAGGATATGATTGTACAGCCCACGCTCGTAATAATCCATCAACTCACCATCCTGCCTGAAGAGGAAGAGGCTGGCGGTCAGCTTGAGCATGTTGTAGGTGGCACAGCTCTCATTCTGTCCGCCTGCGGCGAAACCGTTCTCATAGAGTGTCGACGGCTGGGCGGTGAAGCACTCGGCGTTGTTCGGATTGCGTGCTCCCGCCACACCACCGATGCTGTACATGTAATCGCCTGTGGTAATATGCCAGAAGTTATCGGCTATGCGATAGTATTCCGGGGCCTCAGTATCACGGTAGATCTCAATGGCGCCTATTATCTGGGGAATATGCTGGTTGGCATGCAGCCCGCGGAACATGTCCACATTCTTTGCCAATCCGTGGGCGTGATCGGCATCACCGTAGAAGAGCCTTATGTTGTCAAATAACCGCGCTGTCTCCATGTAACGCGACTCGCCCGTTATGCGTGACAACCTGGCCAGCGCCTCGTTCATGCCGCCATACTCCCCGGCGATGTACCTGTTCCACATGCTTATTAGTGTCTCCTTCGGCAGCCGGCTGAGACGTGCATAAACCCAGTCGCCCATCCCCTTCACTATCTCCAGCGCCTTCGCGTTGCCGCTGAGTTCATAGACATCCATCAGCCCGGCCATGATCTTGTGCAGGGTGTAATATGGCGCCCATACCTGGGCGTTCGAACCGCCATAGGTGGCCCCTTTCTCCAGCATAATGAACTGGTCAGGCGGATAGGCGCTGATAAAGCCGCTGCCCCAGTTCTGGTAGTCAGTGCGGATGCCCTCCACGCTCAGGTCGGAGTCTAAGCCTGCTTTTCCCGCTGCCGGCGGAACTTTTGTAGGATCTGATACATACTCTCCTCCGGAAGTACGGGGTTGACCCGACAGCTGAGAGAGCTCATAAAGAGTGTTCACCATATACTCCATCTTGCCGGAAAAATTTGCCTGCAACTCAGCATCATGGCCGGTGCCGGCATATGCCTGTGCCAGGGCGCTGAGGTAATGGCCTGTGGCGTGACCGCGAAGCTTGGTCTCCTGGCTGTCCCATACTCCCATGGGCTCTGCTCCCTCTGGCTGCTTCTGCCCGAAGGCATTGCGGAACATATAAAGAAAGTTGTCCGGGTTGGTGGCAGCTAGGCCTGTTAAAAACTTATCGCGGTTCTCAATGAATTTCGTCCTGCGGCCGTAGATATCATTGTTCAGCGTAACCTCATCAAGGCCAAATGGCTCCAGCGTGCGCTCGGGTGTCGCAGGCTCAGCACCAGACCTGACAGTGACAGTCGCCTTTGGCTCTATGTTTGTCCCGGCAACCTTTCCTGTTACAGTGTATGTGCCCGGGGTGAGCGCCTGGCTGTTATCCATCGGCGACGGCCAGATCACCCTCACATCCGGCCATTCCACTTTCACGTCCTTCCCTTCGATATCATTCCTGTAGACGCCCTGCACAAAGCGTGGCAGCCGGGGAAGGTTCCCAACGGTTGTCCCCACCGTTATGTCCTGTACACCTGTCAGGAACTGATTATACAACTGCGGAGTTGTGTCCGGAAAGACCTGAAGATTGCGATCTGTCTCACTTCCCTGTGCAAATACCGAGGTTGTACCAAATGCACAAAGACATAGTATTATTCCAGAGAACAGCTTATAAATTTTCATGAAAGATGTTTTTCCGTTTTGCTCAGATCACGCCGATGTCAGGCTACCTCACATAGTTTACTAGCTCCTCCTTTGACTTGCGCGGAGATGCACCCGAGACGGCGTCAGTGCTTTTCTCAATGTTGCCCACCCTGAGCATCATGACAGGGGTGTATCCTTCGGGAATCCCCAGTGCTTCCTGTCTCTCCCTGGCTGCAGCTATGGGACCACCGTAAATTCTTGCCCCGAGGTCCATGGATGTGGCAGCCACGAACATGTTCTGTGTTGCCAGCCCGCAGTCGAAGTCCGGTGTGGTGCCAGATTGGGACACTTTACCGGAGATAATTATTATCACATTGCCGGGTGTGATATTGGAGATGATCTCCTTCATTACGGCCTCGTTCTTCAGCACCGTGAAGTACCATGGCTGGCCGTTGCGCGAGCTTGGCGCCTTGATGCCGCACTGCACGATCATATCAATCTGCTGGTCCGTTACGGGCACCTCGGTATAGTTCCGCGGCGACCATGCTGAGAGCAGGAGATCCGTTACAGGGTTGCCGGCAGTCTGTGACAGTGCGTTGCCGGTGGCCAGAACCAGGAGTGCGAGTACTAGCATTAATGATCTTGTTTTCATGATCCTCTTCATAATTGGTTCAGAATGTTATTTCAGGTTCAAGATAGCCAAAAATGGATGAATCCTGCAGAAGATCCCAAAAACCTGCCGCCGGAAAACCTGCTGCCGGGTCTGTTTTATCAGATGGATGGTTTGGTCAGCGACCAGTGACTGTGGATGATCTTCCACTCGTTGTTTTCCTCAAGCCTGTACACCTCGGTGCAATTCTCTTTCCAGAGTGTTTCACCTGAGCTTGTATGCAGATTGTAGGTCAGTACGGCCATAGTGCCGGCATGTTGCACAACCGGATTGATTATTTTGAACTTTTCCATTTTTACAGATCCACGCATGCTTTCATACAACTCCTTTATCCTGTCCCAGCCGTCAAGCCGCGATTCCTGGACAGGGTCAAAATAGGTGAAGTCCTTTGAATAAAGCTTGAGGTAGGGTGATGGATTACCATCAAGCCATGCTTCCAGTGCCGCTCTTTCCAAAGCGATAATGGTTCCTGAAATAGTCAGATTATCCATAGTTTATCATTGAAATTATTCGGTTTTGGCTTATGCAATTCTATGAAGCCGGAGATATCAGAGAGTACCCATATTACCACCGTCACCTTTCCTGTATTTTTTAATCAGCTTATCAATCTCATCAAAAGGGAGACTGGAGTTTACCTGTTTAAGTGTTTCCAAAAGGTGTACACCCCTCGCCAGGTTAATCAGATTTTTTTCGACAAGTCTTTCAATTACCCAAATTGTGCCATGTACTTCAACGCCCTGATTTTCTGCTTCTGATCTCAATTTTCTGTCGCCTGTAAGGAGGGGACAATTCAGTTTCATAGATTTCCATAATACAGATTTGTCTGTGATACCCTTAAAGTTCTTGATCGTTTTAAACTCTTCAATTTCGTCGATTTCATCAGAACCGAATTCAATTACAGTCAGTTCTTTTGCCCGAATGAAGACTTCTATTGATTCCTTCTGATCAGATTGCTTAATCTCTTGAATAACGAAGACAGTTGTGCATATTTTATAATCCAGACTGAATAATTCCGGCAATGCTCCGATACTGATAATATCGAAAAAGATATTTGTATTAGTAATTATCAGGGTCATACCAGTTGCTTCATCGATTTCCGGAACTCCCAGGCACTGACCCCGGTGTAATAAGCAGCTTCATTGGTTGATATTAGTCCTTTACCAAGAGCAATGTATACCAGGTGTTGAAAGCGTACCGGTTTTTCCTGGCCGAGAAATCTCCCGGGTTCATTGTTCTCCTTGTGATACCCGAGAGACCGGTATTTAATATTCAGACTTCTGAAAGTAAAATCAGTTATAATTCCCAGCCTCAAAGCGGTTTGAAATATTGCAGAGATAGATATTCCCCATCTTTCTTTGATCAGGACCAGCTCATTTTCATAAAAATGGAACCTGGTATTATGAAGATCTCTTTTTGCCATATCTGAAGGGTATAAAACCGCATTGGCAAAAATATGGCACAGCTTTTCCTCCTCCCTGGGCTCCATTCCTTCAGGAAATTTGAGGGAATGATGTGCCAGTTCATGCAATGCAGTAAACCTTTTCCGGCAACTGTTGCCTTCAAAAATACTGCTGTTTAATACAATCACCTTTGATCCGTTAACCTCGGCAGACAGTCCGTCAAAGCTTTTCGGGCCTTCAACTTCAATTACTTTGTATCCTTTGTCTTCAAGCATTGCTACAGCATCAGGGATTGGATCATATCCTAAATTCCACTCTTCCCTGAGCGTTCTTGCTGCCTCCAAAACATCTTTCGCGGTGATAATCTCTTTTTTAAATTGGAAATAGTCCTGTCCTTCGTTCAGGTTTAAGAGAGCCTCCAGCTCAAAATACTTTTCCAGAAGATTTCTTGACTTCTCTTCAATTGACGCTTTTTGGACAGATGAGATTCTGGAAGAGTGCCTTCGGTAATCAGGATTTCGAAGTTCGATGTCAAAAGTGTGTTCAGAATAGAAATAGTCAACGGGAACCCCAAGGATCTCTGACAGTCTGATCAGCAGGCTACTGTCAGGCTTCATCTTTCCCTGTTCGTATTTATTTAAAGCCTGCCGGGTGACAACATTCCCCAACGCATCAGCTAGCTTCTGAAGCGACATGCCCGCCATTTTCCGGGCTGATGATAATCTTATGCTAAAAGTGGTTTTCATATTTAAAGCGAGATAGGTTGACAAATATACATTAAAAGTACCAAATGTCAACCATTTTTTCAAAAATTTGCAGCCCGGACTGTAAAGGTCTCGAATTCGTGACCTTTAAAATTCCGGCAGTACCTTTCGCATGAGGCCTTCAGGTTATTCCGGTTAACACAAAGCGTTTTGATGTGCATCTGGTTATCATTAACGGAATGATCAAATACAAACAATACAGGATGTTCTCCATAGAGATTAATTAGTGCCAATTCCTGTTTTTGTTGTGCTCTTCCTTTTTCCGGAAAGCTTGTTCCAGGTCGATATCAAACCGGTTGGCTATTGCACACAGATATATCATCATATCAGCAAGCTCCTCATCAATGGAACCGATATTTGCATTTACGTCTGTTTTCAGCTTCATCGTTTTACGGACGGCTTTGAATAACTCCCCCAGCTCTTCCCCAAGCAAAAGACACTTTTCAATCGCATTCTGCTGTGTAAAACCCCGTTCATCTTCGAGTTTTCTTACATAATCCTGGAAGTCTCCCAGGGTGGGATCTGGTTTTAATATCAATTCACTCATCTCAGTTTAAATGTCTGAAATACTGTTATCAGTATATAAGTTTACATGGATTACAGCCTTTCCCATGATGATTTCATCAACGGATTGTTTGCTGAGCCGAGGTTAATTATTGCATTCCATGCATAGCTCTTCGGCCACTCTTTAAATACTTTGACTATGCTGAACAGCAGTCGGAGGATTAATCTCTTTTCATCCGGGATCCATCCCTTCTCCGGATAAATGCGTATCTCAACCGCATTCCCCCGGCTCCTGACATGATACACTCCCCGGACGGATCCCGCAGCGTTATCCGTGGTAATCACAAAATCGCCATCAAGCTCCAGGCCATCTCGCAAACATACAAGATCAGGCACCGGAGGCGAAAACTCAATGTTTATCCGGT
>JAAZBN010000137.1 GCA_012513795.1 Bacteroidales bacterium | reverse complement strand
GGTGCTTATCTTGTACAATTCTTGATGCTCTACGAGCATCTTACCTGTTGCTGATCAGGCTTGTACAATTCTTGATGCCCTACGGGCATCTTTAGTCTGGGTGCCTGTCTTGTACAATTCTTGATGCCCTACGGGCATCTTACCTGTTGCTGGTCAGGCTGGTACAATTCCTGATGCTCTACAGGCATCTTTAGTTTGGGTGCTTATCTTGTACAATTCTTGATGCCCTACGGGCATCTTACCTGTTGTTGATCAGGCTTGTACAATTCCTGATGCCCTACAGGTAAATCTTCGTCACATGCGATTAAGGATTGTAGAACTGATAACCACGGCCATCTGATCCCCGTAGGGGATAAAGAATTGTAAAACAGGAGAATACAAGACAAAAGATGGTCGTAGACCATCAAGAATTGTAAAAAACCCGGACGCAAAGCCCGGGTTTCTGCATGGAATAAACCTACATAACTACTTAACCAATACTATATATCCCCACGGCTCCATTTGCATTTTGGTGCCCTGGGCAATCTCCATGCTTTCATTGGTAAAGATGTCATTGTATGTGCCGGCGGTGGTGCCGTCCTTCAGCGCCACAGCTACCGGCTTGCTGCTCATATTCAGGATGGTCAGCACCTCATTCTCTCCCTTCACTCTCTTATAAGCAACCACACTCTTCTGGTTCGTCTTCAGCACATCATATGATCCGCCTTCAACGCCATGACGCAGTGCGGGGTGGGAGGTGCGAAGGTGCACAAGCGTGGTGTAGAAGGGAGTCAGGTCGGTCTCCTTCCACACTATCGGATCACGCTCGAAGAACTCCAGCCTCTTGTCGAGGTCAGCCTCCTGGCCGTTGTATAGCAGGGGCACGCCAGGAACGGTGAACAGATAGCAGGCAAACGCCTTCTGTGCATCACCCAACCTCTCGTCAATAGTGCCGTTCCATGAGTTCTCATCGTGGTTGGTCATGAACCGCAGCCTGTACGACTCAGGGGCATAACGCTTGAGTTCGTACTGAATAATGCTGTCGAGGGCCGCCGGCGAGCGGTGTCCGCCGGCCACGGCGTTCATCAGGTGATGATGCGCCCATGCATAGTTCATGTCAAAGGCGCGCTCAAGCAGGTACGAATGATCCTCATCCTCGGCCAGCATCAGCACAGGCCTGACAGCATTCAGCTCGGTGGTGGCCCTGAACCAGAACTCCTCGGGTACCAGTCCCGGGAAATCACAGCGGTAGCCATCAATACCTACATCCTCCACCCAGTACTTCATGGCTCCTACCATGTAGTCCCACAACGGCTCTGCAGTGTAGTCGAACTGAATGACGTCAGTCCAGTCAAACGGCGAAACGAAATTTCCGAGGGAATCCTTCTCATACCATTCGGGGAATTCTGTGGCAAGAGGGTTATCCCATGCCGAGTGATTACCAACCCAGTCGAGGATCACGTGGAAGCCCATGGCGTGGGCTGTGTCAACAAGCGCTTTAAAGTCGTCAATAGTACCGAACTCCGGATTGATCCCTTTATAATCACTGATTGAATAGTAACTGCCGAGTTCTCCCTTCCTGTTTAATTCGCCAATGGGATAGACGGGCATGAACCACAGGACGTTCACTCCCAGCTCCTTCAGCTGCGGGAGTCTCTCCTGCACTCCGGCGAAGGTGCCCTCCTCGGAGAACTGCCGGGTGTTGATTTCATAGAGAACCATGTTACGGGTCCATTCAGCATGCTGTACGGTGGTCTTCAGGGGTTCAATCACAGCAGCCGGTTTGGGCCGGCAGGCAACCATCAGTGCTGCTGCACCGATGAACAGTAGGATAAGTTTAATAATGTGCTCTTTCATAGTGATCAGGTTATTTAAGTTCAATAATCATTGCTGTTTCCGGGGCTATTGTGAATGAGTCCAGGTCTTCAATCTTCCGGCCTGTGATGATATCAGTGCCATGGGTGAACCCTTCAAGTGACTCGGCATACTTCTCGCCGCTTATGGTCCGGCTCTCCTTCTGGTTGGTGTTGATGATCACCATTACGCTCTCATTGCAGTTATACCTGAAGTAGACATAAACCCCGTCGGTCGGTATATAGTGTTTCAGATTACCCGTGTGGATCACCTCCTTAGTTTTTCTCCAGTTTAGTACCAGCCGGGTGAACGCCAGAGCCTCCTTCTCTTCATCCGACAGTCCGGTGGCGGTAAAGACATTCTTCGTGTCACCGGGCCATCCACCGGGGAAATCCTCCCTCAGCCGCCCGTCACCCTTGCTCTTGTCGCCTTCCATGACTATCTCAGTGCCATAATAGAGCTGAGGTATGCCTCTCGTGGTCATGATGAAGCTCAGTCCCAGCTTGTATGCCTCGAGGCTTTTGCCTGTCTGGGTAGAGAATCTTGTCATGTCATGGTTATCAAGGAAGATCACGTTCCTGAGGGGTTCCGGGTAGAGGAAGTCCTGCGAGAGGACATTATACAACCCTGACAGCCCGTCAGTCGGGTTCAGTTTCCCCTCGAAGGCCCTGTGCGTTGCGAAACATACAGGGAAGTCTGTCACTGAAGGCAGGTTTGAACGGTAGCCGTCGCTGTTTTTCTTGTTCAGCGCCCAGTAGGAGATCTGTGCCGGGTCATCATACCATACCTCGCCTACGATAAAGAAGCCGGGAAACTCCTCTTCAACCCTCTTTGCCCATCTTGCCATCATGTCAGGGTGGGGGTAGGGGTATGTATCCATCCTGATGCCGTCAAGGTCGCTGAAGGCTATCCACCAGAGGCTTGTCTGGATGAGGTATGTTTCAACCAGAGGGTTACTCTGGTTCAGGTCAGGCATGGTCACGTCAAACCATCCCTTCTCCATCAGCATCCTGTCACTCTCTGCAGCGTAAGGATCCATATAAGTCGAAGCACGGTAGTTGGTGCGGGTGAATGTGTCAAACTGATGTATCCAGTCCTTTGATGGCAGATCATTCATCCACCAGTGGAATGATCCAATGTGGTTGAAAATCATATCCATGACCACCTTCATGCCTTTCCTGTGAGCTTCGGCCACCAGCTGCCGGAACTCCTCGTTGGAGCCGTAACGGGGGTCTGATCTGTAAAAATCAGTGGTGGAGTACCCGTGGTATGATGAGTGTTGCTGGTTGTTCTCCAGGAACGGATTGAGCCATATTCCCGTTACTCCCAGTCCATGGAGGTAGTCAATATGATCCATTATTCCCCTCAGGTCTCCGCCGTGGCGGCCGCCCGGGTTGTTGCGATCCATCTGCTCGGTCATCCCCTCCACGTTATCATTGGCGGTGTCTCCGTTAGCGAACCGGTCGGGCATCAGAAGGTAGATCACGTCTGAAGAGTTGAAACCCCTGGCCGGCCCAGCCGGCCGGGCAAGAAGAGGCAGGTCATGAGTAAGCTTCTTCTTTCCGCTGGTAAACTTCAGTGTTACCGTTCCCGGCTTCGCTTCACCGGTGATGAACAGGTTCACGAACAGGTAATTCGGATTTTCGGTGCGGATAAGCGTTTTCACCTCCACACCCGGGTAATCTGTCTTCACATCGTATGAACCGATCTCCTTGCCGTATACCATTAACTGCAGGGCACCGTCCTTCATGCCTGTGAACCATGAGGGAGGGTCGACCCGCTCAATCACCTGCTTCTGTGCCGGCAGCAGGGCCGTGAGCATCAGCAGCACCAGTGCCTGTAGTGTTCTTTTCATTGTTTCCCGAATCTTTTTTCTTCCCCGGGCTTAAGGGTCACCTGCTCGCCATAAACAGCAAGCGGGATATCAGCCCCGGAGAGGTTGACCACGTTGACCTTTGTTCCGTTGACCTCTACCCTGAAGGGATTGTTTCTGTACCTGATAATAAACGAATATGATTCCCATGCGGCGGGAATTGCCGGGTTAAAGCAGACCCTGTCATTACATATCCGCATTCCTCCGAAGCCCTCAACAATGGCGAGCCAGGTGCCGGCCATGCTGGTGATGTGCAGTCCGTCCTTCACCTCGTGGTTGTAGTCGTCAAGATCCAGCCTTGCCGTGCGGAGGTAAAGGGTATAGGCTCTCTCGGTGTCATGGAGCCTGGCTGCCAGCACTGAATGGATGCTGGCAGAGAGTGACGACTCATGCACGCAGCGCGGCTCATAAAAGTCGAAGTTGCGTCGGATAGCCTCCTCACTGAACTCTTCCTCAAAGAAGTAGATTCCCTGGAGCACATCGGCCTGCTTGATGAACACCGAACGAAGGATTCGGTCCCACGACCAGTGCTGGTTAAGGGGCCTTACAGCCGGGTCAAGATCATTCACCGTCTGCTGAACCTTGTCCATGAAACCGTCCTGCTGCAGGAAGATGCCCAGATCATGATGCACCGGGAGGTATATGTTGTCAATGATCTCCTTCCAGAGGCTCAGTTCACACTGTGTGTCAAGTTGTGTGCGACTGATCACTGAGTTGTACTTCACCAGGCTTGTATCCTTTAACCAGTCAAGCATTTCACAGGTGTATCTCAATGTCCACCGGGCCAGGGTATTGGTGTACCAGTTATTGTTGACATTATTCTCGTACTCGTTGGGGCCGGTGACACCGAGGATCACGTACTGGTGCTTCTCCTGTGAGAAGGTGGCGCGTTGTGCCCAGAAGCGCGAGATGGCTATGAGCACCTCGAGGCCGTATTCCGCCAGGTAATCCTGGTCGCCGGTATGCCTGACATAGTTATAGATGGCATATGCTATTGCCCCGTTGCGGTGTATCTCTTCAAAGGTTATCTCCCACTCGTTATGGCACTCCTCACCGTTCATGGTGACCATCGGGTAAAGGGCAGCCCCTGCGGTGAATCCCAGTTTGCCGGCGTTCTCAATGGCCTTGCCGAGGTGTTTGTACCGGTAAAGCAGCAGGTTGCGGGCCACGTGCGTATCTGCTGTACTCAGGTAGAAGGGGAAAGCAAATGCCTCTGTGTCCCAGTATGTACTGCCGCCATACTTCTCCCCGGTGAATCCCTTGGGACCGATGTTCAGCCGAGGATCCTCGCCGGTATAGGTCTGGTTAAGCTGGAAGATATTGAAACGTATACCCTGCTGTGCAGCTATGTCACCACGGATGACTATATCACCATGCTCCCATTTCTTTTCCCAGGCCCGACGGTGGTCGGCAAGCATGGCCTCAAAACCCTTCTTTGCTGCCTCGCCGGCGGTGGCCATTGCTTTTTCTGCCAGGCCTTCAAGGGGATGGTTGAATGATGAGAGAACGGCAGCATATTTAGTTACATTGAAGGTGTCTCCGTCAGCATATGTTGCTGAGAATGTACAGTGAGCCGTTTTGTCGGTTGTTGTAATGGCGGTTTTCTCCCCGGCCTTCCGGCCGTTGCGGGTGAACACGTTCTCCATGGCTGTTGCCACCACGAAGGCTGTCTTGCGTGTCTGAGCCACAACCACTGCCCTGTCGCCGTCGCTGGCGGAGGATTCGTTCTCCCAGAACTTTTCGTCGTAGTTGGCGTCTTCATTGTATACATCGGCACTCAGCCAGGGGATTATCTCCACTGTCCCGGCGCCTCCGGTGATGCGTACAGAGTAACTGATGGCCGCTTTTTCCGGTTCGTGCATTGACAAAAATCGCTTTGCGCTAACCTCAGCCACCCTGCCCGAAGGCATCACAACCGTAAAGGAGCGGGTAAGCAGGCCCTGCTTCATGTCAAGCTCCCGGCGAAAGCTCCTGAGTGTACATTTTGCCAGGTCAAGCTCCTCACCGTCTATCCTTATTTTTATGCCAATCCATGAGGGCGCGTTGGGCACTTTGGCAAAATATTCAGGGTAGCCGATCTTCCACCATCCCACAACGGTCTTGTCAGGGTAATAGACTCCCGCCACATATGAACCCTGGAGTGTATCACCTGAGTATGTCTCCTCAAAATTGGCCCTCTGTCCCATCATGCCGTTTCCCAGGGCAAAGATGCTCTCCGAGTCACGGGCCCTTGAGGGCTCAAAACGGGTCTCTATGATCTTCCACTCATCGGACTGGAAACGTGTGTCACTCATCTCAAACTATAGATTTGTCAATTGCTTAATGGTAATCTTTCGCAGGTCGGGGATGACCAGGTCAGCCCTTCCCAGCAGCTCCGGGCTTCCCACACCCACACACTTCATCCCGCCTGCAATGGCTGCCTCTATCCCTGCCTGCGCATCCTCAAACACCACGCATGACGATGGTGGCAGATTCATCTCCTCTGCACCGCGTAAAAATACTTCGGGATCAGGTTTAGCCTTATGTATCTTGTTGCCGTCAATAATTGCGTCGAACATGGGGCGCAGGCCGATTCTGTCAAGGATTGTTCCTGCATTCTTGCTTGCCGACCCGATGGCTGTCAGTATTCCCTTTCTCCTCAGCGCCCTGAGCAGTTTTATGCTTCCGGGAAGGATCTCATCGGGGGTCATGCCGGAGATGAACTCTACATACCAACCGTTCTTCCTGGCCGCAAGCCTCGCCTTCTCCTCTTCACTGACATGGATGCCTCCCTTGTTCAGGAGGATCTCGAGCGAAGCCATCCGGCTGACTCCTTTAAGTGCCTCGTTATCCTCGAGGGTGAAGGTGAAATCCAGCTCTTTCGCCAGGCGGCGCCACGCCATGAAATGGTATTTAGCAGTGTCAACAATTACCCCGTCAAGGTCAAATATACATCCCCTCAGATCCATCATTACCTCCTGTCATCGATGTCATTAACGAACTTCACCGAGAGCGCTGCGATGATCATTGAGATACCTCCGGTTACCAGCGCCAGCATTGTGTTGCCGTGGAAGAGATGCTTGACCATGCTACCCAGGATGCTTGCTGCAAGTATCTGAGGGATGACAATGAAGAAGTTGAAGATACCCATATAGATACCCATCTTGTTATGCGGCAGTGAACCGGTAAGGATGGCATAGGGCATTGAAAGGATGCTTGCCCATGCCAGCCCTATGCCAAGCATGGGGAGGATAAGCATATTGGGTGAGTTGATGAAAGTGATTGACATCAGGCTCAGGCCACCAACAAGAAGACATATGGCGTGGGTTATCCTGCGGGAGGTGGCTTTTGCCAGCACCGGCAGCAGGAATGCCACCACAGCCGCAAAGCCGTTGTAGACGCCAAAGAGCACTCCCACCCAGTTGGCTCCCTCATTGTAGGCAAGTGAGGCAGTGTCACTGGTACCGTAAATCTTTGAAGTGACTGCCGATGTGGTGTATATCCACAGGGAAAAGAGAGCAAACCATGTAAAGAACTGAACCACTGCAAGCTGCCCCATTGTTGCGGGCATGTGCTTGAGGTCGGTCAGGATGCTGTTGAGGCCGTTGCCGCCTCTGCCACCCGATTTCAGCATGCCCGCAATGATCTGCAGCAATCCGAAAAGGGCAATACCGCCGGTGACCACGTAAAGCTCCTTCTCAAGGTTGACCCTGGAGAGAATGAATGTAAGCACCAGTCCTGCCGCAAGCCAAATTATTCCAGGACGGTAGAAGTTAACCTCCCTGATTGTGCCTGCTGTGACGGCATGGTCTGGTTCAGGTGTGGCAGAAACGGTGGTTATCTCTTCTGCCGGCTCGCCGCGAGCGATGCGCTCGCCTTTCTCAAACTCCTCAAGCTCAGCGGGAGAATATTCCTTTGTGCGTATTATAGTCCATAGTACAGCCAGAAGCAATACCGCAGCCCCTATATAAAACGAAAGCTTCAGATTGAAAGGCAGCAGTTTGCCCTCGGCAGGCACCTCAGGGACATTGAACCAGTGAGCGAGGATCCAGGGCAGGAAGCTGCCAATAACCGCTCCCACTCCAATAAAGAAACTCTGCATGGCAAATCCCGTCGTTCGCTGCTCGGATGAGAGCATGTCACCGACAAATGCCCTGAATGGCTCCATGGAGATATTTATAGAGGCATCCATGATCCAGAGCATCACCGTGGCAAAGATCCATGTGGGAGAGTTGGTAATGATGGCCAGTGCCAGCGAGGCAAGGATGGCGCCTGTAAGGAAATAGGGGCGCCGGCGTCCCAGCCTGTTCCATGTGCGGTCACTCATGTGACCCACTATCGGCTGTACCAGGAGACCCGTCACCGGTGCCGCTATCCACAGGATGGGAATATTGTCTATCTCGGCCCCGAGAGTCTGAAAGATACGGCTCACATTGCCGTTCTGAAGGGCAAACCCAAACTGGATGCCCAGAAAACCAAAACTCATGTTCCATATCTGCCAGCGGGAGAGCCTCGGCTTGCGTCTGTAGATCACATTCATCGTACGTTAGCTGTTAGTTTTATTACCCTGTTCCGTTAACCTATTCAAAATTAGTCGAAAATCTGGTTCCGCAATACCCTTTGAAGGCTTCTAAACGCCGATTTTTCGGGCATTTGCGTTGTGTCATATATTTCAAACGTTTTCGGCCGGAGGAAGAATTTTTGCCTCAGATCCTTATTTAGACAAATTATGAATAACAAATATCACTGATGCCTTCCCGACACTTCGTGTACTGGAATGAGCAACCTCCTGTGCTGGTGTCTCAATGTGCTATTGTTATTTGCCTCTCGCCTTCCTATCTTTGAGACCATATAGCCCCAAAAGCATAGAAATCATGGGAGAATTTATTTATGACAAGCCCTTCCTGCATGGGAAGGATGAGACCCGGTACCGTAAGATCACTGCTGATCATGTGAGGATGACTGAGTGTTGCGGCAGGAGGCTCCTGCAGGTTCAGCCCGAAGCGCTCAGGATGCTTGCCAGGGAAGCATTCACTGATGTTAACTTCTACCTGCGTACTTCGCACCTGGAGAAGCTGGCGAAGATACTGGATGATCCGGAATCTACTGACAATGATAAGTTTGTGGCATGGATAATGTTACGCAACTCGGTGATCTCTGCGGAAGGGAAGCTGCCCTGGTGTCAGGATACCGGGACGGCCATCATAATGGCATGGAAGGGGGAGGATGTTTTTACCGGCACTGATGATGCCCTTCATCTGAGCAAGGGCATCTGGGAGACTTACGGAGAGAAGAACCTGCGCTATTCGCAGATAGTTCCCTCTTCGATGTTCGCTGAAAAGAACACCGGGACCAACCTGCCGGCACAGATTGACATAGCTGCAACGCAGGGCGATGAGTACAGGTTTCTCTTCATTGCCAAGGGTGGTGGCTCTGCAAACAAGACCTTTCTCTACCAGCAGTCTAAATCGCTCCTGAACGAGGCCTCTCTCACCAGTTTTATCCGCGAAAAGATTCAGGACCTGGGAACAGCGGCCTGTCCACCATACCACCTGGCAGTAGTGATAGGGGGCACCTCGGCCGAGATGACACTGAAGACAGTGAAGCTGGCTTCGGCGGGATACCTTGATGATCTCCCTGCCTCAGGGAATGCGGCGGGAAGTGCATTCCGCGATCCCGAGTGGGAGGAGAGAATAGAAAAGATCTGCCATGAGTACGGTGTTGGCGCTCAGTTCGGCGGGAAATATTTTGTGCATGATGTGAGGGTGATCCGGCTGCCCCGCCATGCCGCCTCCTGCCCGGTGGGAATAGGTGTCAGCTGCAGCGCCGACAGGAATATCAAAGGCAAGATCACTGCCGAAGGAATATTCCTTGAACAGCTTGAAACCAATCCGGGGAAATTCATGCCGGCGAAGGCTCCGGAGATTGACAAACCGGTGGAGATAGACCTTGAAAGGCCTATGAAGGATATACTGGCCCAGCTGACAAAACACCCTGTAAAGACCAGGCTCAGTCTCAGCGGCACCCTGATAGTAGCACGGGATATGGCTCACGCCCGTATCAAACAGATGCTTGATGAAGGCAAGCCGATGCCTGATTACTTCAAGAACCACCCGGTATACTATGCCGGGCCGGCAAAAACGCCGGAAGGGATGGCTTCCGGCTCCTTTGGACCCACAACCGCGGGGCGCATGGACACGTACGTCGATCTCTTCCAGAGCCATGGCGGGTCAATGGTGATGGTTGCCAAGGGCAACCGGTCACAGCAGGTGACGGATGCATGCAAAAAGCATGGAGGATTCTACCTGGGTTCTGTAGGAGGACCGGCAGCAATACTTGCAACTGAGAACATTGTTTCCGTTGAGGTGGTTGACTTTGAGGAGCTTGGCATGGAGGCAGTACGTAAGATAGTGGTTAAGAACATGCCTGCATTTATTCTGACTGATGATAAGGGGAATGATTTCTATCAGGCAGCAGGCAAGAGGCAGTAGGCAATAGTGTGACAATGACTGACTCTCTATGAGGATTGGGCGTAGCCATAAAGCATTGTCTTTCAGAACTCTCATTCGCAGGATGGTCGTAGACCATCAAGAATTGTAAAAGCATGTACCCCACCCGCCCCGGGGGCATGTGGGTAGCAGGGTTGTACAATTCTTCCACCTCTACGAGGTGGTGGGGGCTATTTCGGACCTCCATATACAATTCTTTGACCTCTACGAGGTGGGGTCTGTGGACCACATACGTAAAGATGCTCGTAGAGCATAAAGCATTGTAGAACAGGATTTTAATGGTGTTGATGGTCGTAGACCATCAAGAATTGTAACATGTAAATGAAATAAACCAAATATCAATAAAAAATTATAAAATATAACAAAAAACACCATAAAACAAAATAAATATATATTTTTGCATCCTTATAATCATAAAATAGTATTTATTATATGTGTGGTGTTGTAGGTGTTTTTGACCTGAAAGTTAGCGCTGAGGAGTTACGGCCCCGGATCCTGGAGATGTCGGGCAAGCTGCGGCACCGGGGCCCCGACTGGTCAGGCATATATTGCGGGGAGAAGGCAATAATTGCCCATGAGCGTCTCTCAATAGTTGATGTGCAATCCGGCGGGCAACCGCTGTACAGCCGTGACCGCCGGCTGATCCTGGGAGTGAACGGCGAGATATACAATCATCGCGAGATACGGGAGCGGTACAGTGACAGGTATGATTTTACAACCAAATCAGATTGCGAAGTTATTCTTGCACTCTATGCCGACAGGGGCTGTGATTTCCTCGACGACCTGAACGGTATCTTTGCCTTTGTGCTCTATGATGAGGTGAACGACTGCTACCTTGCGGCACGTGATCATATAGGCATTGTCCCTTTCTATCTTGGATGGGATATCTTTGGCAATCTCTATTTCTCTTCCGAACTGAAGGCGCTGGAGGGTATGTGCCGCAAGATTGAGACCTTCCCACCGGGGCACTACTATTTCAGCAGAGACGGTGTCATGACCAAATGGTACAGTCGCGACTGGACTTCATATGATGCCGTGGAGGGGAACACCTCTGACATCGGCGCCTTACGCGAAGCGCTGGAAAAAGCGGTCCACCGTCAGCTGATGTCCGACGTCCCTTATGGTGTTCTGCTCTCCGGAGGGCTTGACAGTTCGGTCATCTCCGCTATTGCGAAGAAGTACGCTGCACGGCGCATTGAGACAGATGACACGGCTGATGCCTGGTGGCCGCAGCTACATTCCTTTGCCATCGGGCTCGAGGGATCGCCTGACCTGGCAGCGGCACGCAGGGTGGCCGATCATATAGGTACGGTACATCATGAGATCCATATTACTGTTCAGGAAGGATTGGACGCGGTGCGCGATGTGATCTATTACCTTGAGACCTATGATGTGACAACAGTCCGGGCCTCCACTCCTATGTATCTCATGGCCAGGGTGATAAAATCTATGGGGGTAAAGATGGTGCTGTCAGGCGAAGGGGCCGATGAGGTTTTTGGAGGATACCTCTATTTCCACCGGGCACCCGGACCGCGCGAATTCCATGAGGAGACGGTGCGAAAGCTGAGCAAGCTCCACCTGTACGACTGTCTGCGGGCAAATAAGTCACTGGCTGCCTGGGGTGTTGAGGGCAGAGTCCCGTTCCTCGACAAGGAGTTTCTTGATGTGGCGATGAGGCTCAATCCGGCCGACAAGATGGCCCTTAACGGCAGGATGGAGAAGTGGGTGGTCAGAAAGGCTTTCGAGGATTACCTCCCTAAGGAGATAGCCTGGCGCCAGAAGGAGCAGTTCTCTGACGGTGTGGGTTACAACTGGATAGACACACTCCGGGAACTGACATCTAAAAAGGTTACTGATGAGATGATGGCAACGGCCCGCTATCGATTCCCGCTGAACACACCGCTCACCAAGGAGGAGTATTTTTACCGCTCTATCTTTGCCGATCATTTCCCCTCTGATGCTGCTGCGATGACCGTACCTTCGGTACCATCAGTGGCCTGCAGCACGGCGGAGGCGCTGGCATGGGATGCGGCCTTCACCAACCAGAATGAACCATCAGGACGTGCCGTGCGAAACGTTCACGTCAGATCATATTAACCATGCAAAAAAAGATGCGGCAGGCCCCCCGGGGGCCTGCCGCAACATCTTGATTTAAATCTGATTATTTCTTCAACACCTTGTCAAGGATCTTCTGCTTGTCCAGTTTTTTGGTGCAGAAGAACCAGTCATAGCACTTCATCTCTTCCTTGCTCTCCATGCGCTCCTTGGCCACACCGCATGATCCGGCTGTGGGAACGATCACATCATCACCCGGCTGCCAGTCGGCAGGAAGGGCAACGGAGAACTCATCAGCAGTCTGCAGACCGAGGGCCACCCTGTAGATCTCCTCGAAATTACGGCCCAGACTCAGCGGATAGTAGAGAATGGTGCGTATAATGCCCTTGGGATCAATGAAGAACACTGCCCTCACAGCCTTTGTGTTGCTCTCACCCGGCATCATCATGCCATACTTCTGTGCCACTTCCATGGTGATGTCCTCAATGAGGGGGAATTTCACCTCTACATCCTTCATACCCTTGTACTCAATCTTTTCCTTGATGGTACGCAGCCATGCAATATGGCTGTAGAGACCGTCAACTGAGAGACCCACGAGCTTGGTATTGGCCTTTTCAAATTTCTCTGCCATGGTGGCAAAGGTCATGAACTCAGAGGTACAGACCGGAGTGAAGTCGGCAGGATGGCTGAACAAAATCACCCAGCTTCCCTTGTAATCATTCGGGAAATTAATTTCACCCTGTGTTGTAACTGCCTTGAATTCAGGAGCTTTGTCGCCAATACGTGGCATTGCATAAACTTTTTCTTCCATAGTAAATTGATTTTTAATTAATTATAGTTTAGTTATTTTCTTCTCTCAATCATAAGATCGAAATCTTCCTTAAGGGCCACGAGATCCTCTTCGTGCTCAACTTCATCCTTGAGTATCTGAAGTATCACATCGTAGGTTACCGGGTCACCTTCTCTTGTCAGATCCAGGAGCTCGCTGTAGACCCTTATCGCACACTGTTCTCCCTTGATGTTCTGGTCAAGGATAACCGAAACGAACGGATCTTCCGGTGTCTCGTACCCACAGTTTGTTATTTTAGTCCACTCGTCTGTGGTAAGCACCGGTGTGCCTCCCAGCTGGACAATTCTTTCTACCAGTAGTTCGGCATGTGTGAGTTCTTCAGTGGCATGCAGCTCCAGCTCACTGATAACTGCATCCTTCATTGGTCCCTTTACCACTTTAGCGCCTATCCAGTACTGGTAATAGGCCAGCCACTCGTCAGCCAGCGCCTTGTTAAGGAGGTTAAGAAGTTTGTCAACGTCCATCTTAACGATTGATCTTCCGGTTTGTGCCATAGTTCTTGTGTTTTAATTAGTTAATATCGTTGTTTATAACATCATTTTACTTTTTGGGCGGATACTTGATGCCGAGGCCTTTTGCCACCAGTTGTGCCAGCTCCTTGTCAGCCTTATGGAAATGATCAAGCTGACGCATCAGTATCTCTTTCCTTTTCGGACCTGTGACACCCTTCATGGAGGCCACGAAGTTTGCAACGGTATTAGCCCGCTCACTGTCAGTCATTACTTTCCTGAATAGGGCGCCTGCCTGCGAATAATGATCGTTGTCATTCTTGTTACGGTCCCAGTAGTCGGCCACAACTGAACCAAGCTCCATGGGATGCTCCCTGTAATCTTTATCGGCTTCGATGTCATCAAAACTGTTGGGATAGTAGTTGGGTGCGGAGCCGCCATTGCCGTCGATGGCCATGAAACCATCTCGCTGATGGTTATGCACCGGCACGATTGGCCGGTTAACAGGAATCTGTTCATAGTTGGCGCCGAGCCTGTAGCGATGGGCATCAGGATACGCCAGTATCCTGCCCTGAAGCATTTTGTCAGGCGACAGACCGATGCCGTTGACTATGTTGGATGGCGCAAAGGCTGCCTGCTCAACCTCGGCAAAGTAGTTCGAGGGTATCTCATTCAGTTCCATGATACCGGCTTCAATAAGCGGATATTCCTTATGCGGCCATACCTTTGTCAGGTCGAAGGGATTCCACTTGAATTTTGCAGCTTGCGCATCGGTCATTACCTGTATCATCAATCTCCACTTCGGGAACTCTTTCTTGTCGATGGCTTCCACCAGGTCGCGCTGCGCATAGTCGGGATCCTTGCCCCTGAGCTCCTCAGCCTGCGGCCCGGTAAGAGTCCTGTTGCCCTGCATGGTCTTGAAGTGGAACTTGACCCAAACTCTCTCGTTCTTCTTGTTGTACATAGAGAAGGTGTGGCTCCCGTAGCCGTTCATGTGACGGTATCCGTCAGGCGTTCCCCTGTCGCTGAAGAGTATCATGACCTGGTGCAGGCTCTCGGGATTGAGGCTCCAGTAGTCCCACAGCATGTTGGCGCTTTTGAGATTGGTCTTCGGATCGCGCTTTTGGGTGTGAATGAAGTCGGGAAACTTCTTCGCGTCTTTGATGAAGAAGACGGGGGTGTTGTTTCCCACCAGGTCCCAGTTGCCATCCTCAGTGTAAAATTTGACTGCGAAGCCCCTGGGGTCACGTTCGGTGTCGGCGCTTCCCTTCTCCCCGCCTACGGTGGAGAAGCGGACAAGCACCCGGCATTTGTTGCCGGTCTTGCTGAAAAGTTTCGCCTTGGTGTATTTTGTGATATTGCCTGTTACGGTGAATGTTCCGAAGGCTCCCGTGCCCTTGGCATGAACAATCCTTTCAGGGATACGCTCACGATTGAAGTGAGCCAGTTTCTCATGGAGGTAATAGTCCTGAAGAAGGACCGGTCCCCTCGGACCTGCGGTCATGCTGTCTTCGTTCTCGAAGTACGGCCTGCCTGCTGCTGTGGTGAGTTTTTTCTTTGCCATTGTTATTGTTTCTTAGTGGTTGCCGGTAATCTGTTTATGTTTCTTGCTGAAGAAATACCTGATCTTGAATACTGTACCAGTGGCTCCGACGACTAACAGGAGGATCAGGAGCCAGGTGGAGTTGACAACGAAGAATGCTGTCAGAATGATCATTGACCACATTATGATTATGGCTGTGATCCCGGCTCTTCTGCCTGCAGAAGGGGTCATGTACCTGGAAGTGAGGCGGCCGGTCATGATTCTGTTGTAGAGCGCCGGGGAGCTTTTCACATACAACCCTGCTGAAAGAATCATGAAAGGCGTTGTGGGCAGAACCGGGATGAAGATCCCGATAATCCCCAGTACGAGCGAAATGGTCCCTCCTGATATGAGCAAGAGCCTGATCATCTTTTTTTGACAGCCTCCCTGTTGTCTGTGTATTTGCCTGTTATCTGCAACTTGATCTCATCTATCTCGAACCCTGGAATCTGCTTCTCTTCGAAGTAATCATATATCATCTGTGTAAGCTCGCTGTCATAATAATCCTCTATCCGGTCACAGTGAGTGCAATAAATATGATGATGTATGTCTTTTACTGCATCGTAACGCATCAGTCCGCTGTCAGTCTTCACCCTGTTAAGAATATCATGATTGACAAGTGTTTCAAGGGTTTTATATATAGTCCCCGTAGCGATGTCAGGATACTTCTTCCTTATAAAATGTGTGACTTCCTCTGTGGTAGGGTGGTCATGCAGAACATCCACTGCCTCAAATACCGCCAGACGCTGTAGTGTAACCTTCAGCCCCTTCTCCCTGAGTTTTGTTCTGTAATCTTCAATATTCATAACAAGGAATCATTCTCAACAAGGAATAAACAAATATAAGCCAGGAAAGTTTAATAACAAAATATTTCATCTTAAATTTACTTTAGAATCACTTAAACATGTATATAGTTTAGTGAATCTAAAATATCAAACAGTCGGCACTTGCATGTCATGCGGCACCTGATTGTGGCATTGCCAGTAATAATGGCCGTAATACCCGCCGGTACGGCATGATCTTTAAAGCCTGTTGTGGACAGCGGGTAATCCGTTTGATCAAGGCTTAACATTTTTGCATATCGATTGTTGTTATCAAAGTTAGGTTAACGATATGGCGAAGTCAAATAATTGATATATACATTTATCGTTATTTTTGTGGCCTTAATGAATGTAGAGATGACAAACCGAAGATCATTGATTTTTGCAGCTTTGCTGCTGATACCCTTTTCAATTGTTAACGCTCAGGTTCTTGAGCCGGTCACCTGGAGTTTTAAAAGTGAGAAGACGGCTGACAGTAGTTATGAAATAGTAATGACAGCTGCCATTGATGATACCTGGCACCTGTATGCGATGGATCTTCCCGAGGGAGGGCCCATTGCCACCAGCTTTACCTTCGAGCCTTCCCAGGCTTATATCCTTGAGGGGAAGCCGGTTGCCGTCAATGAGCCGGAAGTCAAGTTTGACAACAGCTTCGGGATGGATATCGGGATGCACAGCGGTAACACTGAGTTCAGGCAGAAGATAACTGTTAAGGAGCTGCCGGTCACTGTCACCGGCTACGTGACCTTCATGTCATG